>PUKE01000019.1 GCA_003550425.1 Nitriliruptoria bacterium
GCCGCCGGGGTCCCCGGCTCGACGCTCACCAATCGCCTGCGCGCGTCCGACTGGGCTCCGCGCCACCGCGGCGAATGGCTGCCGCGCGGGGCGCCGCCCGATGTGCTCCGCGACGCCGCGAGCCTCGTCGCCCTGCTGCCGGGCGGCCCGCTGGTGACCGGCGCGCTGGCGCTGTGGCTCTGGGGCCTGCGATCCCAGCCGCCAGCTCGCCCCAGTCTCGTGGTGCCCGCTCCCACCAAGGTCCGTCGCGACCTGCCCGCGCGCATCCACCGCACCCGCCAGTTCGACCGCCTCGCGGTGCATCAGCGCTCGGGGCTCCCCGTGGTCGTCTCCAGCCGGGCGTTCGCCGATCACGCCGCCGAGGTCCCTGACGCCGACACGCTGGTCCGTGAGCTCGCCAGGGCCACCGCGATGCGGCGCGCCATCCTCGACGAGGTCGAGGTGGCGCTTGGCCAACGCAACCGCTTCCCCGGCCGACGGCGCCTCGCCGAGGCCCTCGACCACCTGCGCGGCACCCTGTCGCACTCCGAGGTCGAGCGCCGAGGCCGCGCGCTCGCCCGCGCCGTCGACGCGCGCTTCACCTGCGCCCCGCACCCCGTGATCGATCCGCGGCGCGGCGTCCCGCTCGCCGAGGTCGACACCGCGCTCGTGGAGCTGCGCTACGCCGTCGAGATCGACGGGCCGCCGCATCTGCTGCCCGAGGTCGCCGAGCGCGACCGGGCCCGCGATCGCCGCCTTGCCCAGCTCGGCTGGCGCGTCGACCGCTGGCTGTGGCACGAGGTCGACGACGAGCCCGACCGCGTCCGCAGCGAGCTCGCCCGCGCGGTGACCGAGCGGGAGCGCTGGTCACAGGGGTGACCCGGGCCTGGCCCCCGGGGAGGGCTCGGCTGGCGCCGAGCCTGCCTCGTACAGTCGGGGCCATGGACTCGCGCACGCTGGGTCTGCTGATCGTCGGCGTCGGCCTGGCGATCGTGGTGATCGGAGGGCTGGTCGCCCTCGGCGCGTTCGGCTGGTTCGGCCGACTGCCGGGTGACCTGCGGTTCGAGGGCGAGCGCACCCGCGTGTTCCTGCCGATCACCTCGATGCTGCTGATCTCGCTGATCCTGACCCTGCTGCTCAACCTCTTCCTGCGCCGCTGATCCCTCTGTCCGTGAGCCCGTGACCGAGCCCGCCACCCCGTTGATCGCGTTCGCGTCCGACTACGGGCACGCCGACCCCTTCGTCGGCGTGTGTCACCTGGTGCTGGCGCGCACGGCCCCGCGGGCACGGGTGGTCGACCTGGTGCACGAGCTCGACGCCCACGAGGTCCTGCCGGCGGCGACGGCGCTCGAGGACGCGATCGGCTGGCTGCCGGCCGGTGCGGTGCTGCTCGCGGTCGTGGACCCGGGCGTGGGCGGCGACCGACGTGGCGTGCTGCTCGCGGCAGGACCGTCCGACGACGCCGCGTCGCGCGTCTGGCTGGTCGGGCCCGACAACGGGCTGCTGCTGCCCGCCGCGCAGGCACGCGGTGGGGTTCGCGCGGCGTGGGCGCTGCCGGTGCCCGACCCGCCAGCCGGGCACGCTGCGACGTTCGACGGCCGTGACGTGTTCGCGCCGGCGGCCGCGCATCTCGCCACCCACGGGCGACCCTCGTCGGATGCCGAGCCGCTCGACCCGGCTGCGCTCGTGACGGTGGACGTCCCACGCGCGGAGGTCGTCGCGGGGCGCATCAGTGCGGCGGTGGTCCGCCGCGACCGGTTCGGCAACCTCGCGCTGGGCGTCGACGGTGGCGCCCTGTCGCGAGCGGGGCTGGTCCCGGGCGACGAGCTTCGCGTGGCGGTCGGGAGCGAGGCCAGCCGTGGGCGGGTCGCCACGAGCTTCGCCGGCCTTGCGGGCGGGCTCGGCGCGCTGCCCGACGCGTTCGGTCGCCTGCAGGTGGCGGTGGACCGCGGGTCCGCTGCGGCGGCGCTGGGGGCAGGCGTCGGCGATCGGGTGGAGATCACGCGGGACTGATCGCGTGGTGCCCTGCGGGTGCGCGCGGGTGCGCGCGTGCGGAGGCTGGCCGCGCGGTGAGGCTGGGGCCTGTCGCGCGCGGCCCTGCGCGCGTGCTGGGGCCCGCTGCGCGCGTGCTGGGGCCCGCTGCGCGCGAGGTGTGGGCGGTTCGGCCGGGATACCGGCCGAACCGCCCACACCCGCGCAGCAGGGCCTCCCCCACGGCCGGGTGTGGGCGTCTTGGCCGGGATACCGGCCAAGACGCCCACACCTCCAAGACGCCCACACCCCACCAGGCACACCAGGCGCCCCGGCCCGCGACCCGGGTCGGTGCACCCACCGCCCCGGCCAGGGCTCTACCCTACGCAGCAGGGCGCGGCGCGAGACCCACGAGACCGATCCGCCCACCCGCAGCGAGGGAGGCTGCCTCCGCGATGGCGCAGGAGCACCGGCGCATCCTGATCACCGGGATCTCGGGGACGCTCGCCGGCGAGCTCGCTCGGCGGCTCGAGCGCGACGAGCGCGTGGCCCACCTGGTCGGCCTCGACACGCGGGAGCCTCCCGTCGACCTCGAGCGCACCGAGCTCGTGCGCGCGGACCTGCGCCACCCGCTGATCGCGCGGGTGCTGGAGGCGCACCGCATCGACACGGTCGTGCATCTCGCGCTCGTGTCGACCCCGAGTCGCGTCGGCGGTCGCGCGCGCATGAAGGACCACAACGTCATCGGCACCATGCAGCTGCTCGCGGCCGCCCAGCGCGCGCGGACGCTGCGCTCGGTGGTGCTGCGGTCCACGACCGCGGTCTATGGCAGCCACCCGACCTCGCCGGGGCTGATCCGCGAGGACGCCCCGGTCGACGACGAGCGCCGCGGCGGGCTCACCCACGACGTGGTCGAGATGGAGCGCTACGCGCGCGAGCTGCGCCGGCAGCGCCCCGACGTCGGGCTGTCGGTGCTGCGGTTCGCCAGCGTGGTGGGACCCTCGATCGACTCGGTCCTGGCGCGCTACCTGGCGCTGCCGGTGGCGCCGACCGCGCTGGGCTACGACCCGCGCCTGCAGCTGTGCCATGAGCGCGACGCCGTCGAGGTGCTCGTGCGCAGCACGCTCGATCCGGTGCCGGGCACGTTCAACGTCGGCGGCCCCGGCGTGGTGTTCCTGTCGCAGGCGCTGCGCCGCCTCGGGCGCCCGACCGTGGGCGTGCCCCCGCCGCTCGCGCGCCCCGTGGCGTGGCTCGCGCGTCGCACCGCCGACCTCGACCTCGCCGAGGACCAGCTGCCCTTCCTGCAGTTCGGACGCGTGGGCGACCTGACCCGGCTGCGCACGGTGCTGGGCTACGAGCCCCGCGTGTCGACCCCCGAGGCGCTCGATGACCTCGCGGCCAGCGGGCGCATCGCCCCCACGATCGACGCCGACGCGGTCGCTCGCGCCGAGCGCGCGCTCCGTGCCCTGCTGCCCGACGACGAGCGAGCCGGCACCGCGTCAGGAGGGTCGGCATGAGCGAGGCGGACGTCATCGACCTCGACGGACGACGTCGGGGCCCCGGCGACGGCGCCCGCTGCGGTGCGCCCACCACCACCGGGCGCCCGTGCCGCAACCGCGCCGGGCCCACGGGCTACTGCCGCGTCCACGAGCCCGACCCCGGTGACGAGCCGCCCCACGACCCCGGGCCAGCACCCGACGCCCCCGACCCCGACGTCGCCCCCGGCGACGAGCCCCGAGCCATTGCCCGGCACGGTCCCCGTGGGGTGCGGGGCCACCCCGCGCGTGGCAGCCGCGGACGCCCGGGCGCGACGCCGGCGACGCCCCGCTCCAGCCGGGAGGCCGTGGAGCGCTTCGACCGCATCGCGCCCCCGGGGCGTCCCGCCGGCGCGCGGGCCGGCAGGGCGCGCGCGCCGTGGCGCGGCCAGGCAGCCACCGCCCCGCCCACCGACGCCCCCACCGACGCGCCCCCCACCCCCCTCGCGCCGACACCGGTGGCCCCCGGCGCGGATGGTCGCGCAGACGCTGGCGATGCCCAGGACGCCAGCGCGTGGGATGCGAACGACGCCAGCGCGTGGGCGGCCGGCGACGCCGGCTCGTGGTCGGAGGCGGCCAGCGAGGCGCTGGCGTTCCTGCGGCGGCGCCTGACCGGCGACTACGCGGTGGACCCCCTCGGGTTCGACCGCGAGCTCACCGAGCAGGTGATGCTCCCGCTGGCGCGCCCGCTGTACCGCGACTGGTGGCGGGTCCGCGCCCTCGGCGTCGACCGGGTCCCACCAGCGGGCGAGGCCGCCCTGGTGGTGGCCAACCACGCGGGCACGCTGCCGTTCGACGCGATCATGACCAAGGTCGCGCTCCACGACGAGCACCCCGATCAGCGCCACCTGCGCGAGCTGGCCGCGGACCTGGCGCTGCGCACCCCGGTGCTCGGCCACCTCGCGCGCAAGTTCGGCGACACGCTCGCCCATGACGACGACGCCGAGTGGATGCTGCGCCGCGGCGACGTCGTCGGCGTCTGGCCGGAGGGCTTCAAGGGCGTGGGCAAGCGCTACCGGGACCGCTACAAGCTCCAGCGGTTCGGGCGCGGCGGGTTCGTCCAGGTGGCGCTGCGCACCGGCGCGCCGATCGTGCCCACCGCGATCGTGGGCTCCGAGGAGATCTACCCCATGATCGGCGACGTGCGGGTGCTCGCGCGGCTGCTCGGCACGCCCTACTTCCCGGTCACGTGGACGTTCCCGTGGCTAGGACCGCTCGGCCTGATCCCCCTGCCGAGCCGCTGGATCATCGAGTTCGGCGAGCCGATCGACACCAGCGCCTACGGTCCCGAGGCCGCCGACGACGCCATGCTCGTCTTCGAGCTCACCGACCGCGTGCGCGACACGATCCAGCAGATGCTCTACCGCAACTTGATGGGGCGGCGCTCGGTCTTCCTGTGATCGGCGCGCCTCGACGCGATCGCTGCGCGCAGCCGCGATCGCCGCGCGCAGCCGCGCGCACGGCGCACGGACCCGCGCGCGCCCCTCAGGCCGCCAGCAGCAACTGCACCGCCAGCGCGCCGACGATGAGCACGAGCAGCAGCGCGAGGAGCACCGCGGTCCAGCGACGCATGGTCGTCCCTCCTCGCGGGTGGTGCGGGGCGAGCGCGCCGGCGCCCGGCGGCCCGCCCCCGTCGCGGGCGCGGGTCAGCCCTCGTCGGGCTCCCGGTCGGCCATGGCCCCGATCAGCGCCTTGCACCAGACGCCGAGGTCGCCGGGGTGGCGCGCGGAGATCAGGTTGCCGTCGACCACGACGGGCTCGTCGACCCAGTCGCACCCGGCGTTGACCATGTCGTCGCGGATGGCCGAGAAGCTCGTGGCCCGACGCCCGGCGATGATGCCGGCGGAGATGGGCACCCAGCCGGCGTGGCAGATGAACGCGATCGGCTTGCCGGCCTCGTCGAACTCGTGCACCAGGTCGAGGCAGCGCTGCGAGCGGCGCATCGCGTCCGGAGCGAAGCCGCCAGGGATGATGAGCGCCTCGTAGTCCTCGGCGTCGACCTGCTCGACGGAGGCGTCGACCGCCATCGGCCCGTGGCCCGCCTTGCCGGTGACGGGGTTCTGGGACACCCCGGCGACGGTGACGTCCGCGCCTTCCTCGCGGAGGCGGTGCAAGGGGTAGAGCAGCTCGCTGTCCTCGAAGAGGCTCGCGGCGAACATCAGCACCTGCTTGCCCTCGAGCTTGGGGGCGTCGGGCATGAGATCACTCCCTGTCATGTCGCGGTCGGGGCAGCCTGGCGAGGGCGCTCGCTCCTCGAGCCCGGTGACCGTGGCGCGGTGGCCACGGTGCTCGCGCGCGGCGTGCACGCGCGTCGGCGGCCGGCGCGCGTCGGCGGGGACGCGCGGAGGCCTCGTCCCAGGTCCTCTCCGCGCGGGACCCTAGCGGTCGGCGCCGGTCCTGGTGAAGCCGAAGGGCGTCCACGCCAGTCGCCCGCGCGAGCGGCCGCCTACCCGCGGCGCGGCGTCGTCCAGGCCCGCGGGGGCGTCCAGGCCCGCGGCGGCGTCCAAGCCCGAGGCGGCGTCCAGGCCAGCCGCCGTGCTCGGCAGCGGCGGCCCGGCGCCATCGAGCAGCGCCTCGGTCACGCGCCGCTGCTGATCGAGGAAGGCCACGAGCCCGCGCCGGTCGTCGCGGTGGGCCCGACAGTCCAGCTCGAGCGTGATGGTGCCGGCGAAGCCCGAGGCGCCGACGCGCGCGAGGAACGCCTGCAGGGGCAGCACGCCGGTCCCGATCGGGGCGTGGCTGTCGCGGCCGGCGCCCTGGTTGTCCGACAGGTGGATGTGGACCACCCGGTCAGCCAGGGCGTCCCACGCGGTGAGCAGGTCGATGCCGGCCACGGCGAAGTGGCTCGTGTCGAACACCACGTGCGGGTAGGGCGCCAGGTCCTCGGGGCTGATCACCGCCGAGAGCGCGCGCCCGCGCACCGGGAAGAGGTTCTCCATGCCGAAGGCGACCCCGGTGGCGTCGGCACGCTGCTCGGCCTCGCCATCGCGCAGCCAGCCGAGCGCGCGGCGCTCCCAGCGGAACGGGGCGTGGGCGATCATGACCTGGGCGCCGAGCTCTCCCGCGATCTCCAGCGAGCGCGCCGTCTTGGTCCGATAGTCGCGTCCCAGCGCCGAGCGCAGCAGCAGCATGTAGGGCCCGTGCACCGCCGGGAGGTCCAGGCCGGTCTCGCGCAGGAACGCCTCGATCATGGGGACGTCGCGCGTGGGTCGCTGGTGGGTGAGCAGCAGCTCGGCGCCGGTGAAGCCCGCCTCGGCGATGACGTCCAGCGCCCACCCGAGCGGATGCATCATGAGCGAGGCCGTGGAGGCCAGCACCCGCGGGCGCGCCGGCCGCTGATCCGCGGGCTGGCCCGGTCGCTCCCGTGGCCCCTCCCCCGGCCGCTGGCCTGGGTGCCGCGCGGTGTCGGCATCGTCGCTCATGACCGATCACGGTAGCGCAGCCCCCGGGCGCCGTCGCGTCGGGCGCTACGCTGCGCGCGGACCCGTGACCGGTTCGCCCACCTCTTGGGAGGCGCACGGTGACCCTCGCCGACTCGCTGCTCCGCACCGCCGCCCGGCTGCCCGACAAGCCTGCGCTGATCGCAGCCGACGGGGCGGGCGCCCGGTCCACGGTCAGCTATGGCGAGCTCGCGTCGCGCGTCCGCGCCGTCGCCGCCGGGCTGCGCTTGCTGGGGCTCGCGCCGCACCGCGGCGCGCACGACCGCCACCACCCGGACCCGACGGCCGCGGCGGGGGCGCTCGCCGACGACGCCGGGGACCGCGTGGCCATCATGCTGCCCAACGGGCCGGCCATGGTCGAGGCCGTCTACGGCGCGTGGGCCGCGGGGCTCGTCGCCGTGCCGCTGGGGCCGGGCCTGACGGCCACCGAGACGGCGGCGGCGCTGGCCGACGCCGCGGTCGCCGCGGTGGTGGTCGACCACGCGGTGGCCGACACCGTGGCCGCCGCCCGCGAGCACGTCCGCGAGCAGGACCCCGAGCAGGCGCAGCGGCTCGAGCACGTGATCGCGGTGGACCCCCACGAGCCGCTCGCCGCGGCGCTGGGCGAGGGCACGCTCGGCCCGTCCCCCGGCGAGGGCGAGGACGAGGCCACGCTCGCGCTGCTGCAATACACCGCGGGCACCACCGGCCAGCCCAAGGGCGCGATGCTCACCCACGCACAGCTGCTGGCCAACCACCGCCAGCTCGGCGGCACCCGGCTGGAGATCACCGAGCGCGACGTCGTGCTCGCCGCGCTGCCGCTGCACCACATCTACGGGCTGAACGTGGCCCTGGCCCTCTCGCTGGCGCGCGGGGCCACGGTGGCGCTCCTCGAGCGCTTCGACGCCGACGCGGTGCTGGGGCTCGTCGCCAGCGAGCGGGTCTCGGTCCTGCCCGGCGCCCCACCCATGTACGTCGCGCTCCACGACCGCGAGGACCTCGAGGACCACGACCTCGCCTCCCTGCGCTTCGCGGTGTCGGGGGCGGCCCCGCTGGCCCCTCCGGTCCTGGAGCGCTTCACCGAGCGGACCGGCGTGCCGCTGTACGAGGGGTACGGCCTGACCGAGACGGCGCCAGTGCTGACCAGCACCGCGGTCGCCGGCGAGGTGCGGCCGGGCAGCGTCGGCCATCCGCTGCCCGAGGTGGAGCTGCGGCTGCGCGGCGACGACGGCGGCGAGGGCGACCCCCGCGAGCCGGGCGAGGTGTGGGCGCGCGGCCCGAACGTGTTCGCCGGCTACTGGCGCGACCGTGCCGCCACCGCGGCGGTGCTCGACCGGGAGGGGTGGCTGGCCACCGGCGACATCGGCTACCTCGACGAGGTCGGCCTGCACCTGGTGGACCGCAAGCACGACCTCATCATCGTCAGCGGCTTCAACGTCTACCCCCGCGAGGTCGAGGACGTGCTGATGGACCACCCCGGGGTGGCCGCGGCCGCCGCCGTGGGCGTGCCCAATGCCGAGACCGGCGAGGCCGTCCGCGCGTTCGTCGAGCCCCTCGGCGAGGAACCGCCGGACGTCGACGAGCTCCACGACCACTGCGCGCAGCGCCTGGCCCGCTTCAAGCGCCCGGTGTCCATCGGCGTGCTCGAGCAGCTGCCCGCCGGGCCCACCGGCAAGATCCGCCGACAGAAGCTGCGCGACCTCTAGGGCGACCTCCGCGACGTCTGGGGGCCCCGCGGCACGCGCGGGCGCCGCGGCACGCGCGGGCCCCGCGGCAGCGGGCCAGCCACGGCGCCTGCCGCGCTATCCTGTCCGGACATGATGCTCGGGGTCGTCGTCTCGCTGCTCGGCGCGGTCGTCGCCGCGGTGTTCGCCACCCAGCTCGGCCGTCAGTACCTCGCGCGACGCCGGCACCATGCCCTGGCCTGGACGCTGTCGCTCGGGCTGTACGCGCTCGGCATGGTCGTGCTCGCGATCGGCCTCGGGCTCGGCTGGACGCCGGTGACCTTCGCCGTCTACTGGGGCGCCGGCGCCCTGCTGAACGTGGCCCTGCTCGGCGTGGGGCAGCTGCATCTGCTGGACCGCGAGCGCGCGGCGCTGTGGTGGACCCTCGGTGGGCTGGCGACGGTCTGGACCGTCGCCGCGCTGGTCGAGAGCCCGCCCGACCCGGCGGCGGTGGCCGTCCCGGTCGGCGACATCCCCGCGGGCGAGGAGGTCTTCGGCGGCGGGCTCGCCTGGCAGGTCCTCACCCCGATCACGATGACCGCCACGCTGGTGGTCGTCCTCGGCTCGGGGTGGTCGAGCCTGCGCACCCGCCGGTTCGGGCTGCTGCTCATCCCCGCGGGCGTCCTGGTGTCGGGCAGCTCCTCGGCGTTCCTGCGGGCCGACGCGGTCACGCTCGTCCCGGTGGTGCTGGCCCTCGGGGTGCTGCTCATCTACCTCGGGTTCCGCGCGGCCACGAAGGCGCCGCGCGCCTCCAGCCGCGCCGCGCGCCAGGCCGCGGCCAGTGACCAGCCCCGTCCAGGCGCGCCGGTGCGCGCATGAGCGCGGCCGCGTCTGCGGCGGGCCCGGCGCGAGCGCCAGAGCTCGTGGTGCACACGCGCGCTGGCTGTCCGATGTGCGTCGAGGCGGAGCGCGCCGCGTGGCGCCTGGCCGACCGCGCCCGGGTGCGCGTGGTCGACGTCGACGACGACCCGGCCCTCGCGCGGGCCTACGGCGACCGGGTGCCCGTGGTGACCATCGACGGGCAGGAGACGCTGTCGCTGCTGGTCGACGAGGCATCGCTGGCCGCGGCCCTCGCCACCCACCGCGCGCCCTAGGCGGGCGACGGGCAGGCCCCCGCGACCCTCGCCGCGCGGGGCTGCGCGACTAGGCTTGCGAACCACAGCACACGAGCGGCACGACCGTCAGGGGCGCGCGGCAGCGCCCGTGGCCGAGGCATGAGGAGGACCCGCGGTGAGCGCTCGCCCGATCCCCGAGGCGACCGTGCAGCGCCTGCCCGTCTACCTGCGCATGCTGCTGGACCTCGCCGACCGCAGCACCACCACGGTCTCCAGCGAGGCGCTGGCGAGCAGCGTCGGCGTGAACCCGGCCAAGATCCGCAAGGACCTGTCGTTCCTCGGCTCCTACGGCACGCGCGGCGTGGGCTACGACGTGGACTACCTGATCCACCAGATCAGCCGCGCCCTCGGGCTCACCCACGACTGGTCCACCGCGATCGTCGGGCTGGGCAACCTCGGCCAGGCCCTGGCCAACTACGGGGGGTTCGCCGAGCGCGGGTTCCGCATCGCCGCGCTGCTCGACGTCGACCCCGACCTGGTGGGCCAGACCGTGGCCGGTCACGAGGTCCTGCACGTCGACGAGCTGGACCGCGTGGTCAAGGAGGAGGAGATCGCCATCGGCGTGCTCACGGTGCCCGAGCGGCGAGCCCAGGAGGTCGCCGACCGCCTCGTCGCCGCCGGGGTCACGAGCATCCTCAACTTCGCCCCCTCCCTGCTGTCGGTCCCCGAGCACGTGAGCCTGCGCAAGGTGGACCTGTCGATCGAGCTCCAGGTCCTGACGTTCTACGAGCAGCGGCGCCAGGCCGAGCAGGCGCTGGGCCTGCGCGAGCATGCCGACGCCGCCGCTGACGCCGACGCCGCCGCCTCCGGCCAGGAGCCCGAGCCCACGTGAGCGAGCCGGGCGGGGTGCCGGTGACGCTGCGGCTGGCCGGCCGGCGCGTCGTCGTGGTCGGCGCGGGCCCGGTGGCCGCGCGCAAGGTGGCCTCGCTGCGAGCCGACGCGCCCGACCTCGTCGTCATCGCGCCCGAGGCGGTCGACGAGATCGCGACGCTCGGCGCCCAGGGGGCCCTGACCTGGCACCCGCGACGCTACGCGCCTGGCGACCTCGAGGGCGCCTGGCTGGTGGTCGCTGCCACCGGGGTGGGCGAGCTCGACGCGGCGGTGGCCGCCGACGCCGAGGCGCGCGGGACGTGGTGCGTGCGCACCGACGGCGAGGGCAGTGCCGCCCTGGCCGCGGTGGTGCGCCGAGGCCCGGTGCAGGTGGCGGTGTCCACCGGCGGCGCGGGACCGGCGCTCGCCGCGGCGCTGCGCCGGGAGATCGACGCGGTGATCGGCGAGGAGTGGGGCACCCTGGCGCGGATCATGGGCGAGCTGCGGGGCGATCCCACGGTGCGCGAGGCCCTCGCCGGGCTGCCCGAGGAGGAGCGAGCCCGGCGTTGGCGCTCCGTGCTCGCCACGGATACGCTGACGTTGATCAGAGCCGGCAACGTTCACCGAGCGAGGGAAGTGGCCCGTTCGTGTCTCTCGTCGTCTGCGGACTGAGCCATCGGACCGCGCCGATCGACCTCCTCGATCGCGCCGCGGTGCCCGAGGAGCAGCTGCCCAAGGCCCTCGCCGGGCTGGTGGGGAGCCCGCACGTCGTCGAGGCGATGGTGCTGTCGACCTGCAACCGGGTCGAGGTCTACGCCCAGGTGAGCCGCTACCACGCCGGCGTCGCCGCCCTGCGCGAGCACTTCGCGCAGTGGACCGGCCTGCCGCCCGAGGAGGTCAACGACCACCTCGTCGAGCGCCACGACGATGCCGCCGTGGCCCACCTCCTGGGCGTCACCGCCGGGCTCGAGGCGATGGTGCTCGGCGAGCGTCAGATCCAGCTGCAGGTCAAGCAGGCCCTCGCCGCGGCCGAGCGCGAGGGTGCGGCCCGCGGCATGCTCAGCCGGCTGGTGCACCACGCGCTGCGGGTCGGCAAGCGGGTGCGCGCCGAGACCGACCTCGTGCACGCCGCGCGCTCCATGGTCGACCTCGGGCTGGAGACCGCGGCCGAGCACGCCGGCGGGCTCGCCGACCGCACGGTGCTGGTGGTCGGGGCCGGCAAGATGGGCCGCCTCGCCGCGGACCGGATCGCGGCCTCCTCCGGGCACGTGCTCGTGGCCAACCGCAGCCCGCAGCGCCGCGAGCGCCTCGCCGAGCGCGTCGCCGGCGAGCCGATCGCCCTGACCGAGGCGCAGGCGGCGCTGGAGCGCGCCGACGTGGTGATCACCTCGACCGGTGCGGCCGACACCGTGCTGGACCACGAGGACGTCGTGGCGGCACAGGCCCGTCGGGAGGGTCGACCCCTGATCCTGCTGGACCTCGCGGTGCCCCGCGACGTGGACCCCTCGATCCGCGAGATCCCCGGCGTCACGCTGCTCGACGTCACCGACCTGGCCGGTCGCGAGCACGTGTCCGCCGAGGCTGCGCAGGCGGGGCGCGCGATCGTCGAGGAGGAGACCGAGGCGTTCCAGGCCTGGACCCGGTCCCAGCGGGTGGCGCCGGCCATCGCCTCGCTGCGACGCCACGCCGAGGACGTGCGGGCCGCCGAGGTCGCGCGCCTCTCCGGGCGTCTCGGCGGGCTCGACGAGCGCGAGCGCGAGACCGTCGAGGCCCTGACGAAGGGCATCGTGAACACGCTGCTGCACGAGCCGACCGTGCGCCTGAAGGACCTCGCCGACGGCAGCGCCGCCGAGCTGCACGTCGAGGTCCTCAACGAGCTGTTCGGCCTGCCCGGCGAGCCGGGGGACGCCGACGCCCCCGGCGACGATGCCGACGCCCCTCGCGACCAGGGGGACGCCGACGACCCCCGCGACCACGACCAAGGTCGCTGACCGTGGTCGAGCGCCGCTGATGCTGCGCATCGCCACGCGCCGGTCCGCGCTGGCGCGGGCCCAGGCGCTGCACGTGGGGAGGCTGCTGTCGCAGCGCACCGGCGAGCCCTTCGCGCTGCGCCCCATGGCCACCACCGGCGACCAGTTCCCCGAGCGTGCCGTCGCGGCCTTCGACGCCAAGGGCCTGTTCGTGGACACCACGCGCCAGGCGGTGCTCGCCGGCGACTGCGACCTCGTGGTGCACTCGTTCAAGGACCTGCCGAGCGACCCCGTGGCGGGCCTCGCCCTCGGCGCGGTCCCCGACCGCGCCGACCCTCGCGACGCGCTCGTCACCCGCGACGGGCGCCCCCTGTCGGCGCTGGACCACACCTGGGTCGTGGGGACCTCCTCGGAGCGTCGCCGACTGATGCTGCTCGACGCCAAGCCCGGGCTCCAGGTCATCGGGCTGCGCGGCAACCTCGACACCCGGCTGCGCAAGGTCGCCGACGGGCGCCTGGACGCGGCGGTGATCGCCCTGGCGGGGCTGGCCCGCCTGGTCGCGCCGCGCGAGCGCGGTGGCCGCGGTCCGCTGGGCGTGCCCGTGCAGCTGCAGGCCCTCGAGCCCGGGGAGTGCCTGCCCGCACCGGCGCAGGGAGCGCTCGCCGTCGAGCACCGGGCCGATGACGACCGCGTGGCCGCGGCCGTGCGGGCCATCGACGACGCGGTGCTCCACCGCCGCGTGCGCGCCGAGCGGGCGCTGCTGGCCCACCTCGACGCGGGCTGCCTCTCCGCGGTCGGGGCGCTGTGCCGACCCGGCACCGACGGGACCCTCGAGCTCCTCGGCGCGCTGGGCGACCCGGGCCGACGGCGCCTGGTGCGGCGCAGCCTGACCGGCCACGCCGACCGTCCCGAGGACCTCGGCCGCGAGCTCGCCGACGACCTGACCGCCGCGCTGGACCGAGAGCGGACCGCCTGATGACCGTCGACCCGCTGCGTCGCGCCGCTGCCGAGCTGCCCTTCGGCGGGCCCCCCGCCGACCCCGGCTCGGTCGCGATCGTCGGCGCCGGCCCCGGGGACCCAGGGCTCATCAGCCTGCGCGCGGCCCGCCTGCTGTCCACCGCCAGCCTCGTGGCCTACGACCGCCTGGCGCCCCAGGAGGCGCTGGCGCTGTGCCCGCCCGACTGCGAGCTGCTGGACGTCGGCAAGCTGCCCGAGCGGCACAAGCTCACCCAGGACGAGATCAACGACCGCCTCGTCGCGGCGGCGCAGGCGGGCCACGCCGTGGTGCGGTGGAAGGGCGGCGACCCCTTCGTCCTGGCCCGCGGCAGCGAGGAGGGCCAGGCCTGCCGCGCCGCCGGCGTGCCCTTCGAGGTGGTGCCCGGGATCACCTCGGGCGTGGCGGCGCCCGCCTACGCGGGCATCCCGGCCACCCACCGGGGCACGGCGGCGGGGTTCGCCGTGGTCACCGGCCACGAGGACCCGACCAAGCCCGACGCCCAGGTCGACTGGTCGGCGCTCGCGGCGTTCCCCGGGACGCTGCTGGTCTACATGGGCGTGGGGCGCCTGCGCGGGATCGCCGACGCGCTGCGCGCGGGCGGCCGCGACCCGGACACGCCGGTGGCGCTCGTGCGGTGGGGCACCACCCCGGTCCAGGAGGTGCTGCGGGCGACGCTGGCCACCGTGGCCGACGAGGTCGAGGCGGTCGGCTTCGGCGCCCCGGCGATCATCGTGGTCGGCGAGGTCGCCGCCCTGCGCGCCGAGCTCGCGTGGTTCGACACGCGTCCGCTGCATGGCGTCTCGGTGCTCGTGCCGCGCACCCGCCAGCAGGCCTCCGAGCTCTCCGAGCGCCTGCGGGCGCGGGGCGCCGAGCCGGTCGAGGCGCCGACCATCGCCATCGAGCCCACCCGCGAGCCCGAGGCGCTGCTGGCAGCGGCGCACGCGCTGCGCGAGGGCGCCCACGACTGGGTGGCCCTGACTAGCGTCAACGGCGTCGAGGCGCTGCTGGACGCGATCGCCGAGGCCGGTGGCGACGCCCGCTGGCTCGCCGGCGCGCGCCTGGCCGCGGTCGGGTCGGGCACCGCCGAGGCGCTGGCCCGCCATGGGCTGCGGGCCGACCTCGTGCCCGACCGGTTCACGACCCGTGGGCTCGCCGAGGCGCTCGTGGCCACCGGCGCGCCCGCCCGGATCCTGCTGCCCCGGGCCGACCTGGCCAGCCCCGTGCTGACCGAGGTCCTCGCCGACGCCGGCTGGACGGTCGCCGAGGTCGAGGCCTACCGCACCGTCCCCGCGTCCGCGCTGCCCGACGCGGCCGCGCGACGCCTCGCCGAGGGCGACCTCGACGTCATCGCCCTGGCCTCGTCCTCCACGGTGCGCAACCTCGTGGACCTGCTGGGCGGCCCACCCCCGCACCAGGTGCGGATCGCCGCGATCGGCCCGGTGACCGCCGCGACCTGCCGTGAGCTCGGCCTGCGCGTCGACGCCGAGGCCGAGCCCCACGACCTCGACGGGCTGGTCGCCGCGGTCGAGCGCGCCGCCACGGCCTAGCGGCCGTCGGGGCTCGCGGCCGTCGGAGCCCGTCGCCGGCCAGGCGCCCTCCGACCACGGTCGGACGAGGGCTATCGTACGCTCGGCCAGGGGTGCGCGCCGTGCGTGCGCGGCCCCTCGACCGCTGGGACGGGGGCGGGTGGCAGGTCGGACACAGGCCCGACCCGACGGACGAGTTCGCGCCTCGCGGCTGGCAGGCACAACTGGGAGTGCACCGACGCGGCGCCACGACCGGCGCCGCCACGGACCCGTCCCGCAAGGAGGACGACCATGCGCCGCACGCTGACCGCAAGCGCCCTGGCCGCGCTGCTCGCGCTGGCCGCCGTGGCCTGCGACGAGCCCGCTGACGTCGACGACGACCTCGAGGACGACGTCGACGACGGCGTCGAGGAGGACATGGACGAGGACCTCGACGACGACCTCGAGGACGAGGAGGAGCTCGACGAGGACCTCGACGAGGACGACGAGGACCTCTAGCGCCCCCGCTGGCCGGGCGAGCCGCCCGGCCGCGTCCACTGCGAGCCCGGCCTCGGCCGGGCTCGCAGTGCGTCGGGCGCCGATGGTCGCGCCCGCGGCGCGACGGCTCGGTCAGAGGCCGAGCCAGATCACCAGCCCGACGACCACCACCGCGAGCATGACGAGCTTGAGCACCAGGCGCGCGACCCGCAGGGCGAGGATCCCCCCGACGACGATCAGGGCGATGCCCAGCGGGCTGCTCCAGTCGATGCCGTTGACGTCGAGCTCCATGCGCCCCTCCTCGGCCCTCCTCGGCGGCGCGCCCGGCGTCATGAGGGGCGGACCGCTCCCGGGCGCTGGCCGCGCACGGTAGCGCAGGAGCCGCCGGCCAAGGCCGCCCGCGGGCCCCGATCCTCTACGCTGCGTCCCATGGAGCCCGCACCCTTCCCGACCGCCCGCCCACGCCGCCTGCGCCGGACCGCGACCCTGCGCGACGTGGTCGCCGAGACGCGGCTGCACCCCGACCAGCTCGTCCTCCCGCTGTTCGTCAAGGAGGGCCTGGCGGCCCCCGAGCCCGTCGGCTCGATGCCCGGGGTTGCCCAGCACACCCGCGAGAGCCTGCGCGCCGAGGTCGCCGCGGCGCGCCGCGAGGGCGTGCGCAGCGTCATCCTGTTCGGCATCCCCGCGCACAAGGACCACCACGGCAGCGAGGCGTGGAACCCCGAGGGGATCGTCCAGCGCGCGCTGCGGGACCTGCGCGACGACCACGGCGACGACCTGGTGCTGATCGCCGACACGTGCGTCGACGAGTACACCGACCACGGGCACTGCGGCCCGCTGCGCCCCGACGGCAGCGTCGACAACGACGCCGCCAACGCCGCCTACGCCCGCGCCGCGGTCGCCCAGGCGGACGCCGGCGCCGACGTCGTGGCGCCCTCGGGGATGATGGACGGGATGGTCGCCGCCATCCGAGCCGGGCTGGACGAGGCCGGCCACGCGGAGGGCGCGGCGATCATGAGCTATTGCACGAAGTTCGCCAGCGCCTTCTACGGCCCCTTCCGCGAGGCCGCCGAGAGCGCGCCGGCCTCCGGGGACCGCTCCGGCTACCAGCTGGACCCGCGCAACGGCGACGCGGGCGTGCGCGAGGCGCTCACCGATGCTGCCGAGGGCGCCGACGTGCTCCTCGTCAAGCCAGGGCTGCCCTACCTCGACGTGGTGCACCGCGTGAAGGAGGCCACGCGGATGCCGCTGGCCGCCTACCAGGTGTCGGGCGAGCACGCGATGCTGCACGCCGCCGCCGAGCGGGGCTGGCTGGATGCCGAGGCGACCATCGCGGAGTCGCTGCGCGCGCTGCGGCGCGCCGGCGCCGATCTGCTGCTGACCTACAGCGCTCGCCTGGCGGCACGCGCGATCCGCTAGCGGCCGAGCGGCCCGTCACCGCGGTCGCGGGCCCCTTCAGCCCGTCCGGCCCGCGCCGACGGGCCACGCGATGCAAGCGCCTCCCTTCCGTGCCGCCACGCGTGCCGAGTCGGACGGCGCGCCGCCCCCGGCGCCGCCACCCGCGCGGCGCTCCGCGCTGCAGCGCCACGCCTGGTGGGCCTGGGGCGTGCTGGCCTCGGGCCTCCTGCTGGGGCGATCGCTGGCCCCGGCCTCGCTCGCCGAGGGGCTGACCCGAGGCGGCCTGGCCGTGGCGGTGGTGCTGGCCTTCGTGGTCGCCCCGTGGCTGCACCAGCCGGGCGGGCGACGCGCGCGCACGGCGTGGCGGGTCGGCGCGGTCGGCGCGGTGCTGCTGATCGTGAGTCAGCTGCTCGCCAGCGACGCAGCGCTCGCGCTCGGCGGCCTGGACGCGAGCGGCGACCTCGAGCGCCTGCTGGTGGCCAGCGCGTTCGCGCTGTTCGGTGCCGCGGTGCTGCTGCTCGGGGTCGCCCAGACGCCCGACAGCGTGGTCGAGGGCGTGATCGACGTGCTCATCATCGGCCTCGGCGCCAGCGTCGCGCTGTGGTCGCTCGCCCACGTGCTCCTCGACGTCGTCGGCCCGACGGGGCCCACGAGCACGCTGGTGCAGACCATGCTGGTGCTCGCCCCGGCGGTGGCTCTGGGCGCGCTGCTGCGCCCGCTGGTCTCGCGCGCGGCGATGCCGCCCGCGGCGGCGTGGCTGGTCCTCGCCGTCGTCCTGACCCTGGCCGCGGCCCTGGCCTGGGCGCAGGCCCCCGACGCCGCGCTGGTCGCCACGGGCACACCCGGCCTGACGCTGCTGGCAGGGATCGCCGCGTTCGCCGTCGGCGCGCTGCACCCCTCCATGCCGCGCCTGACCGATGCCGTCGCCCTGTCACGCCACCGTGTCGGCTGGCTGCGCCTGGGCATCCTCGTCGTGGCCCTGCTCGCCGCACCACTGCCCGTGGTGCTCGACCGCGGCGCCCAGCAGCTCGAGCTCGTGCTGCCGTTGCTCGGCGCCAGCGCGCTCGTGCTCCTCGTCGTGGCCCAGATGCGCGGCACCCTGCAGGAGCAGCACCGCACGACCGCCGCGCTGCGCGAGCAGGCGGTCCTCGACGGGCTCACCGGCCTGCCCGACCGCGCGGCGCTGCGCGATCAGCTGCAGGCCGCGCTGGCCGCCCAGCAGCGCCTCGGCGGCCAGCTCGCCGTCGTGGTGGTCGACCTCGACGGCTTCCGGCGCATCAACGACGTGCACGGTCACCTGGCCGGCGACCGGGTGCTGCGGGCGGCGGCCGCGCGCCTGCGCGCCGCGGTCGCCGACGACGACCTCCTCGCCCGCTTCGCCGGCGACGAGTTCGTCGTGGTCGCCCGGGGGCGCTCCCACGAGGGCACGCTCGCGCTCGCCGAGGGCCTCGTCGAGGCGGTGCGCGGCGCGCTGCCGCTCGAGGGCGCCGAGGGCTCGGGCCTCGCCGAGCAGGTCGAGGTGGCCGCGACCGCCGGCATCGCCTTCCCCGACCCCGACCAGGACCCCGACGACGCGATCTCCGACGCGCAGCAGGCCGTCGCGGCCGCGCGCACCGCCGACCGCGCCGTGGAGGTCTTCGGTGACCGCTTGCGCGCCGAGCTCGGACGACGCCTGCAGATCGAGCGGGCCCTGGTCGGTGCGGCGCAGCGCGACGAGCTGTTCGTGGTCTACCAGCCGCTCGTTCACCTGGACCGCCACGGCTCGCCAGGTCGCCTGGTGGGCCTCGAGGCGCTGCTGCGCTGGAGCTCCCCGGAGCTCGGCATCGTCTCGCCCGGCGAGTTCATCCCGGTCGCCGAGCGCACCGCTGCCATCGACGAGCTCGGCCGCTGGGTGGTCGAGCGGGCGGCGCGGGAGCTCGCCGAGCGCGCCGCCAGCGACGAGCGCGCGGCCAGCCTCACGGTGTTCGTGAACCTCTCGCCCGCGCAGCTGGATCCCAGGCTGCTCGCGCACGTGCGCGGGGTGCTCGCCGCGACTGGCCTGGCGCCGGAGCAGCTGGGCCTGGAGATCACCGAGACCGCCGTGCTGGGCGACGACGACAGCGTCCTGGAGGTCCTGGACGCGCTCGCGGGCCTGGGCGTGAGCCTCGCGCTGGACGACTTCGGGACCGGCTACTCCTCGCTGCAGCGACTGCAGCGCCTGCCGGTCGACCTGATAAAGGTCGACCGCAGCTTCGTCTCCGGCCTCGATCAGGAGGAGGCGACCGACAGCGCGATCGTCGCCGCGGTCGCTGGCCTCGGCCGGGGCCTCGGGGTCCCCGTGCTGGCCGAGGGCGTGGAGACCCCCGCGCAGCTGCAGGGCGCCTTCGCCGCCGGGTGCTCGGTCGCGCAGGGCTACCTGCTCGGGCGCCCGGCGCCGCTGGAGGACGCGCTGGCCCCGCCGCGGCTCGGCGCCCCGACGGCGCGTCGTCCCCGCTCGCGCCTGCTGCGGCAGGCGGCTGGCGCCACGCGGTCGCACTAGCATCGACGGTCCCGGCCGACCCCGGCCGTCATCGCGCCGCAGGAGGCAGACCGCCGTGCGCTACCGCGAGCTCGCACCAGGGCTGACCGTCAGCGAGGTCGGCTTCGGCAACTGGACGGTGACCACCGGCTGGTGGGGCGACTACACCCGCCGCGAGGCGATCGACCTCCACCAGGCCGCCTTCGACGCCGGCATCACCTTCTTCGACACCTCCAACGCCTACGCGGAGGGCGGCGCCGAGGAGGTCCTCGGGGAGGCGCTCGGGCCGGTGCGCGACCAGGTCGTGATCGCCACGAAGTTCGGCTACGACCTCGACGCGACGGAGGGCCGCCGCGGCCATCAGGAGCGCCCGCACCGCACCGACCTCGACAGCGTGCGCGCGGACCTGGAGGCGTCGCTGCGCCGCCTGGGCACCGATCGCATCGACCTCTACCAGCTCCACAACCCCCGCTTCGCCCACCTGACCGACGACGCGCTGTGGGAGCTGCTCGACGAGCGCCGGCGCGCCGGCGACATCCGCGCGATCGGCATCGCCCTCGGCCCCAAGATCGGCTGGCGCGAGGAGGGGCTCCACGGGATGCGCACCCGCGACCTCCAGGCGCTCCAGCTGATCCACAACCTGCTCGAGCAGGACCCGGGACGCGACCTGCTCGCCGGCGCCCGCGAGACCGGCACCCGCGCGATCGTGCGCGTGCCCCACTCCTCGGGGCTGCTGGAGGGCAACCTCACCGAGGACACGGTGTTCCCGGCCGGCGACCATCGTCGTCACCGGCCGCGGAGCTGGCTGCTGGAGGGCGTGGCGAAGGTCCGGCGCCTGCGCTTCCTCGAGCAGGGACGCACGCTCGGCCAGGCGGCGCTGCAGTGGCTGCTCGCCGACGAGGCCGTGGCCACCACCCTGCCCAACGTCTACGACCGCGACCAGCTGCAGGAGCTCGCCGCGGCGCCCGACTGCCCGCCCCTGTCCGACGAGGAGCTGGCGGCGGTCGCCGACCTGTACGAGCGCAACTTCGACGTCACCCCGCTGGCCGACCAGCAGACCAAGATCGGCGACGCCCAGGACGCGCAGCAGACCCGGGGGGAGGCCCAGACCAGCCGATGAGCGAGCACCACGACCCCGTCACCAGCGCCGCCCTCTACGAGCGCGCCCGCCGCGTCATCCCCGGCGGGGTGAGCTCGCCGGTGCGCGCGTTCCGCTCCGTGGGCGGCACGCCCCGCTTCATCACCTCTGGGTCGGGGGCCCGCATGAGGACCGCCGACGGCGAGGAGGTCCTCGACTACGTCGGGTCGTGGGGGCCGCTGATCCTCGGCCACGCGCACCCCGACATCGTCGCCGCCGCCCAGGACGCGGTCGCGCGCGGCTCCTCCTACGGCGCGCCCACCGAGGCCGAGGTCGCGCTGTGCGAGACCGTGGTCGACCGGGTGCCCGGCATCGAGCAGGTGCGGCTGGTCAACTCGGGCACCGAGGCCGGCATGAGCGCCATCCGTGCCGCGCGCGCGTTCACCGGGCGCGACGTGGTCGTGAAGTTCGCCGGCCACTACCACGGCCATAGCGACGCGCTGCTCGCCAGCGCCGGCTCGGGCGTGGCCACCTTCGGCCTGCCCGACTCGCCGGGCGTGACCGAGGGCGCGGCCCGCGACACCGTCGTGCTGCCCTGGAACGATCCCGACGCGGTGCGCGCGGTGTTCGCCGAGCGCGGCAGCGACATCGCAGTGGTCGCCTGCGAGCCGGTGGCGGCGAACATGGGCGTGGTCCCGCCCATCGAGGGCTTCCTCGAGCTGCTGCGCGACCTGACCGAGCGCCACGGCGCGCTGCTGCTGTTCGACGAGGTCATGACCGGCTTCCGCGTCGCCCGCGGTGGCCTCACGGAGGTCTCGGGCGTCACGCCGGACCTCTGGGCCTTCGCCAAGGTCCTCGGCGGCGGCTTCCCCCTCGCCGCGTTCGGCGGGCGCCGCGAGATCATGCGCCTGCTGGCCCCCGAGGGGCCCGTCTACCAGTCAGGGACGCTGAGCGGCA
>PUKE01000316.1 GCA_003550425.1 Nitriliruptoria bacterium
TGTAATCAGCCAGGCCTTCATTTACGGCCCGGCGGATATTATGGCTGACAAAAAAGGAGTTGGAGCGGCAAGTGCTCATTAATTTTTCATCGGAAAATGGCGACACCCCGAGGGTCCAGATGTGGAGAATCTCGGTATCAAAAAAAGCCTTCGGATTCGACTCCACGTGCTCTACAAACTTTTGAACCAGGTACTGCGGTTCGCCGCAGGCCGTGCCGATAAAAATCCGGTCTCCGGGCCTTACGCTGCTGAAAATTTCGTCCATTGGGGCAAATTTATCCGGGTATTGCCTACGGAGTGCTTCAAGTTCTTCGATCGTCGCTCACCTTCCTTATAAATCATTTTATCAGTCCAAACCTTCAATGGCAAATGAAAGGGAAGGTACAAATGGCAATTATACAGCGAAGGACAATTTAACCAACCCCCGCAAATTGCCAACAATCTTAGAATAGCACAGTAGTCCAGATTTTTTGACGGACTTAACTTTTTAAGCCGGGCAAGTTCGATGGACCAAGTTATGCAGTTTAAGAAATGTTATATATTTATGAACCATCATCATTCATCATTTGAGAATTTGATAACTTGTGTTATAATATTTATGGATTGTTTATAAGATTTCATATATCGTATAATATTTAATTTTTTTTTACAGATGGCAGGAAATGTTCTTATAAAATCGAAATATTTTATTGAACAAAATTAGAACATATTATTAACTTTCAATTAACTTGTTGCAGCTAGTCTATTCAATACTTAACTCCATGCAATGCATGGTTAGGGTTGTCCTCAAATCCAAAGGCAGTGCATGGCACCAGACAATAACCTCAAATAGCTCCAAACAGTCCGGAAACACAGACTTTAATTGCGGGAGGTGATATGCCAAAGACTTAATTTGAAGGCTATCATATTTCTAAAAGGTCTAAAAAAGTCTTTGAAAGAAAAGTGTTGAAATCCAATTAATTGATTCAAGGAGGATTAACATGTCTCTAAGAAAGCTTGCCCCAATCCTGGTTTTGATGCTGATTATTGCGTTTTTTATTCCAGCCACGCTCGGTGAAAATGTCGATGACTACCAGTATGACATTGACCTGGAAGGGACAGCAGAGGAAAGCAGCAGAAGAGACGAACTACGCGAACGTGAAGAATCAAATGTAAGGGACCACCCCTATGAGGGTGTAGAAAGATACGGTTTAGATGTCGCCGTGGATGAAATCGATGTCGATGACATCACAGATATGAGCGTCAGCAACAATCTCGTTTCCAAGAGCGAAGCACGGGAAATCGAGGTTGAAGTCGACCTGGGCTACGAGCCCGACGACGTTGATGCTTTGGAGTGGACCTTCGGCGGATTGTCTCTTGATGAATGGCAGAAGTTCGATACAGATGAGGGAGATTATACTGGCGATCCATTTATTTTCATTGAAACAGATGTCGACCGCTTATATGGCCCGGATCGTTATACTACCTCGGCTGATGTGGCCCTTGAAGCCTACGAAAAGGCTGATAATGTGATCATCGCCCGCGGCGACGACGCCGGAGGATGGGCAGACGGGCTGGCCGCAAGCTTCCTGTCCGGAGTCCTGGATGCCCCGATCCTGCTGACCAGGCCCGGTGAGTTGCCCGACTCGGTAAACACCGCTATTGATACACTGGAAGCTGACAACGCCTACGTCTTGGGCGGTACTGCCGCCGTATCTGATGATGTGGTAGCAGAGCTGGAAGGTAAGGACCTAACAGTAGAGCGCATCGCCGGAGAGTCCCGCCACGAAACCGCATCACTAATAGCCGGTTTTGAAGAAGAAACATATGAAACTGCCTTTGTGGTGCAGGGTCGTGCTCCCGCCGACTCGATGGTGGCAGGGCCTATCGCCCGTGTTCACGGATTCCCGGTCCTGCTGGTAAGCGAGGACAGCATCCCCGAGTGCACCGAAGAAGCTATTACAGATCTGGAGATTGAAGAGTTGATCGTAGTTGGCGGTGAAGGCGTTATTAGTGCAAGTGTTTACGACCAGTTGGAAACGATGGTTGATGAAATCGAGCGCTGGGCCGGGGCAGATCGCTTTGAAACCAGCGTTGAAGCCGCCCTGGAATGTCATGAAACTGACGCTTTCACTATTGTTGGTGGCCATAACCTGGCCGACGCCGTGGGCGCCGCAACCTTAGAGCGACCCATCCTTTATAGTGAAACCGATGCTGTTCCACCTGTTGTCCAGGATTACCTGGATGATGTATTGCATGGCAATTCACAGTTATGCCTCCTTGGAGGCCCTGCCGCAATATCCGAAGCAGTAGAAGCAGGACTTAGAAACGCTCCTTATTACTGCGAAGAGGATGAACTGGTCAAGGCAACGGTTAATTTTGGCCTGGTCTATGACAGGACCAACTTGAGCGGGAGAGACGTCCGGGTCCGCATCCTGGACCTGATCGGCAACTACTACCTGCAGGTCGAAGATCCCGCTGAAGACAAGAGAGCCAGCGAAATGATGACTCTCAACGTTTACGATTCTTTCCGCACCTACGACCAGATTAAGCCGGAAGTGATGGACATCTTTGATAGGGCCAAGCACGACCGCTACCTGGAGTACCAGTCGCTCGGCTACTCCGTGGAAGGCAGGGAAATTCCCTTTGTCATCATCACCCAGTCTGAAGATGACGTTGATGAGTACCTGGATGATTTCCTGCCCGATGCTCTTGAGGATCCTGCCTCCCTGCAGGAAAAAATCGACGATGGAACCATCGGCGATTACAAGATCCCGATGTGGATCAATAACGTGCACCCCGATGAAACCCCGGGTGTGGATGCTCAGATCGACCTGATCGAGAAGTTCGCCACCCAGGATTACATCACCTTTAAGATGACAGACGACGATTACGGGGAAGGCGAGGAGTACGAAGTTGTCCTCGAGGTAGACGAGGTCCTGGACAACATTATTCTGCTTTTTAACATCACCAACAACCCCGACGGCAGGTACCATATAACCAGGGGTAACGTTCATGGTTTCGACTTAAACAGGGACTACGGGTTCCAGACCCAGGTTGAAACCCAGGCGGTAGTAGAAAACATCGCCAAGTGGACCCCGATTTCCGTGCTGGACCTGCACGGTTTTGTAACGGGCTTTTTGATCGAGCCCTGCACACCGCCCCATGAATTCAACCTGGAGTACGACCTCTACCTGGACAACGCCATGGGCCAGGCTCATGCCATGGGTAATGCCGGCACAGCCAATACCGAAGGCTTCGGCCTGGACAGCTACTTTATCCCCCGTGAAACATGGGATGATGGCTGGGACGACGGCACCCTTTCTTACACTCCCATGTATGCCATGCAGCACGGCGCAATGGGACACACCATTGAAATGCCGCAGCTTAACGAAATGAACAACACGGCCATGATCTACACCGTCCTCGGGGCAATAAACTACGTCTTGGAAGACAAAGACGATCTCTACTACGACCAGCTGGAATGGTTCCGGCGCGGTGTTGAAGGGATAGACGCAGCTGATGAAGTCGACGACCTGTTTGTAGATCCCGACGGCAACCCCATCGGCAGGCCGAGAGACCCGCACGACAACTTCTTCCCCGATTACTATGTCATCCCTGTGGAAGAAGAACTGCAGAAGAATACCCTTGAAGCCTACAGGATGGCAGAAACCCTGCTCCGGAACGGCATCAGGGTTCACAAATCAACTGACGAAGTTACAGTTGGCGACGATACTTACCCCGAAGGATCCCTGGTAGTAGATATGCGGCAGGCCAAGAGAGGGCTTGCCAATGCCTTCCTCTACGACGGTCCCGACTTCACCGAATGGGCGAATATGTATGCCGAAGTTGTGGCCGCATACCACCACCTGAGGGGATTTGACAGGTACGAAGTAAGAGAAGAAGGTGCATTTGAGGACTCGCTGGATGAGTATACCGAAGCTGAAATGCCTGAAACTGTAGTCGATGGGGACGACGATCACTACATTTTGAAAAATGTAAACAATGATACCATCAAGGCCGTCAACACCCTGCTCGGCGCAGGAGAAACGGTGGAGATGGTAATGGAAGCCGGTGCCGATTGGGTCAAAGGCGACTTCCTGGTAACCGAAGCCGGGCTGGATATGGTAGAAGATGACTTTTCGCTTGAAGCCCTGGCCGTTGCCGATCCGGATGATGTCGATGCAGAATCAATCGAAAAACCGGAAGTTGCTGGCTACGGCTGGCAGGCAGAATTCGTCCTCTTTGAATACCTGGGCTTTGAAGAAGCTGATCTAGAAGATGCCAATGTCATTGTAGACGACGCGGGTGAAGCAGATGATGAAGATATAAAAGCCAGGGTTGAGGACGGTGTGCCTTACATCGGTGTCGGGGGCTTTGCTGCTGCTTCCTTGGAAGATAGCGAACTGCTTCCCGGCCTGGAAAGGGAAACTACCCGCTTCACCCATGAGGGCACCCTGCGCACCGAGGTCGACACCGACAGCGTTATGACAGGCCGGTATATGGAAGAAGAAGTGCTCTACACCCGGCATGGCACATACCTGACGGATGTTCCTGCTACTTCTGCCGTCCTGGCGAACTTGGTGGACGATGAGGACTTCTATGTCGCCGGCTGGTGGCCGGGATATGAAGAGGCCCAGGGAAGCGACTTCATCATCACTGATGACGATGGTGATGCGCGCATAACGCTCTTTACCGGAAATCTAACCAACCGGGCCCATCCGAGGCACCAGTTCAGAATGCTGGCCAATGCAATATACCTGTCCGTATCTGAGTAATAGCATGTAGATAGCTAAATCAGTAAGGGTGTTGTTGGGCTTAAAGATAAGAGAAAGAAACAATTATGTTTTCAGGATACACACCAATAAAATAAAGTTCTAGCAAGCTCAACATAGCTCAAATGCAAGATCAGCAAGGGTTTCCTTTACCGCCCTTTTCGAAGGGTGGTAAGGAAACCCTGCTTTTTATAGCTAACCTTCCCAAAACCCGGTAACAAAGGATGAGACACTGATGCGTTATAAAGACAGCCGCAACCATGATCAGCTGATCAAAAAAACCATAGAAAATTTTTATCAATCTTTTTATGAAGGGGATCGATTACTGCTTTACCGGCACCTGACAACCGGTTTTCAGAAGAACGTGCCATTAAATTACTTCCTCGTTCACTCAGACTACGACGCTGATTTCGGTCGGTTGAAGCAAATAGATAATATTAAAATTTCAAGAGATGCCCGGGACAGGCTTTCTGCTAAAGCAGAGGTAACAGCAATTATCAGGAACAAGGAAGTTAAATTCGGAGTTGATCTGAAAATGGATTTTGGAGGGTGGAAAATAGAAGGAGATAGCTTGTTCAGGATATAATATTTGCTATAAAATTAAAACATGAACAAAATAAGCAATGCAACTAGAAGTAAAACATCCGGCAGGGAATAAACAGGCAAAGTAGAATAACTATATTCAGACCTGAAGATCGCTGCGCCTTACAAGCGCTTCCGGCCTGGTTTAATAATTCTACCTGGAGGTAA
>PUKE01000197.1 GCA_003550425.1 Nitriliruptoria bacterium
GAGTGAACTGCTGGCTTGGCTGGGCGCTCGCCTGCCAGTCGGCAACGCGAACGAGGGCCTCCAGCAGCGCCAAGCGGAACGGGCCAAGGTCGTGGCGATCACGCAGCGCCAGCATTCGCGCGCCCCAGGAGGCGCCGCGCTCGGGATGCGTGCCGACCTCGGCGAGGCCCAGGTCGAGGGTGCTCGCTGGGACGCGTTGCCCCTGCCCGAGGCTGACGTCGGGCAAGAGGTCGCCGTCGTGGATGCCCAGCAGCGGACGGGTGCCGTTCGCCGCGACCTCGCCGGGCACGCCGCGGATCGCCAGTCGCACCCGTCCGTGGTGTGCACCGACGAGATAGCGGCACAGGTCCGGCTCGTCGAGGTCCTCGATCGCCTCCTGTGCGTGATCGAACAGCGCGAGGGCGCTGGCGAGCTCATGGCGGAAATGAGGCCGCTCGTGGCGCCGCGACGGGCCGGGGGCCTTGGCCCAGGGACCGAGCTCGCGGGCGCGCACAGCCTCCTCGCCCTCGTCTCGGCTGGTCAGCGTGGCCTGGAACACCTCGTGGGCCTTGCCGAGATCGTGCAACAAGCCGGCGCGGACCGTCGCGGTCGTCGCAGCCTCGGGAAGGTCGACGGGTGCGACCTGGAGCTCCTCGAGCAGCGCCCGCGCGTGCGCTTCGACGTCGCGCAGGTGCACCGACAGCGGTACCCACGTGCCGGAGAAGGCCAGCGGATCGCCTGCGAGGGCCTGGTCGCGCTCCTCGTCCAGGCTGCCCGTGACAGGCGCATCGAGATCCGGCA
Organism: Nitriliruptoria bacterium; assembly: GCA_003550425.1. Taxonomy (GTDB): domain Bacteria; phylum Actinomycetota; class Nitriliruptoria; order Euzebyales; family Egibacteraceae; genus PUKE01. The sequence goes on from PUKE01000197.1 coordinate 781, forward strand.
CCCGCTGCGTCGACGTCGGTGCCCACCCGATGGTCGGGTCGTATCCGCCAGCCGCTGCGTCCACCAGCACGACCATCCCCGGTCGCAGATCCCGGGGTCTGACGCGCACCCAGCGGTCTTGCAGGTGGTCGTACTGCCACAGCTGCTGCGTGCGCTTCTCGGCGAAGTCGCGTGCCTGGCCCACCGGCACCGGGCAGCGCTCATCGCGTGCGGGCACTGCCGCATCCCGCTGTGGCGCGCTTCCGTCGAGTTCGCGCCAGGCGAGGGCCACGTCGATGTCCTCGGTCTCGCGGACATAGCGGCTCACATCCAGGTCGGCGCCGGAGAGATCCGGTGAGGTGTCGAACAGCGCGCGAGCGTCCCGTTCCCGTAGCACCGGATGAGACTGCGACGTGACCGCCACCTCGGTCGCTGCCAGCGCCTCCCCGGTGACCGCACGGCCCTCCAGGTTGTCCAGCGCCTGGACTGTGGCAGCGACGTCGTCTTGCTCGTAGGGCTCGGGGCGGCGCGGCTGGATCCAGGCCAACACAGCGTCGCCGTCAGCGCCGTGCTCGCCGTAGCGGTTGCAGCGGCCCGCTCGCTGCACCAGCGAGGGCCACGGGCATGCCTCGGTGACCAGCACCCGTGACGTGAGGTCAACGCCCGCCTCGATCACCTGGGTCGCGACCACGATCGTCCCTGGGCCACGTGGGTCGACCTCGGCGAGCGCCGCGCGCAACGCCGCATCGCGATCGGCAGGCCGAAAGCGTGAGTGCAGCAGCACGGGCGCCGCGGCCTCCGCAGGCAACTTGCGCTTGATCCGCGCGTGGAGGTCTTGCGCCGTGGCCACGGTGTTCACCACCGCAAGCGTGCGCGTGCCCCGCTCATGGCGCGCGATCACGGCATCGGCCAGCGCACCCGCGTAGGCCGCCGGGGTCTTGGCTGTCTCGGTCTCGCTGACGCGCTCCACTCGGCGCGCCGCCGCGAGGCGCGTCGCCAGCGCGCCCTGGCGGTCCTCGGCGGCGATGGTGTGTGGCTCGGGCACCGACGAGCGGTCCACGGTGCGCAGCGCCTCACGGTCGATGGTCGCCGACATCCAGGTCGAGGACGCTAGACCCACGGTGCCCCAACGCTCTCGCAACGACTGCAGCTGCCGCGACGTTGGCACCGCGGCACCAAGCAGCTGCACCTCGTCGAGCACCCAGTGGCAGTCATTGTTGAGCAGCCCGTAGCTCACCGGCCACAGGGATCGGCTCTCCCCAAAGCCGCGGTTCAACGCGCGAGAGACCAGCATGTCCACGGTCCCGACGATGACCGCGTCAGCGGTTGGCCGTCGCCGCCAGTCCTCGTTCGGGGTCTCGCCACCCATCAGCATGGCCGAGCCCACCACCTCCGCCAGGCCGAGGCGCTCCAACCAGCCGCGCACCGCCACTGCCGTCTGCTCCACCAAGGTCCGCATGGGCAGCGCCACCACCAGACGCCGCGGGGTCGCCTCCCGGACGTGCTGCTCGGGGTGATAGCGCCGACGCCACAACCACGGCAGCACGACTGCCAGCGTCTTGCCCGACCCCGTCGGCGCCTCCAGCACCTCCGGCAGTCCCCGCTCGGCGATCTGCTCCTGATAGCGAAACGGCTGCGCGCCGTTGGTCGCAGTCGCCACGAGCTCGGCGAACGATGCGGTCATCGCGGGCCCTTCCTGATCTTGCAGGCAGCCATACCGCATCATGCACATCTGGTGTGACATGGGCCAACTACGTGCCGCGCGTGAGACCGCGCGGACCAGCGCCGTCCGACGAACGCTGTGACGGGTGCTGGCGCTGGCCAGCCGGGGCTCCGGGGCCCGCAGGTGCGTGACGGATGGGCCAGACCGACCGGTCATGAGCCGCCGATGCCGCTTGCGGATGGAGAAGCGCCAAGTCGGCCTTCGGCTCCTTGCATGCGGGTGATGCCTCGACACGGGTCGAGGCATGAGCCAGAGGTCTGCCCCCAAGTACTTGACCGCCACCGGCCCGGAGGGGCGGTGTTCGTGGGCTGACGCGGTGGAGGCGGTGCGTCGCGGCGCTGCCAAGGCGGGCGACTTCGAGGTGGAGCTCTCGTCTGCACCTCAGGAAGATGCTGAACCTAAAAGTACCAACAGTAAATGTCTGAAACGCGAGTGATAGACTGATGGTGATGTCTGTGCAGAGAGTGACTGAGGTAGAGCAGGACGGCGAGACGGGGCCGGTGTGGCGCCAGCTGGTGGTCGAGGGGGTGGAGCCGTGGCTGCCTGACGGGTTGCGCGTGGCCTTGGACGCGGGTCGACCGATGGTGATCACGGGCCGGTGGAGCAGCGTGTCTGGTCCGAAGGCGGTGCGGCGCGCGGTTGAGGACTTCGTCAAGGCGGTGGAGGTGGCCGAGCGCGACACGGGCTTGCGTATCCGTGACCGCTTGCCGGGCGTCGAGGCGCTGGTCCAGCAACTGGAGGCGCAGCCGACGGTGTCGCACCCCGAGCGTGGGCGGCACAAGCCGATGCGTCATCGCATGCTCGTGCTCGACCTGCGCGCCCAGGCGGGTGTGGTGGCGGTGCTGATCACCGGGTCGGGCGCGAAGGTCACGCCTGAGGGCCAGCAGCCGGTGGTGGTCAAGCTCGCCGAGCTGGTCCGCGAGTACGAGGCAGCGCTGCTGGTGCGCCACCGTGAGGACCGCTCGGCGCGGGTGAAGTGGCCGTTGGCGCCGCTGGCCGACAGTCTGGAGCAGACGGGTGCGTTCCTCGCCTCGAGCGAGCAGTCGCCGCGGCAGTTCGACGACGCCGCCAGCATCATCGAGTTCTTGCGTGGTGGGGAGAGCGCCAAGGACGCCCAGCGCCTGTACCTCAAGACCCGTCGTGGCCAGCGTGACCTCTCCGAGTACGACATGCGTGGTGGGCAGGTGGGCTACCGCATGGGCTCCCCGCCGCCACCGGGGTTGGCGACCTGCTACCTCGATGACCACACCGGGGGGCGGGGTCGGCGCATCCTGTTCCTCGACACCCCCGCCTGCCGTCCCGACCCCGGGGCGGTCACCTCGGGGCTGCCGCGGGTGTTCGACGCCACCGGCCAGCCGGTCGACCAGGTCGCCAACGTGCGGTGGATCCTGGCGCGGCTGGGCCGCCCACAGTGGCCGATGCACCGGATCCTTGAGGGGCTCGCCCGACGGGGCTACAGCACCCAGAATCTGCGCGAGCGCCGCCGGGACCCCGCAGCCTGCTACACCCTCGCCGACCACGCCAGCTCCCCGGGCGCACACCAGCGCCTGCTGGACAGCATCACCGACAACCTCGAGCTGTACGAGACCGGGGTGCTGACCCGCGAGTTGCACCCCGAGGTCGACACCCCCGACATCACCGGGGTGATGCCCCCCGACGGGCCGTGGGCGCAGCCCGAGGACTTCGCACGCATCCGCCGCTGGAAGGCCGAGAACCACGACCGCTACAACCGTGCGGTGCGTTTGGCGCTGTCGGGCGTCGAGGCCACCTACAACGGCGAGGCGGTGAAGCTGCTCTCCGATCACTGCCCCAGCCGCAACATGCCGCCGCGCTACAAGTTCGCGCTCTCCGCCCACCACCCGGGCCGCCAACTCGCGCCCGCAGGCCACGTGCGCCTCCCCTGGGAGGTGCTGCACGGCATCCTCATCGACGCGATCCGCGACGCCGACGGGCTGCCGCTGCGCATCGTGGGCCTCGACGACCTCGGCGACGCCGAGTACGCCCAGCGCCGCGCCACGCTCGATGCCGCCGTCACCGACCTCGACACCGCCCGCCGCGACCTCGAGCACCTCGAAGCTCGCCTCGAAGAGACCGACGAGCACGGCGCCCCACGCGTCACCGGCGCGCTGCTCGACAATTTCAACACCCGCTACAACACCCTGGTCGAACAGACCATCCCCGACCTCGAGCGCCGCGCCGCCCACGCCCGCGCCCACCTCGACCAGAGCCTGTCCCCCGACCCCACCCTCGCCGGCCACGACCAACTACTGCACCTCGTCGAACGTCTCGGCGATCCCAACGACCACACCCTCAACGGGCTCTGGAAGACCTCCCTGTGCGACCTCACGATCACCACCACACGCCTACATGAGGGCTCCGACCGCGGCTGGCACGTCGAGGTCACCGCCACGCTGCGGTTCACCGACGGCGAACACACCTACGACATCCCCGTCCACGGCCACTGGCGCACCGGCGCCGCCGGGCACCTGCCCCAGCGCCTCACCGACCTCGCCAACGACCACCTCGACCGCATGCGTCACGGCGAACCGCTCCCCCAGCACCACGCCATCCGCTGGCACCAAGTCCGACCCCACCTGATCCGACGCCTCGCCGGTGACGGCCCCACCCCGCTGGTCACCAGCTGCACCGACCCGACCATCACCACCATCGCCACCCGCCTGCACCTCGACCCCACCCAGCCCGACACCGCGCTGGCCAACGACCTCAACGTCGAGACCGCCCTCATCGCCCGCGTGCGCGAGACCCACCTCGGCCATGCACCACGCCAGAGCTGGCAACAGCCCCCACCACGATCGCTAGCCGCGCTCTACGAGCTCGCCGTCGCCAACAACGGCCACGTCACCGCCACCCAAACAGCCGCACACGCCGACGTCAGCGTGAACCGCCCCGGAGATGGTGGAGAGCGTGGAGCTTGGAAAGGAGACTGGCTCCATGGCTGCACCACGCAAGTACCCCGACGAGCTGCGGGCCCGTGCGGTTCGCATGGTTCGTGAGATC
>PUKE01000247.1 GCA_003550425.1 Nitriliruptoria bacterium
AAGCCGAGCCCCGTCATCCCCAAGATGCCAATGACGATCCCGATCGTGCCGACGATGCCCCCGATCTCGACCGAGCGCGTGCCGCCTTGGGTCAGCGCATCGAGCCAGTCCCGCAGGGTTGCTCGCCGCCCGTCGAAGGGCACCGCCCCGACCACGATGGCAGCGATCGTGCCCCAAAGCGCAGCGAAGGCCGGGCTGTACCCGTCGAGGATGAGCCAGAACACCACCACCAGGGGTGCGAGGTAGGGCCATCCGCGACGGAGGACGTCGCCGACCTGTGGCGCGTCATCGACGCCAGCGAGGCCGGCGCGCAGCGCCTCGAAGTCGACCAGGAAGTAGACCGAGAGGAAGTACAGCAGCGCTGGAACGAGCGAGACCAGCACCACGGTCTGGTAGGGCGTGCCGGTGAACTCGGCGATCAGGAACGCCCCCGCGCCCATGACGGGCGGCAGGATCTGACCCCCCGTGGACGCTGCGGCCTCGACGCCGCCGGCGAAGGGACGCCGATAGCCGGCGCGCAGCATCGCTGGGATCGTGAAGGTGCCGGTGGTCATCACGTTCGCCACCGGGCTGCCGGTGATCGACCCCATCAGGGCAGAGACCAGCAGCGCCACCTTGGCGGGCCCTCCTCGCAGTCGCCCGGCGAGCGCGAACGGAAGGTCGACGAAGAACTTCGCAGCCCCGCTCTTCTGCAGGAACACGCCGAAGACGACGAAGAGGAGGACGTAGGTGGCGAAGATGTTGGCCACCACGCCAAAGATCCCGTCGAGGGCCATGTACTGGGTGTTGACGATCCGCTCGAGGGGGTAGCCACCGTGGCGCAGCAGCCCGGGTAGGTGCTCGCCGAACAGCGCGTAGGCGATGGCGCCGAGGCCCACCGCCACAAGCGGCCAGCCCGTCGTGCGCCGTGTCACCTCGAGGCACAACAGGATGGCGAGCAGCCCCATCGCGAAGTCGAGGTCGGTGGGCACCCCGACCCGCCGCATCATCTCCTCGTAGTTGAGGAGGAAGTAGCCGAACGCCGCGAGGACGCTGGCCGCCACCAGCCAGTCGTAGAGCGGGATCCGTCGCTCGTGGCGTCCCCGTCGCACGGGGTAGAGCAAGACGATGAGCAGCACCGCGCCGGCGACGTAGGTCGCACGGTGGGCGTGCGCCGACACGAGACCGATGTGCGCGGTCACGAAGAAGTAGATGACGTACAGGCCAGCGACGACCTTCACCAGCGTGCTGGTCCAGCCCTCGAGCTGGCGGGTTGTGGTCATCCCCGTTGGCGCTGCCTGCCCGGTGGTGCTTGGCTGCTCGGCCATCCACGCTCCAGCGTTGCATCAGGGGGCCGTCAGCCCCTGGCTCGCACAGGGCCAGGGGCTGACCACTCGGCCTGGACGGTGGTGCCGTGCCCTCTCGCCGGTCGGGACCGCGCACGCGGCAGCCCCGACCGGCGTGAGGCCACGGGCGGAGGCTCTAGTCGGCGTAGGCCTCCTCGGGCAGGTCGATGCCCTGCTCCTCGGCCCACTCCAGAGCGCCCGGGTGGAGCGGCGTCGTGACCTCCTCGAGGTTCTCGGGCACCGTCTCCTCGGCGACCGGTGTCGTGCCCTCGAGCTGGTCGCCATGGTCATACAGCGCGTCGGTCAGGTCGTAGACGAGGTCGTCGTCAGCGTCCTCGTGCACGATCAGCCAGTTCCACAGCGCTGGCACGTACTCGACGTCGTCGTCGACGCCGTCGTACATGCCCCCGGGGATCGTGCCCTGGAAGAAGTACGGAGCGGTGTCGACAACCTGGGACACCTCATCCTCGGAGAAGGCAACGAAGCCGATGTCTTGGGTTGCAGCGAGCTCCTCAAGCGTGCCCGCATACAGCGACGTCATGTAGTTCCCGACCTCGATCTGACCGTCCCCGAACGCCATGTTCTGGTCGCCGAATCCGAGGTTCTCGACGGCACCGAAGTCGTCGAAGCTCATGCCAAGGGCATCCATGGCGGTCCGCAGGGTGACCTCCTGCCCCCCGCCGGCTGGGCCGACCGACACGCTGGCACCGGCGAGATCATCGACGGTCTCGATGCCCGCCTCGTCCAGCGTGGCAAGCTGCATGTAGTTCGGGTAGGTGCCGCCGACGACCTGGATGTCCTGCGGGTCGTCCTCGAACTCGCCTTCGCCGTGCGTCGCCTCCCACACGACATCTGCCTGCACGATGCCCAGATCGCTCTCGCCGCCGTGCACCAGCCTCACGTTCTCCACGGACCCACCCGTGGACTCCGCGTTTCCCTCGACGGCGTCGACGTGCTCGTTCAGCACGCTGGCGAACCCACCGCCGTAGGCGTAGTACGTGCCACCGGTGCCCGCCGTCCCGATGTCCAGGAACTGCTCGTCGTCCGGCGGGGCATCCGCAACATCGGGCTCGTCCTCACAGGCAGCGAGTGCCAGCGAGAGCACGGCTGCCGGGAGCAGGACACGCGGCCAAATGCGTGCACCCTTCATGCGTCCTCCTTCTGACGTTTCTCTCTTAGGAATGTCGGGTGCGACTGACTTGTGGAACTCTCGCTCGGTGCCTGGCTGCCGTGACCTCCTATCGGTCGGCTAGATCGTCGGAATCAGGCCGCCATCGACACGCACGATCGATCCGGTGATGTAGGACGCCCCCGCGCTCGCGAGGAACGCCACCGCGTCGCCGTACTCACGCGGGTCCCCGTAGCGCCCCAAGGGGATCGAGCTCGTGCTCTCGGCTCGCACGTCCTCGACGGAGCTGCCCTCTCGCTCGGCTTTCGCCGCGTCCAGCGCTGTGATGCGACGGGTCGCGACACGGCCAGGCAGCACCACGTTCACGGTGATGCCGTCGCGCCCGACCTCCCGCGCCAACGTCTTGGACCAACCGTGCAACGAGGCCCGGAGGGTGTTCGACATCCCCAAACTCGGGATCGGGGCGACCGCCCCGGACGACGTCGAGGTGATGACCCGACCCCATCCCCGATCCCTCATGCCCGGGAGGACACGATCGGTGAGGGCGATGACGGAGAGCACCATGGACCGGAAGTGCGCCGACCATGCCTCCTCGTCTTGACCTGCCACCGGGGTCGGCGGGGGCCCACCCGTGACGTTGACCAGGATCTCCACGGGGCCGACCTCGCGCTCGACCGCGGTCACGTGCCCGTCGATGATGTCGAGATCCGCGAGGTCCCACTCGAGCGGCAGCGCCCGCGAGCCGTGAGCGACCACCTCCTGCTCGGTCCGTTGCAGCCCCGTCGGATCGACATCGGCGATCGCCACATTGGCCCCCTCGCGAGCCAGCGCGACGGCGATCGCACCGCCGAGGCCACCACCGGCCCCGTGAACGAGGGCCGTGCGGCCCGCAATGCCGAGATCCATCTGTGCCTCCTCCCGGATAGCCCGCAGAAGTCCCGTGCAAGTTGTGAAGTATTCAGTATACACTATGCAGCGTGCAAGATGCACGCCACGGAGAGCCACCCTTGGAGGAGCCGGGGTCGTAGGGTTCGGGCTGGCGCAGCCGTCCACCGGACCAGCGACCTGCCTAGCCCGAGCGCGAGGAGCCAGCGTGCGAGGTCTTGACCCAATCGAGGAGCGTCCCGCAACGCTTGCGGAGAGCGCCTACCAGCGGCTGCGGGACGCGATCATCGCTCGTCACATCGGCCCAGGCGAGCGCGTCACCGAGACCGGCCTCGCGGCCGAGCTCGGCATCAGCAAGACGCCGGTACGCGAGGCGCTGCTGCGTCTCATGCACGTCGGCCTGGTCCAGACCAACAGCGAGCGCAAGGCCCACGTCGTCGTGCCGTCGTCAGCGTCGATCCGCGCCGCGTACGAGCTGCGCACGGCGCTCGAGGCCCACTCGGCGCGACTCGCGGCGAGCCGTGCGGAGCAGGCTGATCTGGACACGATCGTCGCCTTGGCCGATGCCTCGCGTGAGGCTGCCGACTCCGACAAGGAGTCGTTCCCTCGCTTCGACCGTCGCTTCCACCTCGCGATCGTCACGGCCGCGCGCAACCCTCATCTGGAGCAGTCACTGCGTGACGCGCTCGATCTCGTGGGAGCGCTGCGGAGTCGGGACGTGCCAAAGGCCGAGGCGGCGCGCGAGTGCGCCAGCCAGCACCAGGCCATCAGTCGAGCGATCGAGCAACGAGCGGCCGATCAGGCGAGCGACCAGATGCGCACGCACCTCGCCCATGTCCAGCAGCTGGTGCTCACAGCCTTCGACGCGCAACAGGCGCCAGCACACGCCTCGGCCGGTGAACACCTCGCGCTGCCATAGGGAGCCGCTCCAGCCGTCGGTGCCACTCCGGCTCCAGCAGCCTCCTGGCAGCCTTCCGTCATCCTCGCCACGGCGTCCGGTGACCGCCCATGCGCTTGGCCGCGCACACCAGGAGGGCACACGATGAGATGCAGCCAGGCAGCGGCAGCCGCGTCCGGGGCTGGCCCGCTTGCGCGCGCGTCGATGACCCGTCACGGACAACTCCTGTCGCACGCGGTCACCAGCCACGCCCGCCATGGGCGAGGTCCAGGTCGGTGATGATCGCGCCATGGTCGGAGCCGTCGGCGACGGATGGGAGGTGGGTCAACGCGTCCATGGCGATGTCACAGGTGGTGAACAGGCCGTGGTCGCCCTTGGCGGCACCACTCCTCGGCGTGCGATAGGTACCACCAGCGGCCAGTCGCCGCAGTCAACGCTCCTGGAGCCCCGAGGCGCGCGCGTCGATGCTCCAGCTCACCTCACGGATCGATCGCATCGCCCGCAGCGCCTCCGATGCTGGGCGCCAGGGCCTTCCGTCCCGGCCCAGGGCTGGTCGTCGGACCAAGCGTCACGGCTGGTCAGAACAGCGAGGGCGGCTCGACCTGCCCGTCGCCAACGAAGGTGGCCCAGCACTTCTTCGTACCGTCCTCCCAGAAAGGGTTGCTGGTCTCTTCGATCAGTACCTCGGTGGTACTGCCGTCCTTGCGCGCGACCGTCGCCGTCTCGCCAGGGACCAGCAGGTGGTCTGGCCCCACCACGGTCCACCCCCCACCCCGCTTGCGCCTGAAGATCGGCAGCGCCCGGTCCACGATTGACCTCCGTCAGCCACACTCGTGACGAATGTCTGGCTGCAGACCCTACGACACCGTCGCTCGCGGCGAAAGCTCCGGAAGGCGCGGAGAGGGCTCCGAGGCCGACATCCGATCATGTCCCCCATCGCCCGCCCCACGATCGGGATCCTGCGAAGATCCAGGTAGAGGGCGGTCCCTGACGCCTCCGGCTCGGACCCCGGCGAGACGCTGCCGAGGGGATGCCCCTGGGATGTGCCTGCCCCTCCGGCGCTGCGATCATCGGCCGCGATGGCCTTGTCTGGGGACGCCGAGCGCGACGGTATGCACGAAGCGACCGCGGTCAAGCAGACGGCGGTCAGGCTGGCCCACATCGTGGTCGACGTCGACGACCTCGACGCCGCCACGGGCTTCTACCGCGAGGCGCTCGAGGCGACCGAGGAGCCGCTG
>PUKE01000055.1 GCA_003550425.1 Nitriliruptoria bacterium
ACCGGCTGCGGGGACAGCGACCATGACACGGCTGCGGGCGACCGCCGGTCGGGTCGCGGTGCTCGCCGGGATCGGGCTCGCCCTGGTCCTGGCGAGCACCGCGCCCGCCCTGGCGAGCGGATACGAGGAGCGCGTCGACCTGACCTTCCCGGTCGAGGGAGACGCGGCGCGCGAGGTCTCGGGACCCCACGGGTACCACAACCCGGGGTTCACCAACGACTTCTACCAGGGCCGGTCCAACAGCTGCGGGCTGCACCGGGCCACCGACGTCTTCGCGCCCCACGACACCAAGGTGCACGCCGCGGTGGGCGGGGAGATCATCGAGATGCCCGAGACGCGGCCGAGCTGGGGCTGGATGATCACCAAGCGGGGCGACGACGGGCGCCACTACCGCTACATCCACCTCGGCCGTGACGACGCCAACCGCGACGGCGCCTACCGCTCGGACCTCTCCCGCGGCGACCGCGTGGAGCGCGGCGAGCACATCGGGTACGTGGGCTCCTCCGGCAACGCCTCGACCGCCAACCCGCACCTGCACTTCGAGATCATGGACCCCTCGCTGGGGTCGAGCCCGTGCAGCCACGACCGGCTCGGCGGCTACCTGAACCCCTACTTCTCGCTGGCCGACGCGGTCGAGCGCGGCGACGTGCCCGGCGCCTCGGCCGAGGCCGACGACGCCAGCGCCGACGCCGACCCCGAGCCCATCGAGGTCCCCGACCACGTCACCCGCGTGGCCGGCGAGGACCGCGCGGAGACCTCGGTCGAGCTCGCGCGCCGCGCGGCACCCGACGGCGCCGACGAGGTCGTGCTGGCCTCGGCCACTGCCCCCGCCGAGGCCAGCGCGGCCGGCCCGCTCGCCGCCGCTCGCGAGGCGCCGCTGCTGCTGACCTCGGGTGACGAGCTCCACGAGGCCGTCGCCGAGGCCCTGTCCGACCTCGACCCCGAGCGCGTGACGCTCGTCGGCGACACCGACGGGCTCGCCACCGCCGTGCGCCAGGCGGTCGGCGAGGTGGTGCCCGACGCCGACACCCAGCGCCTGGCCGGCGACGACACGTTCGCGACCGCCGCCGAGGTCGCCGAGGAGGTCTGGGAGGCCACCGAGGTCGACGGCGCGCTGCTCGCGCTCGGCGACCACGACGACACCGACCGGGCCTGGGCCGACGCGCTCGCCGCGGGCTGGCGCGGCGCGGTGACCGGCGAGCCGCTGCTGCTGGTCGACCACGACGCCGACGCGCTGCCCGACGCCACCGCGGAGGCGCTCGAGGGCCTCGACAACGCCACCGTCGTCGGCGGCAGCGCCGCGATCTCCGAGGCGCTCGCCGAGGAGGCCGCCGACCTGGTCGACGCCGAGGAGCTGCCCCGCCGCGCCGGCGACGACCGCTACGCCACCGCGCTGGCGCTGGCCGACTCGCTGGTCGACGGCGACCTCGACGACGAGCTCGACGTCGACCGCGTCGCCGAGCTCACCGAGGACCTCGACGAGGACCCGCTGGCCGACCCCGACCGCCCGTGGGCGGCCACCGGCCGCAACTACGCCGACGCGCTGGCCGCCGCGCCCACGGTCGCCGCCGACCTCGGCGTCCTGCTGCTGGTCGACGGGGACGCGCGCGGCGCGGACGCAGCCGTCGCCGAGTGGCTGGCCGACCGCGAGGTCGACGCCGAGGAGGCCACCGTCATCGGCGGGCCCGCCGCGGTGGAGGACGCCGCAGCGGCCGAGTACGGCGACTGGGTCCGACCCGAGTAGTGCGCCTGGGCTAGGCTCGCGGGCACGGCTGGCTCCCTGCGCGGCCCCGCCTCCGGCGTGGGCGCGGGACGCCAGCCGCGACCCGACCCAGCGACCAGGCGTGAGACCACCGATGATCGACCTGCGCGCCCTCCGCGAGGACTTCGAGGCCGTGGCGACCGCCCTCGCCCGACGCGGCGTGGACCGCGCCGCGCTGGAGCGCCTCGCCGAGCGCGACGCCCGCCGCCGCGAGCTCATCGTCGAGGGCGACCAGCTGCGCTCGGCGCAGAAGCAGGCCGGCCGCGCGATCGGCCAGGCCGAGTCCGACCAGGAGCGCGAGCGGCTCATCGCCGAGACCAAGCAGGCCTCGGCGCGGCTGTCGGAGATCGAGGCCGAGCAGGAGCGCCTCCAGGCCGAGGTCGACGAGGCCCTGGCGCACCTGCCCAACCTCCCCCACCCCGACGCGCCGGAGGGGCAGGCCGAGGAGGACGCCGTCCCGATCCGCTGGTTCGGCCAGGCGCCGCGGCTCGACGCGCCAGCCCGCGACCACGTCGACCTCGGCGAGGCGCTGGGCGCCCTCGACCTCGCCCGTGCCGCCAAGGTCGCCGGCACCCGCAACGCGCTGCTGCGCGGCCCCGCGGTGTGGCTCGAGCTCGGGCTGGTGCGCTACGCCCTCGACTTCCTCGACGCCCACGGCCACGTCCCGGTGATCCCGCCGGTGCTGGTGCGCGAGCACGCGCTGTATGGCACCGGGTTCCTGCCCGGCTCGGCCGAGGAGATCTACCAGGTGCCCGCCGACGACAAGTACCTGGTCGGCACCTCGGAGGTGCCGCTGGCGGCGATGCACGGCGACGAGATCCTCGACACCGCCGACCTGCCGCTGCGCTACGCGGGCTTCTCGACCAACTTCCGCCGCGAGGCCGGCGCCCACGGGCGCGACACGCGCGGGCTGATGCGGGTGCACCAGTTCGACAAGGTCGAGATGTTCAGCTTCACCACCGCCGAGCAGTCCCAGGAGGAGCACGAGCGCCTCACCGGCCTGCAGGTCGAGCTGCTCGAGGGCCTCGGGCTGCACGGGCGCGTGGTCGACATCGCCGTGGGCGACCTCGGCGCGTCGGCCCAGCGCAAGTACGACTGCGAGGTGTGGCTGCCCGGCCAGGAGCGCTATCGGGAGCTGACCTCCTGCTCCAACTGCACCGACTACCAGGCGCGCCGGCTGCGCTGCCGCCACCGTGGTCACCCCGAGGAGGACACCGCGCTGGTGCACACCCTCAACGGCACCGGCTGCGCCGTGGGCCGCACGATCGCCGCGCTGCTCGAGACCCACCAGCGCAGCGATGGCAGCGTGGCCGTGCCCGAGGCGCTCGTGCCCTACGTGGGCCTGGAGGTCCTGACCCCGCCCGCGTGAGGCGCGCCCGCGCCCGCACCCGAGCCGAACCGGGAGGCCGTCATGGCAGTCGTGGCAGGCGTCGACGTCGGGGGGACCAACATCACCGCCGCCCGCGTGGAGGGCGGCGTCATCACCGCACGCGACAAGCGCCCCACGCCCCACGAGGGGCCCGAGGCGGTGCGCGACGCCGTCGCCGAGCTGGTGCGCGGGCTCGGGGAGGTCGACGCGGTGGGCGTCGGCGTGCCGGGCCCCGTCGGCCGCGACGGGGTGGTGCACGGGACCGCGAACCTCGGCGGGTTCGAGGAGCCCTCGCCGATCGGCTCGCTGATCAGCGACGCGCTCGACGGGGTGCCGGTCGGGGTCGGCAACGACGCGAACCTGGGCGCCCTCGGCGAGGTGCGCCACGGCGGCGGGGAGGGGTCGCGCTTCCTGCTCGCGGTGTGGCTGGGCACCGGCGTGGGCGGCGGGCTCGTGCTGGACGGCGAGCCCTACGTCGGCGCGTTCGGCGGCGCCGGCGAGGTCGGCCACATGGTCGCGGTCCCCCAGGGCGCCGAGTGCGGCTGCGGTCGCCGCGGCTGTCTGGAGGCCTACGCCGGTCGCGCGGGCATGGAGCGCGCCGCTCGCCTGGCGGCCGCCAACGGCGAGCAGACCCGCTTGATCAAGGCCGGCAAGGAGGACCAGCCGATCAAGTCCGGGCGCTGGGCCAAGGCCATCGCCAAGGGCGACCCGCTGGCCAATCGCCTGCTCGAGGACGCGGTGCGCGCGCTCGGCCACACCCTCGGCTCGCTCATCAACCTGCTGGACGTCGACACGATCGTGTTCGGCGGCGGGCTCACCGAGAAGCTCGGCCAGCCGCTGATCGACCGCATCGCCGAGGCCACCCACCCGGTGGTCATGCTGCCGCGCAAGCACCGCCGCATGGTCGAGGCCACCCTCGGCGACGACGCCGGGGTCCTCGGCGCCGCGGAGTACGCGCTGGCCTTCCGCCGCTGACCGCGGCGCGCGGCGCGGCCCCAGGGGCCTGGCGCGCGCTCGCCAGAGTCTCGCCGGCGGCGGGACCCGGGGCCGGGCGCGCCCGGGACCTTCGCCCCCTACCGGCCGGTAGGGCGCTCAGCACCATCGGCGGTGATGTTCCCCGTGCGCGACGCCGAGGCCCTCGCTCCCGAGGTGGTGCGGCTGGTCGTGGAGGCCCCCCGCGTGGCCCGCCACCAGCACCCCGGGCAGTTCGTCATCGTCCGCGTCCGCGAGGGCGGTGAGCGCATCCCCCTGACCATCGCCGGGGCCGACCCGCAGGCGGGCACGATCACGCTGATCGTCCAGGCCGTCGGGCTGACCACCCGCCTGCTGTGCGCCCTGCGTCCCGGCGAGGCGATCCTCGACGTCACCGGCCCGCTCGGCGCGCCCAGCGAGGTCGAGCACGCCGGCCGGGTCGCGGTCGTGGCCGGCGGGGTGGGCAGCGCGATCGCCTACCCGCGCGCGGCGGCGCTGGCGCAGGCCGGCAACGAGCTCGTGACCATCCTCGGCGCCCGCACCGGCGACCTGCTCACCCTCGAGGACGAGCTCGCCTCGGTGTCGGCGTCGCTGCGGGTGGTCACCGACGACGGCTCGCGCGGGCGCCGCGGCGTGGTCACCGACGTGCTCGCCGAGGACGTGGAGGCGGCCGCGGCCGGCATCGCGCCCCTCGACCTGGTCCTCACCGCCGGGCCCGTGCCGATGATGGGGGCGGTGGCCGACGTCACGCGGCCCCACGGCATCCCCACGGTGGCCAGCCTCAACCCGCTGATGGTCGATGGGACCGGCATGTGTGGCGGCTGCCGCGTGCAGGTCGGCGGGCAGACCGCCTTCGCCTGCGTCGACGGGCCCGAGTTCGACGCCCACCAGGTCGACTTCGCCTTGCTGCACCGCCGCAACCAGGCCTACCGGGACCAGGAGCGCGCCGCCGACGTCGCGCCGGAGCCGCGACCGACGCTGCGGGAGGCACGCTGATGAGCAGCACGTCGCCGTCGGGTCGCACCCGCAAGGAGCGCATGGCGCTGCCGCGGGTCGAGCCGCGCGAGCACGACGCCGCCGAGCGCGCCGAGGGCTTCTGCGAGGTCGACCTCGGCCTCGACTGGGAGCGCGCCCAGGTCGAGGCCGACCGCTGCCTGCAGTGCGTCCGGCCTCGCTGCATCGAGGGCTGCCCGGTGGGCATCCGCATCGACGAGTTCCTCGGCAAGGTCGCCCAGGGCGACGTCGACGGCGCCGCCGAGGTGATCTTCGAGGACAGCTCCCTGCCGGCGGTCTGCGGGCGCGTGTGCCCCCAGGAGGCCCAGTGCGAGGCGAC
>PUKE01000141.1 GCA_003550425.1 Nitriliruptoria bacterium
AACCTTGTAAAACAGGTTCATAGTTTTGGGCTTGACCTTGATCCTCTTGTTCTTGACGTTGGCATAGATGACGTTCACTTGCTTCCTTGTCAAGTATCGCACGGTAGCACCTCTCTCTCAAGAATTGTGGTGAAAAAGGGACGGATCCGCCGTCCCTTCATTTGGCTTGCTTGGTTTTGTTCAGGCGGTATTGGTTCCACTCTTGCCAAAGCCCTCGGTATTGGATTTCGTCTCTGATGTTTTGGTATTGGGTCTTGGCTTGGTCAACTTGAACCGAGTAAATCTTGATGGATCCAAGTAGGGACTTGATGTCTTCGGTGTCGAGGCTGTTGTCATTCAGGATGTCATTCTCTGCATCATTCAAGGCGGCCTTTTTCTCGAACAATTCTGAATGGGTTTCGTAACCTGCCTCGAACAACTTTTCGGGTGCCATGACTTCAATGGCTTTCTTGGGATAGTTGGTAAACATTCAAATTCTCCTTTCAAGTAGTTTGATTTTTCTTTCAATCTCTTGGGGCCTTTTTCCTTCGGGGTACTTCTCTTTGAGTTTTGCAATTTTCTTTTCTGCTTTTTCTACTTCAGGTCCCATCTTTTTCATCTTCATCTCTCCTTCTTCCTTTTACACCTGTATTATGACATATAATGGGCTATATGTCAAGACATTTTATAAACTTTTTATAATTTTCCCCAAGGAAAAGGCGGGCTTCAACCCGCCTTTTGGTTCAGATAAGTTTGTACATTGCACATACATTGTCAAGGGCTACCCAAAGGGCTTCTTTCTCTTGTTCCAACTGTTCCAACTTTTCCTGCTCTCTCTTGATCCTATGGGCAAATTCTTGGGTGTCTTGAGGGGTAAGGTTCTCGGTGTCTTTTTCAGCAAAATCTTTGGCGAACTTGTGGATCCTGTCTTTTTGGAAATTGATCCTGATGTCCATCTTCTCAATGTCCTTTTCAAGTCTTTCCTGTTGAATTCTGATCTTCTTTTCCATCTTCTAACTCTCCTTTGATTTGGTTTTAAGGGGCTTAACTCCTTCCCCCTTTTACACTTGTATTATGACATATAATGGGCGATATGTCAAGACTTTTTGAAAGATTTTTATAAGTTTTTCCCTGTTTATAAGACTTCCAAATAAAAACCCCCTGAAATTTGCTCCGTGTTGGCGTTTCTGAACCTTTGAGGGGTATAAGTACCCCCTATATAGAGGTGTTTTGATCAACCCCAAAAGAAGGGGAGAGGAATGGATCCTCTCCCCTGTTCCGCCTACTCTACCTTCCAAGGGTCGGGTGGCGAGGGCGCCAGTCCCTCACCGCCTTCCCCAAGGGGTTACGGTATAGTTAGCGATAGTTAGTGTTTAGTTAGTTTTTGGCGGATCATGTTTTCTTCACCGATCACGGGTATGAGGCTGTCCTTCATGTACACGGGTGGGGTTACGTCAACTTCGAGCCTGCCATCATGGTAGGTGGCCTTGATGGTTTCCAAGAAGTCCATGATCCATTCCTTTTGAGCGGGTATTTTGTTTTTGTTGTTCCCCGTTTCGGCTCCCATCAACACCCAATCTATGCCCCATTTCGCTTCTGAAAGGACTTTTTTGTCCAAAGGTCCATGGATGGGTTCGTAGCACAAGGCCTTTCGAGTGCCTGTCTGTAAAGATGAAAAGTAGTCCAAGAATTTTCTTTCCCATAGGCTGTTTTTGGTGACTGTCAACCCGAAAATTATGTTTGTAGGGACATATATTTTAGTCTGTTGCGCCAACATGAGGTAAAAGTTGTCCCTTGCCTTTTTTGGGTCCTTGGTCAGGAATACATATACATGGTGGTTGTACTTGTCAATAGCCTTGCCTACCGCAATCGCCCAACTCTTTTCCCACCATGCTATGTCGCTCATGCTGTTCATGAACACGACCTTGGGCGTAGGATCCGCCAACTGTGCAAGACGTTCAGGGAAGAATTGAGGATCACGCCAATTCTCAATGAATTTGAACCTGTCATTGATCTTCTTGGCGTAGCAATATGGACATCCCGACTTGCATCCGACCACGGGGTTCAATGATGCGTCTGCCCACTCGATCTTTGTCGATTTCAACCTACTCATTTTTGTACCCCTTTCCCTCTTTCATTTTTCCTTCTCCTTTCCAAACTTTTCAAAGTGTTGTTCGTCATTGTCATGCATCTCTTGCAGGTCCTTATCTGTGAACATAGCAGATGTACATTCAACACAGAAGTAAAGGACTTGATCATACTCATGCAACACATGGCCCGATGCAATTTGCTTTCCGCAGTCATCGCACCTTTTCACGATACAATGCCCCCATGATCATCCTTCGGATATTCTTCTGTGTTCGTGTCGCCATAAAACCTGCCCGTTTCACAGGAGAACAAGATTGACGTGATCACGGGGTGGTTTTCTTCAAGATATTGAAAGGAGTTTATGCCTTCTTCGCTTTCAAAGTTCAACGTTTCCCCTTCTCGGTTCGCAAACCCCGCCTTCAATTCCTGTGCGGGTATCTTCAATATGGGGTTCTTATCCCTTTCCAACTTGTAGATGCTTTCTTGAACAAGGTCAGCGCTTTCGTCAATGGTGTACTTGCTTATTTTGTTGTCATCCTTGATTTCGGCAAACGCAAAGTAGCCGTCCATCTCCTTAAAAAACTCCTTTATTGTTTGCACAACATAGTCTTTCACAGTCATCAGTTCCACCCCCTACATCCGCAATAGTGTTCATCGTACTTTTCTTTGGGACTGAATTTGAAGAAGGGCAACGTTGGCTTGCTCGATACCTCTTTTTGACAATACACACAACGGGAAACACGGTCGCCCATTTCAAGCCCCGACAATAACGTGCTAACTGTGGTTTCACCACAGATGGCGCAAGCGGGCTTGCCTTCGTCAACAAAAGCGTTAGCGAGATGCCCACAAGCCATCAAGGGCTTTGCTTCGGATCGTTGGCTCAACCTGTGTCGAACCCGTTTCAGGTACTCGTCCAAATAGACATCGTTTCCCGTCTTGTACATCCACTCCAAGTGAAACTTGCGGAGCCTTGTTTCCTCGTCAATGAATTCTGCGAGGTAAACCGAGTAATGACCATTGACAATCTCGACCACATTGAATATGCCCTGCGAGATTTTCTTCCTGACGGCTTTTTCTTTGTCATGAATATCCTTGACCTTGATGCCATGTTCGTTGGGGGACGTAAGGATATAAAGGTTGTCCAAGAAGTGCTGTAACTCTGTTACTGTGGTGAAGAAAGCGGTGTGGCCTTCGAGCGTTTTCTCGATAGCCTCGTATTGTTCGGTGGTCAGGATCCTCACGGTATCACTACCTCTCCGATGGCGTACTTGGCGGACATCTGCTTGACAACCTTGGGCAACCCCATGGCGTTATAGGCGTGGTTTTTCTCATACCCATCCATGTGAACAAAGTCCTCTTTGTCCTTGTCCCACTTGCGGAAGGTGATGCCGATGAAGGCGTGGGCTTGATCAAGGGGGCCGTTTTCCTGCATGGCCCTGACTTGGGCATAGTAGTTCTCGTATTTGAAGTACCGTGTTTCTCTTATGTTTTCCAAATCGAGAGGGTTCGGGTTTTTCTTACACCATTCTTTCCAAGTCTTCTTATCCATTAAAATCTCCCCGTGTTCCAACCGTTTTTTGATGCAACTTCAAGAACCTTCTTCCGTAGCCTTTCTTTGGGTGTGGTCAGCCTACCCGAGATTACCGCTACCATGCGAGTTTTGTCATAGCGCTTGGCGATGGGCAACCCCTCATAGGTGAGTTCACGGCGGTTGGAAAGGATCCGTCCCGCCGAGGCGGTTCCGCCGAACCCTTCCACAACCCACCTTTCCACAAGTTTCTCGATGGTCATGCTACGATGGCTTTTGGCCATTCTCTTTCACCCCCATGAGTTCGTCCACTTTTTGGCCAAACTCGACCACCAACCGTTGTGTGGTTGGATAGGTCTTGCAGACGTATTCCATGATCGTTGTGACATCTTCGACCTTGTTTGCAAAACCGTCTTCGTCGTTTATGACCTTTTGCAAGATTTCGTTGTCGTCTTTCTCCATCTTGGCCTTTTCTTCCTTGAGAATGTTGTAGTCGTTTTCCATCTCCTTGTCAATGAAACCGCCGTGTTCCTCATGATACTTTTCGTACATCTCTGTGATAATCCTGTTGGCGTTCGTGAGGTGTTCCTTCATAGTCCAGCCCTTCATTTTCCTTCCCCCTTTTCCATTTCTTCAAAGGCTTGGACAAAAGCCTTGATGACCGATGCCCCGAATGGATAGTTGACGGCCAAGTAGTTCAAAGCGTTGGTTTCCTCTTGGGTCCTGTTCTCCTTGTAGTCGGGGGAAACCTTTACGTGCAATTCATGAGATGTGTCTTTTTCGACCTTTTCCTTCTCCTTGCGAATTCTCTCCCTTGTTTCTTTGACATCAGGATCCGCCTTGTGTTCGTCCATTTCCAAGACCTTGTCGTACATCTCCAATGCATCTGTGAGAGCCGACAATAGGTTGTGCCCATACGTTCCTCTTTCGTACTTCTTTTCTTCCATTCTAACCTCTCCTTTCGTTTTTGGGGCTTTTCTACCCTTCTACCCACAACCTACCATGTTTCTACCCGAAGGTCAATACCTTTTATAAAAAAATGTAGAAAAAGCGAAGGGCTTAACCCCTCGCTATTTTTCTCTTGGTCTTATTATAGATTGCCCTTCGCTTCTTATAGGCGTTTACACAGTATGGGATATTCTTGTCGATATAGTCGATCACGATAGGCTCATTCTTCCCCGTGAAGTTTCTCTCAATTCTACCCACGGCCTGCACAATGGTGTTATAGTTCTTCTGTGGGGTAGAAAGGTGCAAGGTGTCGGCTATGGGCACGTCCAAACCTTCCTTGGCCAAAGAATACGTGGAAAATAAAACCTTTTCCTTGCCTTCCCGAAAATCCCTTAAAATTTCGTTTCTCTTGGCTTTTGGTACTGAACCAAGTATCAATGCCCCTCTGCCCAATAAATCCCGTAGAACCTTGGCGTGGGCTACCCTGTGCGTGAGTACCAAGTGGTGTCTGTCTTCCGATTTCTTGATCACGTTCACAATTCTACGGTTTCTTTTCTCGTTCTTTGTCAAGTAGTCAATGAGTTTATTGAAGTCCATGGTGTAGTCGGGTTTCAGATAGGTGGTTGCAGGCAAGGTGGGCACACTTGGGGTGTACACACTTGCCCTTATGATCTTGTCCCCGACATCATCGGCCCCTACTTCATGCAATACAGGCCCGATGATCTTTTGCGTGGACTTGGATATGTCGTTCTTGCTCTTTTGTTTGTACGTTGCTGTCATGCCAAACTTGTGGCGGGCGGACAGGCTGGACAAGACCTTGTAAAACATCATGAGCCTTGTTGGTGCGCCTACAACTCGGTGGGCTTCGTCCACTATGATCACGTT
>PUKE01000211.1 GCA_003550425.1 Nitriliruptoria bacterium
CCGGGCCCACAGCAACTGCTGCTCACCTGCACCTTGTAGGCCGCTGACCTGCACGTTCGTGCTCGTGCGGGGTCGTGCTGCCCCCGCGGTGGGCTCGGTTTATGACCCGAAGCTCACCCGGTGCACCCCCTCCGCGGCAGGCGACGCCTGCGTGCGGCTGCCGATGCGTCTCGTCCGTCTCTGATGCGTGCCGGGCCTCCCAGCGCGCGGTGTGAGCGCCACGGGTGTAGTCCCGACCAGCTCGGCGTCGCACTCGTCGGAGCCCTTGGCCTTCCCCGGCGCAACGTGACCTGGGCACGCGCGGTCGGCTGCGGACGAGCGGCGGTCAGCGCCGACGAGCCACGACGTGCTCGCGTGCGCGCGCTGGTAGCGCTGCGCCGACGCGCTCGGCGAAGTCCAGGAAGCCGTCGTGGCCGGGCAGCTCCTCGAGGCAGCCGTGGATCAGCTCCTCGGCGCGGTCGGCCTCGCCCCGAGCATGCGCGAGGCGTGCCTCCACGAGCCTGAGCTCCGGACCACCGAGCGCGGCATGCGTCGCGAGCCGGTCGAGCAGCCCCTCGGCCTCGGAGCCGACGAGGTGGTCGACCAGCAGGCCGTGCCACTCGGCAAGGGATGCAGCGCGCTCGCTACGACCTCGGTCTGCGGACCGTGACGTTCGCTGGATCGTGGGAGCGCCGCCATCCGCGATCGCGTCCAGCGCCGCGAGGTAGTGGGTGGCGACTGCGTCCCAGTGATCGGGTGCCCGAAGCATCGCGCCGAGCACCGCGGCGAGCGAGCGCTCCCTCTGGGCCACCCGGCCGTGCCCGTGGCGCGTCCAGCCGTATGCCGACTCCCATCGGGCCAGCTGCGGCGCCGCGCGAGCGGCAAGCTCGGCGACATCGCGTGCCTCACGCAGCGCGGTCCACAGGTCCTCGACCACGTCGGAGACGACCACGCCGGCTGCCGAGATCGGGTCCTCGGACCGGAAGTAGTCGAACTCGCGGGTCTCGCAGGCGAGATCGACCAACTGCTCGAGCGCGGCCGCGGCGCTGGCGAGGTCCTCGCCTCGCAAGGCCTCCCGCGCCTCGGTCACCAGCCGCTTGAACGTGAACCGCCACCCGCTCCGCTCGCGGGTGGAGACGCGGCGGTCGCCACCCAGGTACGCGCCCTTGCGCGCGAGTGTCGCGAGCTCGCGGACCTCGGCCAGCACCGCGGCCCCGTCGGGCGGCTCGGGGTCTCGCCGTCGCGTCGCGGCCTGTTCGGGCTCCAGCTGTGCCTCGATGCGCTCGCGCACCTGCGCGGACCCTCGCCAGTACAGCGTCCACAGCGCCTTGTGCAGCTGGGCCTCGTCCAAGCCGGAGAGCTTGGCGTAGAACTCGTCACGGCTCATCCGGTTGCCGGGCATGCCGCGAGGCTAGACCACGCATCCGTCGTGCTCTGCCTGCTGCGCGCGCTGTCCAGCGTGACCTTGCACGGCAGGGGAGTCTCGGTGGTGGTCGAGCCCGACGCTTCCGACGGGCGCGGAGTGGAACCGATGACGAGCGCGAGGCGCTCGCCGAGCGAGTCGCGGATCGACTCGAACTGCTGATGACCGAGCGGGGGTCGTCGTCCTGCTCCTCCCGTTGATGCAGAGGCTTGAGCGTCGGCTGGAGGCCGTCGATCACGCGGTTCGAGTCGGCCTCGGACCGGCTGGATGAGCATCGGCCTGGCGTGGCTGTGGGCGGTGGTCGCCGTTGTCGCGACCCGGGTGACCTCGGGGTCCTGGTTGGTATCAGTGGTCATACCATGCGGTCATGGCCATGACGTTGAGGTTGGATGAGAAGGATGCTGAAGCGCTCCGGCGCCGCGCAGCGCGGGAGGGTCGCTCGATGCAGGAGGTCGCCCAACAGGCGGTGCGCGAGTACGTGGAGCGGACGAGCAGGCGTGAGCTGCTGGACGAGGTGCTCGACGAGCAGCTGCCGAGGTACGCCGAGGCGCTGGAGCGTCTCGGGCGTTGATCCTCCTCGACGTCGACGATCTGATCCACATCGCGGGGCGCGTGCTTGCGGAGGTGCAGGTGCGCGATGCTGGCTTGCTCGAGGCGGCCGTCGCTCGACCGGCCGCTCGCGTCCTCGGCGATGAGGCCTACCCGACGTTGCACGAGAGGGCCGCGGCGCTCCTGCACTCGCTGGTCCGCAGTCATGCGCTCGTCGATGGGAACGAGCGGCTGGGTCTGGCGAGCGTGATCGCCTTCGACGGCATGAACGGATGGCGGCTCACGCTCAGCAATGACGAAGCGCATGACCTGGTCATCGCCGTGGCGGCAGGCGAGCTCGATGACGTGCGCGCCATCGCCAAGCGTCTCGCCGCCGGCTCGGGGCCGAGGGCATGACGGGGGCCTCACGCCGCACGCGGCCGGCAGCGTGAGGTCCTAGGCGCGCACGAGGGCAGGATGATCGGACTCGTATCCCTTCGCCCCGATCCGCCCATGCTTGGTGACCGCGTCGTGTCGGGCTCATGGGCCGGTGCGTCGTTCCACGGGCTGGCCGGTGATGGAGGCGATGAGGTCGACGTCCGTGTCGTCGTGGAGGATGGTCAGGCCCATGAGCTCGGCTGTCACGCCGACGAGGAGGTCAGGCGCCGACGCGGCACGGTGGTGACCTTGCTCCGCCAAGCGCAGCTGGATCTCGACTGCGCGATCCTCGCTCGTGGCTGTCTGGTGCTCCACCGCCATGGCGGAGCGACTCGGGGTGGCCGACGTTGGTGCGATCGGTGCGTCCGACGAGGACGCACCCGACGCGCCGCCCACGCTCGGGCAGGACTAGCCGCTCGTCGGTCCTCGTCGGCTCGTCCCGCGCACGCCCCTGTGCGTCCCAGTGCGCGGCGTGCCCTCGGGGTGGGCTCACGACTCTTCGTCGTCGCGCTCCCGCTCGCGCTCGCGCTCGCGCAGGCGTTGGCGTCGGATCTCGCGGATGACCCGCGCCATCGCGGCGGGATCGTCCTCATCCTCCTTGCCGAACTGGAACCGCGTCAGCCGCGGCCGTCGTGGCTGCTCCTCCTCGGTGCTCATCGTGGCCTCCTTGCCGGCGCCGTTGCGCGATCGGGAGGCGTCGGACGGTCGATCCCGACAACGCTGGTGGGCAGGGCCGGTCTTCCCGTCCCTCGAGCGTCGGCGTGCTGCGCGGAGCGGTGATGGCCCCTGACCACGAGCGCGCGAGGTCGACCATGTCGGCAGTCCTCATGACGGACGCTGCCGACACGCCGTGCCCATTCGGCGCGGGGACACCGGCTCGAGCCAGCGGCTGTTGGTCTGGGGCCTGGTGGCGTCGGTCGCCGTGACGGCGCGGGGTAGCACCGTGGACGCTTCGCTCATGGCGGGGGTGCCGCCCAAGGTCAGCATGGCACTGCCGCCGGCGAGGAGGTGGGCGCGCGGCGCCTCAGCTCGCAGAAGGCCCTGTCGGCGGTCGGTGTCCGAAGGGGTTCTGGCGTCGGAACTCGCAGGGCGGGCAGCGGTCGCCAGCGTCGTCGTGACCGAGCGGCGCACCACACCGGGCGCAGCGCTTGGGCACCCCGCTCCACACCACAGCCGGCTGCGCGCTGAGGGCATCGCGCACGCGCGGCGATCCTGTGAGGTGGACGGCCTCGACCGGGCACACGGTGACGCAGGCCTCGCAGGCGATGCAATCGGCGAGGCTGTGCTCGAGTCGCCACTCACCGTCGATCGTGCGGGTCAGCGCCCCCGTCGGGCAGGCGCTCGCGCACATGCCACACCCGTTGCACGTCGCCCCGACCCCCACCGAGGCGAAGCCGAGACCCTCGAGCGACGCATCGGGCTGCACCAGCCCCGACGCGACCAGCCGGTGCAGACCGGCGACGATCCGCCAGCGGTCGCGGCTGATCGCCTCGACCGGTGCATCGCGACCGGCGAGGAACCGGGCGAGCGACTGGCGGTCGGTCCCGCCATTGACGCGCAGCAGGTTGCGACGGTCCACCGGTGGCCGGTCGGCTTGCCAGACAGGCAGTGGCTGGGTGCCTGTGCGCTGGGTCACCCGCTCGCTGGAGAGCGTCGCGGTCACCCCGAGGCGCGAGGCCCGTTCGACTTGAACGTCGATCTCCGTGCGGAGCCCGCCGAGGTCGCAGGCAGCGCAGTCGTCGACCAGCGCCGTCACGTGCCTGACGCCGAGCGCAGCGAGCGCGATGTAGGCACCCACGCCGAGCGCCGCGAGGCAGCCGCGGATCTGGATGCCGGCCGCCCCGGTGGGCGCGACGGGGACGTCCTCGTGACGAGTGCAGAGCAACTCGATCTGGTCAGCGTCGACCCGTGCGGCGCATCCCAGCAGCCTCATCACGGGGTCAGGCTCCGCGATGGCGCCCACCGGGCAGGCAGGCACGCAGGCCGAGCAGCCGACACAGGCGTCGGGGTCGATTGCGGGCGGCATGTCGACGCTGATCGCATCGACGGGGCACACGCCGACGCAGCGCTCGCAGGCATGGTCGACGCCATCCGCGTGGATGCATCGCGCGCGGTCGAGCGCGGGCACCGAGTCCTCGTCGGTCGCGAGGCTGCCCAGCAACGACAAGAGGTTCACGGCATGTCGTCCGTGTCAGCGCACGCTCGGGGCGTGTTCGGCCGGATCGATCCCGAGGGTCTCGGCGGTGCGTCGCAGCGTTCCGAGCGCCAAGTGTCCGACGCCGCGGTAGTAGTCCGTCGCGGCGTGCTGGATGACGAGTCCGAGGCAGCGCGGCGCCCAGCGCAGCAGATGCACCCGCAGGAACGTCCGCTGCGCACCGAGCAGCCACTGGAACCGTCGCTGATCCTCGGACTCGAGCGCCTCCAGCGCCAGCGAGCAGAGATGCACCATGAACGCCAGCTCCAGGCCCAGGTGGTCGTCGGGCTCTCGACGCAGTCTCGGCGCCTGGAGACCAAAGCGGTGGTAGAAGTCGCGGACGGCCACCGTCTGCTGCTCGAACACCACGTTGTCGCGGCTCAGATAGACCGACTCCCAGGGCGCAGCCTTGATGCCAGGCCCGATGAACAGCCGTGTGTAGTCGCGCCGGAGCTCCGGCAGCAGCTCCTCGCTCCACTCGCGAAGGAAGCCATGCAAGAGCTCGCGGCCCACGGCCAGGTCGGTGTCGTCACCCTCCACGGGCCATGTGGCGGCGACGTCATCGTCGGCGAGCGTGCGCAGCAGCCCCCCATCTGGCTCCTGGTAGATGGCTCGGCTCAAGAAGCCGTAGGCGAGGCTGTGGGCCACGAGGTCAGTGGCCCATCGCTCCGGCGAGAGCCTGGTCGTCACCGGCTCGGTGGTGCTCATGGCTGCCCCTTGCGACGCGGGCTCCGGGAGGTCGCGGGTGACGTCGACGCGAGATCGGCGCCACCCGCGAGGACCGCATGCCCTACGGTCAGATCGTGATCGGCACGCTGGCGGCGTAGAAGAGGTAGCGGCCCAGCACCTCGCTGACGAGGACTAGTCCGAACGCGCCACCGACGAGGGTGCCGATGGTCCGCTGCGACGTGGCCCAGATGGTGCTGCGGTAGATGAGGAACCCGAAGATCGCAGCCCCAACGAACGCCAGCGTCAGCCGCAGCGCGAAGACCACGCCGTAGTCCCCGGTCAAGGCCGCGGCGCTGTCGACCGCGGCCGTGGTCTCGCCCGCGGACAAGACCGCCACGTGGAGGGAGACCGCAACGAGCTGGATGCCGACGAGGATGACGGCAGCCGTGACGAGGCCCCGCAGTGCGTCATGGAGCAGGGACGCGAGGGCCGCGTGGTCCGCGCCCTCCCGCTTGCGCTCGTAGGCGTAGCTGGCGACGAACGCGACGCCGATGGCGAGGGCGCCGGTCAGCAGCGAGGTCACGATGAACGTCAGCGGGGTGACCCACAGGTTCCATGCCGGCTGCAGCGGGAGCATGTAGATCAGTGCCATGGCCACCACGAAGGCGATCCCCAGCGTTGCAGCGACGAGGGCCACGATGCGGCGCACGGCGAACGACCCGATCTTGCGCCACTGCATCAGGGCGAACAACGCACCCGCGGCCGCGAAGAGCGTCCCGAAGAGGATCTCTCGACTGAGCCACGACTCCGCGACGTTGAGCAGCGAGAGGTAGGCGTTCACAGGGCTGCCAAGGTGCCCGAGGGAAGCGATGAAGCCGAGGATGAGGACCGGGCCGATCGCGAACAGCGCCCGGTCGGTCAGCCGCTCCACCTCCTCGACGGGGTGACGCCGCACCGCGACCGTATGAACGATGCCGAGGATGAGGAACACCCCGACGGACATCTGTCCGAGGATCGTGAAGATGATCAAGGACCAATCGTGCAGACCCATGACTAGACCTCCTCCAGGTTCCCGATGCGCCCGGAGGTGGAGCCGAGGGCTCGCGAGTCCGGGTGCGGTCCGAAGACCACTGCTGGTCGGCTGATCGACGGGTCTGGCAGCGGAGCGACTGCGGCCAGATCGCCGTAGCGGTCCCGCAGCTCGTCGAGTGGGCCGTAGTCCATCGCCCGCATGGGGCACGAGGCGACGCAGGCCGGCTCCTTGCCATCTGCGAGGTAGTCGGCGCAGAAGTCGCACTTGGTCATCTTGCCCGTCGCGTCGTCGAACTGGAGCGCGCCGTAGGGGCATGCCCACTCGCAGTAGCGGCAGCCGATGCAGCGGTCCTCCTCGATCAGGACCACGCCATCGTCTCGCTTGACGATCGCGGCGCTCGGGCACGCCTCCGCGCATGGCGCGTCCTGACAGTGCAGACAGGAGACGGTCACGCTGTAGGCGTAGACGGTGCTCACCCAGGCGTCGCCCGAGCGCGTCCAATCACCGCCGACGTACTCGACGACCCGTCGCCACATGTTGCCGACGTCGAGGTCGTTCTTGTCCTTGCAGGCGATCTGACACGCCTTGCAACCGCTGCAGGCCGCGAGGTCGATGTAGAACGCCATCTGCTGGTCACTCATGTCAGACCTCCGCGTCTATGCCTTCGCGACCTCCACGAGCACCGTGTGCTGCGCGTTCCCGAACGCCCCTGGCGTCGGCTTGAGGCTCGTGAGCGTGTTCACCGAGCCCCCGACGTCGACGCCGTCGCCATTCGGCTGCCACCAGCCGCCCTGCGGCAGGTCCACCAGTCCGGGCACCAGCCGAGGCGTCACGCGCACGGCGATGCGCACCTCTCCCCGGTCATTGAAGACACGGACCATGTCGCCGTCCTCGATGCCGCGCGCCTCGGCGTCGACGGGGTTCATGAAGAGGCGCTGTGGCATCGCCTCATCGAGCCAAGGGCTTTCATCGAAGGTTGAGTGGGACCGTCGCTGGTAGTGCGATCCCATGCACGACAGGGGGTACTCCTCGAAGAGCGGATCCCACGGACCGCCCTCCCACTCCGGCACGTACTGGGCCACCGCTGGCAGCCCTTCGCGGTCGAGCTCCCAGATGTCCTCGGAGAAGATCTCGATCTTGCCAGAGGGCGTGTCGAGCGGATGCTCATCCGGGTCGTCCCTGAAGTCCTTGAAGGCGACGAAGGGCTCGTCGAACGTTGGGACGTAGATGCCCTCCTCACGCCAGGCGTCGTAGCCCGGGAAGTCGTCGTAGGCCTCCTCGGTGACCTCGACGGCCTCGCGCACCCACTCCTCCTGCGTCTTGCCCTCCGTGAACTCCTCCCCAATGCCGAGGCGCTCGGCCAGGTCGGCGCA
The DNA here is from genome assembly GCA_003550425.1 of Nitriliruptoria bacterium. Classification (GTDB taxonomy): domain Bacteria; phylum Actinomycetota; class Nitriliruptoria; order Euzebyales; family Egibacteraceae; genus PUKE01. The sequence continues at coordinate 7,638 of PUKE01000211.1, forward strand.
GATGTCGTAGTCGGTCCGAGCCTCGTACAGCGGCTCGACGGCCTTGCTGAACGAGATCAGCGACTCGCCCCAGGCCCAGGTCGTCGCCAGGTCGTCCTGCTCGAGGTCCATGGCGGCCGGCAACAGGATGTCGGCGAACTTCGCGCTGGCGTTCATGAAGTGCTCATGGACCACGATGAACTCGCACAAGGACGTGTCCTTGAGGATCTCGGTGGTCTTGTTGATGTCGCCGTGCTGGTTGACGAGGCAGTTGCCCCCGCAGTTGTAGATGAACTTGATGTTCGAGGGGAGTCGATCCACTCCGACGAGCCCGTCCTCGGGTCCCATCTCGGTCCCGCGGAGGACCGCCTCGGTCCACAGGTACACGGGGATCGCGGCCTCGACGGGGTTCTCGCCGGCTGGGAAGCCGCCGACGCTGACGCCGCGCTCGCACAGGCCCATCCCGGAGGCCCAGCCCCCATTGATGCCGATGTTGCCGGTCATCGCAGCCAGGTTGATCCCGCCGCGCACGGGCTGCTCGCCGTAGGCCCGACGGTTCATACCGGTGCCTTGGATCAGCGCCGCTGGCTTGGTCATCGCGAACTCGCGCGCGAGCCTGATGATGCGATCCCGTGGGATCATAGTGATGGACTCTGCCCACTCCGGCGTCTTGGCTGTGCCGTCCTCGCCATCACCCATGACATAGGAGCGGTAGGAGTTGCCCGACGGGATGCCGTCGGGCATGTGCTCCTCGTCGAATCCGATCGTGTAGGTGTCGAGGAACTCCTGGTCATGGAGGTCCTCGTTGATCATCACATACGCCATGGCGTCCATGAGGGCGTTGTCGGTGCCCGGACGAATGGGGATCCACTCGTCGGCGATGGCGCTCGCGGTCATCGTCATCCGCGGGTCGATGACGATGATGCGGGCTCCTGCCTTCTGGGCCTCCTTGAGGTAGTACTGGGTGTTGGTGCCAAAGATCATCTCGGCGGGATTGAAGCCCCATGCGAGGATGAGCTTGCTGTTGACCCAGTCGTCGCGACTGCTGCCGCTGAGGTCGGTCCCGAGGCTGTAGGGGGTCGCCCATTGCGCGGCGGCCCAGCTGTAGTTGTTGTAGAAGTTCAGCCGGCCACCAAAGAGGTTCATCAACCGTGTGGCATTGACTGAGCCCCGCATGGTGCTGCCGCCACCGGTGGCGTAGTTGTTGTACATCGACTCTGGGCCGTACTCGTCCATGATCCGCGTCATCTCTGCGGCGACGGTATCGAGCGCCTCGTCCCACGAGATGCGCTCGAACTCGCCAGAGCCCCGATCGCCGACTCGCTTCATGGGGTACTTCAGGCGATCCGGGTGGTAGAGCCGCTCGCGGTTGGTGCGACCGCGCATGCAGGCCCGAAGCTGTGGATCCTCGAAGGAGTCAGGTCGCTGGTCGGTCTCGATCCTTGTGACGCGTCCGTCCTCGACCCAGGCGCGGATCGCGCAACGGCCACCGCAGTTGTGGGCACAGCCCGTAGGGATCACCGTGGCGTCGCTCTGGGCTGCCGCGCGGTCAGCCCACTGCAGTCCAAAGCCCAGGCCGCCTCCGGCCAGTGCCGCGGCTCCGCCCGCCGCCGCGCTCCACTTCATGAACGACCGCCGGCCGAGGACGGTGCGGGTGATGGTGTCGGCGCCGAATCCCGAGTCAGACATCAGCTCTCCTCCGTGAACGGCCGCAACGGGCGGCGGGCATGGATCGACGCGACCATCGATGCTCCTTTGCTCGAGGCGTCAGTCCCGTGCAGCGGGCATGCGCGTGCCGGCCAGCCGCCGATGGCCCCCTCGTGGACGCGCCCTCGACCTGCCGCGACCGGCACTCCGCTCGCGGCACGGTGGCCTGCGAGAACGGGAGTGCTCCGCCGCGCCTGCGCGTCATCGCGCCTCACCCTCTCGGGCCTGACGGCTGTCTCCTGTGACCTGCGCCCCCGCAGCGCCACCGGAAGATCGTGCTCGTGGCTCTGCGGTGAGCCTACGGGCGCCCGGTTGCGGGAGCGACGCGCGAACGCCCCTGTCTGCAGGGGCGTATCCCCCGGTCCGGGGGACGTAGGGTCCCCTCATCAGCCCCGGTCGGGCTCGCCACGATCCGTCACTGGCGCGAGCGCGGCGGCAAGGACGGCAGGCGCAGGGGGCCTCGTCACCCCCAAGGCTCTGGTGGGGCCCGCTCGCCAGATCGTTGGCTGCGGGCGGCTGGCGGACGTCATGGCGGTGACCCTCTCGGGGGCCGTGTCGCTGGACCGGTCACCGAGGGGCTCATCGCGTCGAGCTCGCCGACCTGGTCGGCGTTGCTCGGGCTGCCGAGCACACGGTCAACTCGATCAGGCTATAGCACTCATTTGGTCCTGCGGCTCACGCTGCGTACACTCACGCCGCTCCATCCGACTACCAGCGTCGGAGCGTTCGCGACCATCGAGGCTATCCGTGCGTACGAGACTCCTGGGCCTGCTGGCGCTGCTGGCCGCCCTGATGATGATTGCCGTGGCCTGTGCCCCTGCCGAGCAGGAGGACGAGCCAGCCGATGCCGACGAGGCCGTCGAGGAGACCGACGAGGAGGAGGACGACGAGGACGTCGCGGACGAGGACGTCGAGGTCGAGACCTTCGCCGAGATCGATCTGCTCACCACGACCGAGGGCTATGACCCCATTCGCTATGAGGCCGCCTTCATGATCGAGGAGACCTGGGGCGAGCTGGGGGTGGACGTCAACGTCGAGCCCACGGAGTTCTCCACCCTCATCGAGACCTTCTACGACCAGCAGGACTTCGACGCGGTCGTCGCGGGCTGGTCGGGTCGGGTGGACCGCCTCGACCCCCAGCACTTCCTCGGGACCCTGCACGGCGGGCAGACCGACCTTGGCGGCAACAACCCTGGCCAGTTCGTCGACGCCGACTACGACGAGCTCTTCGAGCTGCAGCGGGCGGAGCCCGACCTCGAGCAGCGGGTCGAGTACGTGCAGGACATGCAGGCGATCGCCGGCGAGGAGGTGCCGGTGAACGTGCTGTTCTACCGCGACGAGGTCGTGGCCTACAACAACGAGAACTTCGAGGACTTCGTCGAGATGGCCGGCGAGGCCCTCTACAACGAGTGGACGCCCTACGAGGTGACCCCCGTCGGGGACGAGACCGATCTCACCATCGGCACGCCCGAGGAGCCCGACACGATCAACCCGCTCGACTCCACCACGGTGTGGGGCTGGAAGTTCATGCGGATGTACTACGACAAGCTCATTCGCCTGTCGCCGGACGCCGAGCCGGAGGCCTGGGCCGCGGAGTCCTGGGACGCGCCGGACGACACCACGTGGGAGATCACGCTGCGTGACGACATGACCTTCCATGACGGGGAGCCGGTCACCGTCGACGACGTGAAGTTCACCTACGACTACTACCTCGAGCAGGAGTTCGGCTACTTCATGCCGTTCATCGAGATGATCGAGGAGACCGAGGTCGTCGACGACGAGACGGTCCGCTTCCACCTGGACAGCCCGTTCGGTCCGTTCCCGAACGTGACGCTCGCCCAGATCCCGATCCTGCCCGAGCACATCTGGGCCGACATCGATGAGCCGCAGGACCTCGCGCCCGAGGACATCCCCACCGTGGGCTCGGGTCCCATGGAGTTCGAGAGCTACGACATCGGCGAGTACCAGAGCCTGGTCGTCTTCGATGACCACTTCACCGCCGAGGACTTCGACATCGAGCGCATGGAGCTCATCATCTACGCCGACGCCGAGGGCGTGTTCACCGGTCTCCAGACCCAGGAGATCGACATGACCGCGTGGCGCCTCGAGCCCGGCCAGATCCCCCAGGCCGAGGACGAGGACTTCCTGACCGTCGTCAACGCCCCCGACTTCGGCTACTACCACCTGACCTTCAACCTCGACGTCGAGCCCTTCGACGACCCGGAGGTGCGACGCGCCCTGAGCCACGCCATCGACAAGGACCAGATCGTCGACGTGCTGCTCGACGGTCGCGGAGAGCCCGGCACGAGCGTGATCGCCCCCTCGAACCCGACGTGGCACAACCCTGACACGGCGACGTTCGAGTTCGACATGGACCAGGCGCGCCAGATCCTCAGCGACGCCGGCTACTACGACTAGACGCCGGCGCGGGGCGCCCCGTCCAGGCGGCGCCCCAGCCGCTGCTCGCTCCCGGGAGGGCCGGCCCGCGCGGCTCGACCCTCCCGGGATCTCGGGGCCGGGCTCTCGGCCCCGGACTCGCGCCAGGAGCCTCGATGCGCAGCTATCTCGCAGCCCGGATCGCGCAGCTCGTGCTCACGTTCTTCGTGATCCTCACGCTGGTGTTCTTCCTGTTCCGGCTCGGCCTCCCCGACCCGACCAGCGCCCTCATCACCGAGGGTCTGTCGCAGGAGGACATCCAACGCACGCGGGAGCGGTTCGGCCTCGACCTTCCGGTCTGGCAGCAGTACTTCGTCTTCCTTGGCAACCTCTTCACCGGCGAGCTCGGCACGAGCTTCCACTACCGAGCCCCGGTCGGGTTCATCGTGGTGGACCGGCTCCTCAACACGCTGGCGATGATGCTGCCGGCGATCCTCCTGGCCTACACCCTTGGCCCTGCCCTCGGCGTGCAGCTCACCTGGAAGCGCGGGCGCGGCATCGAGCGCGGTGGCATCACCCTCGGGCTCATCCTCCGCAGCGCCCCCGTCTTCTGGACCGGGATGCTGGCCATCTTCGTCTTCGGGGTCGGTCTCGGGATCCTGCCCACGTCGGGGATGCGCACGCTGCCCTACGAGGCGTCCGGCTTCTTCGACAAGATCCTCACGCTCGACTTCCTGCGCCATCTCATCCTGCCGATGCTGGTCGTGGCGGCGTACTACATCGCGCTTCCGATGCTGATCATGCGCAACACGATGCTCGAGGTCATCGGTGATGACTTCATCGAGTTCTGCCGCGCGCGGGGCTTCAGCGAGGCGCGGACCATGTATCGCCACGCCGCCCGCAACGCGCTGCTCCCGGTGGTCACCCAGGCGGCGGTCACCACCGGGCTCGCCGTCGGTGGGCAGATCGTGGTGGAGGTCGTCTTCAGCTGGCCCGGGCTCGGTCGGGAGATGTTCCAGGCGGTGCAGACCAGCGACTACCCGATGGCGCAGGCCACGTTCATCTTCATGGCAGGGATGATCCTGGTGCTGAACTTCCTGGTCGACCTCGTCTACGGCCGCCTCGACCCACGCGTCGCCGACGCGTCCGTTCGGTCCTAGGACGCCGCATGAGCACATGGCTCCGCTCGATATGGCGCGCCATCCGCGCCGACGGCCTCGCCCTCACCGGCCTGGGGCTGCTGCTGGGGATCATCACGATCGCGGCGGCCGCGCCGCTGCTCGCGCCGCATGACCCGAACGAGATCAACGAGCGCGTCGAGGGCGTCGCCCTGCTCTACGACGGCGCCTCGTGGGGGGAGCCGGAGATCGTCGCCGACCAGCCGCTCAACGCCGCGACGCTGCTGGACGACGCGGGGGGCGTCGCGGTCGGCGAAGCCGGGAGGATCGCCGTCCTCGCCGACGAGGAGTGGGAGGACGCGGCTCCGGTCACCGACGCGAGCCTGGTTGGTCTCGACGCCGACAGCAGCACGGTCATCGCCGTCGGGGCGGAGGGCACCGCGGTGCATGGCCAGGTCGCCTCGGCGCCCGAGGAGTGGGAGGTCCAGGGCCTGGACACCGACGCGGTGCTGCGCGACGTCTCCGTCGCCGGCGACGAGGCCGCGCTCGCGGTCGGGGACGACGGCACCGTCGCGGCCTGGGACGCCACGCATGGCTGGGAGCTCCTCGACAGCGGGGTCGACGCCCATCTCCGCGGCGTCCGCCTCACCGGGCCCGGCGAGGGCGTCGTGGTCGGCGAGCAGGGCACGGTCCTCGCCTACGCGGACGGGGCGCTCGACCCCGTCCCCAACGTGACCTTCCGCGATCTCCTCGGGGTCGACGTCGCAGACGACGGCACGGTGCTCCTCGTCGGCGAGCGCGGGACCATCCTCCGCCACCCGCCGGTGACCGAGACCGGTGGGGAGCTGAGCGAGGGGGGAGCGCTCGGGGCCTGGGAGGAGATGCGCTCCCCGGAGTCGCGCGTCTACGAGGACGTGCGCTTCCTCGGTGGGGCCGACACCGCGCTCGCGCTCGGTGAGCGTGGCATCGCCGTCGGCCTGGAGGACGGGGTCTGGGAACGCGTCGACACCGGCTACAGCCGCAGCCTGCTCGGCATGGGCAGTGCGGACGGGCGCGTCCTCGCCGTTGGCACCGAGCCATACCAGAACGAGCTCGCGGCCCCCTCCGCGGACCACTGGTTCGGCACCACCCATCTGGGGCGGGACATCTTCAGCCAGACGATCTGGGGGTCGCGCACCGCGCTGCTCGTCGGCGGGCTCGCTGCGCTCATGGTCACCCTGATCGGCACCAACATCGGTCTCATCGCCGGCTACTTCAAGGGTCGCACCGGCGGGCTGCTGATGCGCTTCGTCGACGTGATGTACGCCCTGCCGCTCGAGGCCTTCGCCCTCATCCTCGTGCTGATCTTCCGTCCCAGCCTGCTCATCGTGATCCTCGCGATCGGGCTGGTGACCTGGCGCACGACCGCCCGGCTCATCCGGGCGCAGGTGCTGAGCCTCGCCGAGCGACCCTTCGTGAAGGCGGCCCGCGTCGCTGGCGCCAGCGACTGGCGCATCCTCTATGTCCACATCATGCCGAACGTTCTGCCGCTCGTCTTCCTGCAGCTCGCGGTCGCCATGGCCTTCGCGATCACTGCCGAGGCGACGCTGTCCTTCCTCGGGCTCGGTCCCCCAGGCGTCTACAGCTGGGGCGGCATCCTCCACGAGGCCCGACTGTCGGGGGCCTGGCGCGTGGCGTGGTGGTGGATCATCCCCCCCGGCATCATGATCATGATCACCGTCGTCGCGGTCTTCTTCATCGCCCGCGCGCTCGAGGTGCTGTCGAACCCACGCCTTGCGACGAAGTCCTGACGTCGCTGGCGTGCCCAGGAGGAGCCGAAGGATCCCCATGCTCGAAGTCACCGACCTGCGCACCCGCTACCGGACGGGCGAGACCGCGGTCCACGCCGTCGACGGCGTGTCGTTCTCGCTGGGCGACGGCGAGAACCTCGGCCTCGTCGGTGAGTCCGGCTGCGGCAAGACCACCGTGGCCAAGACCCTCCTGCGGGTGCTGCCCGACAACGCCGTCGCAGAGGGGTCGGTGCGCTTCCGTGGGCGCGATCTGCTCGCCCTCGACCTCGAGGAGCTGAACACGGTTCGCTGGCGCGAGCTCGCCATGGTCACGCAGTCGGCGCTCAACGCGCTCGACCCCGTCCAACGCGTCGGCGACCAGATCGTCGAGACGCTGCGAGCGCACCGGGAGGTCACGCGCGCCGAGGCGAGAGCGCGCGCCGAGGAGCTCTTCGCGCTCGTGGGCCTCGAGCGGAGCCGGCTCGACGACTACCCGCATCAGCTGTCCGGCGGCATGCGCCAGCGGGCCGTCATCGCCATCGCCCTGTCGCTGGATCCCACGCTCATCGTGGCCGACGAGCCCACCACGGCCCTGGACGTCGTCGTCCAGGACGGCATCCTCGCCCAGCTCCAGCACGTGCAGGACTCGCTGCGCAACTCGATGATCCTGGTGACCCACGACATCTCCGTCGTGGCCGAGGTCTGCCAGCGCGTCGCCGTGATGTACGCCGGACGCATCGCCGAGATCGGCACCGCCGAGGAGGTCTTCCACCGCCCCTCCCACCCCTACACCATGGGGCTGCTGAACGCGTTCCCCACCCTGGAGAGCGCCAAGGGCGAGCTGGTCTCGATCCCCGGCTCGCCGCCTGACCTCACGGCCGCCGACGATGCCGCGTCCGCGGTCACCGGATGTCGCTTCGCCGCGCGCTGCCCGTGGGCGACCGACCGCTGCCGCGCGGAGGATCCCCCCGAGGTCGAGATCGCTCCCGGCCATCGCGCGGCCTGTCACTACGCCCACGACGCGGCACGGATGCGTGCCGAGGCTGGGAGCCGCGAGACGTGGCAGCGCAGCGAGGCTGGACGGATCGCCACCGAGGCCACGGGCCGCGCGACGCCACGCGCGTCGTCCCGCGTCACGGGGCGGGCGCTGGAGGTCGATGGGCTGTCGCGCCACTTCCCCTTGCGCAGCGGCTTCTTCGCCTCGCTCTTCGGCGACGACGACCGCAAGGTGCACGCGGTGGACGACGTGAGCCTGCGCATCGAGCCGGGTGAGATCCTCGGCCTCGCTGGCGAGTCCGGGTCGGGCAAGTCGACCCTTGGCGAGGTCGTCGTCGGGCTGCAGTCGCCGACGGGCGGGGAGGTCCGCTATGACGGCCGGGAGGTCGCCACGCGAGGGCGTGAGGCCCAGGAGTTCCGTCGCGACGTGCAGATGGTCTTCCAGGACCCCTACCAGACGCTCAACCCGCGGTTCACCATCGAGCAGACGATCACCGAGCCGCTCCGCAACTTCGGCATCGGCACCCCTGGCACGGACCGGCGCGAGCGCGTGATCCAGGCGCTGCAGCGCGCTGGGCTGCCAGGGGAGCAGCTCCTCGAGCGCTACCCCCACGAGATGTCGGGTGGGCAGCGCCAGCGCGTTGCGATCGCCCGAGCGATCGTGGTCGAGCCGACCCTGCTCGTCGCCGACGAGCCCGTGTCGATGCTCGACGTCTCGATTCGCGCGGGGGTGCTCAACCTCTTTCGCCGGTTCCGCGACGAGCTCGGCATGTCGATCCTGTACGTCAGTCATGACCTCGCCACGATCCGCTACATCTGCGATCGGACCGCGATCCTCTACCTCGGCCGCATCGCCGAGATCGGGCCGACCGAGGAGGTCATCGAGCGGCCGCGCAACCCCTACACGGAGCTGCTGCTCTCCGCGGTGCCGCTGCCCGACCCGCTCGACCGCCGAGAGAAGGTCGACGCGCGGGGGGAGATCCCCGACGCCATCGACCTGCCGAACGGATGCCGCTTCCATGCCCGCTGCGCCCAGGCGCTGGCCGGCTGCGGCTGGGAGGGCCGCGATCTGGCGAGCCTGGTGGACGCTCGCCGCATCGCGGCGGCCGAGCAGCGCGACGACGTCGACCCCAGCGAGCAGGCTGCGCTCGAGGGCATCGTCGAGGTCGAGGTCGACGGCACCGACCTCGTGGCGAAGGGCGCCGAGGGCGTCGACGCCGACGCCATCGCGCAGTACCTGCGCCGCCTGGTGACCTCAGCCGACCGGCCCATGGACGGCGCGCCGCTCGAGATCACGGCCAACGGTCGCGAGGTCCGCGTCACCTTCCCTCGGGTGGAGGAGCCGGGCTACACCGACGTCGGTGGCGGTCACCTCGTCTACTGCGGCACGGCCCCGCACTGCGCGGGGGTCCGAGAGCGCCGCAGCACGACGAGGGGCACCACGTCGCGCTCCCCAGCGTGACGCGAACCCACGACGGCGACGGCTCGGAGCCACGCATGCGCGATCTCGTCGAGCTGCTCGGCATCTATGACGCCGACGGGGGCCTGGCCGGCGAGGTCCGCTACGTGGTCGGGCACCTCCTGGGCTTCGCGGAGTGCGCGCTGTGCGACATCACCCACTCGCCGGTCCGGCGCAAGCGGGCCTGGGACCAGCTGGTGGCCGACCTCCCGGTCGAGGTGCGCGTGGTCCATCGCAACGAGGTCCCCGACTGGGCAGTCGAGGCGGCGCGGACCGCGCTGCCGGTGATCCTCGGACGCTGGGACGACGGCAGCGTGGACGTGCTGCTCGCGCCCTCGGACCTTCAGGCCTGCGCGGGGTCGGTGGAGGCCTTCCAGGCACGGCTGGAGCGGGCGCTGGCCGACCAGGGATGCTGATGGCGTCTCGGGCCTCGACGCGCCTCCCGGAGGCGCATGCGACGCCTGTCCTTCCGACGGGCCCATCGTGGTGCGCGCTGTGCGTGACGATCGTTGCATGAGGGACAAGAGCGAACTTGCCAGCATCACATGCGGGGGGCTATCGTCATCGAGCGACGTCGTCGCGGCACATCGGTCGAGCGGTCCTGGGTCCTGCCAGGGGCTGCCTCCAGGCTCGGGGCACACATGCAGCGGACTCACGGACCACGGCCGCAGGGACCGCAACTGCGCGGATGGCTGCTGCTGCTCGCCGGGGTGCTGGCGCTGGTGCTGGGGGCGCCAGCGGCGGTCGCCGAGGGCGACGATCGCCACCCCGCGGCGGGCGCTGACGCGGAGGCCTCCTGGCGCAGCCCCGACGACCTGATCGTGACCGTCCCGGCGGAGGTCGACGAGGCGGGGGTGCAACGGGTCGCGGCGCGGCTGGCCGATCACGGCCAGGTGATCGACCTCGACCTGGCCGATGAGGCCGGCAACCGGCTGCTGGGGCTGCGCACCCTTCCGGCGGCCCCGGTCACGGCCGGCCAGCTCGCGAGCGACGAGGGCGTGGCCCAGGTCGAGCACGCCCCGGTGCATCGCCTTCAGCAGCCCGGCGACCAGCGGCCCTCGACAAGGGTGGACCTCGATGATCCTCGGCTCGACGAGCAGTGGGGGCTCGTCGAGCACCAGATCGTGGACCTGTGGGATCGCGGCGCGCTGGAGCTCGACGACCCGCCGACCATCGCGGTGCTCGACACCGGCGTCGACGCGACGCCGTCCCTGCCGGCCGAGCGGATCCGGCCCGGTTGGGACGTGATCATGAACCAGCCCCACGAGGGCGACGTGGCGCTCAACCCTCACGGCACGCCTGTGGCCAAGGTCGCCGCGGCCGGGGCCGATGACGGCTACGGCGCTGCGGGGGTGTGCCCCAGCTGCGAGATCCTCCCGCTCATCGTCATCGACGACCTGTCAGGCCTGGACGACCCGAGGGTGACCGCGCTGGACATCGCGATCGGCATGGACCTCGCCGTCGCCAACGGCGCCGCGGTGATCAACCTCTCCCTCGGCAGCCCGGTGGGCGACCCGTTCACCGAGGCGGCCTCGCGCGATGCGGTCGACGCCGGCGTGGCCGTCGTCGCGGCCGCCGGCAACGATGGGATCGCGGCGCGCAACTACCCCGCGGGCTATGACGACGTGCTCGCGGTGGGTGGCCTCGCTCCGTCGGGATCCGCCCATCCCGCGAGCAATCGCGGCCAGTGGGTGGGCACCGCCACGCCGTTCGTCCACCCGGTCGGCGCGGTGGGCAGCGCGGCGGGCACGAGCTTCAGCGCGCCGATGGTCAGCGGCGCGGTCGCGCTGGGCGCGGGCCTCGATGACGCGGTGGATGCGTTGGACATGGTCGAGGGGATCGTCGAGACCGGGGCCGATCACGACGCGTTCGCGGGGACCCTGCGCGCGGATGACGCCTTCGCGGCGGCCCGCGGCGAGCAGCTCGACGGCGACCTCGTCGCGGTCGACGACGCGGATGGTGACGTCAGGTTCGAGCGGCTGGCGGGCAGCGACCGCTTCGCCACCGCTGCCGAGGTCGCCGCGTCCGAGTGGAGCGCGGGCACCGACACCGCGGTGGTCGCCACCGCGCGGACCTTCCCCGACGCGCTCGTGGCCGGGGCTGCGCTGCGCGGTGATGGTCCGGTGCTGCTGGTCGAGGACGGGGTGCCGGAGGTCACCGCGGACGCGCTGGACCGCTTGGAGGTGGAGGAGGTGCTGCTGGCCGGCGGTGAGGCGGCGGTGCCGGCCACGGTCGAGGACGCGCTGGCCGAGGGCCGCGACGTCGAGCGGCTGGCCGGCCGCGACCGCGCGGGGACGGCTGCCGCGCTGGCCCTGGCGCGCTTCGAGACCTCCGAGGAGGTGGTGCTCGCCGACGGCTGGGCGCAGGGCGACGCGCTCGAGGCCGCGGCATTGGCCGCGCGTCGTGGCGTGCCCGCCCTGCTCACCGACCGCGACGGCGTGCCCGAGGACACCCGGTCGGCGCTCGAGGATCTCGAAGCCGGCTCGGTGGTGCTCTACGGCGCGTTCGACGAGCACGTCGAGGACGAGCTGGCCGACGCCTTCGACGTCACGCTGGTCGACCCCGAGCAGCCTCCGAGCCCGGCCGACGAGGTCCTGTTGGCCCGCAGCGACGACCTCGCCGACGCGCTGGCCGGCACGGCCCTCGCAGGTGCCCGCGAGGCCGCCCTGGTCCGCGTGGACCGCGACGGGCTCTCGCAGCGCCAGCACGACCACCTCGCCAGCGTCAGGCCCTCGCTGCTGACCGTCCTCGGCGGCGACGCCGCCGTGCCGGCCGACGTCGTCGAGGCCGCCATCGACGCCGCCCAGGCCGACCCACCGGACCCGCCTGACCCCGAGTCGTGACCCCGCGCCAGGGGCACGGAGCCGACCTCGACCGAGCGTCGGTTGGACCCTTCGGCTCCTCCCGGCGCCTGGTTTCAACTGTCGCAAGCGTTGCATAGGAGCCTTCTGGGCCTAGTCTCCCGTCCGACGATGACGCCGTGGGTCGGACGCAACGCGGGGAGGTCAGCGTGGGACGACAGGCGATGGGGCTGGCGCTCGCGGTCGGGCTGCTCGCCGGGGTCTCGCCGCTCGGGGCGACGGCCGAGGCCGACAGCGTGGAGGCCGCGGGCGACGCCGATCCCGCGGTCGAGGAGATCGCGGGCGAGGATCGGTGGGAGACCTCGTCGCGCATCGCAACGGAGGCGTTCGACGCGAGCGACGAGGCGGTGATCGCCAGCGGGGAGGACTTCGCCGACGCGCTCGCCGGCGTGGCGCTCGCGGGCGCGCTCGAGGCTCCGGTCCTGCTGGTGCCGGCGGAGGGGGCGCTGCCAGCCGCGACGGAGGAGGCGCTGTCGTCGCTCGGTGTTCGTTCGGCGTCGCTGGTCGGGGGAGAGGCCGCCATCAGCGAGGAGATGGCCGAGCAGGTGGAGCAGGTGACCGGGGTGGCGTCCGTCGACCGCGTGGCCGGCGAGGAGCGCTACTCCACCGCGGCCGAGGTCGCTGCCCGTGCCGAGGAGGCGCGTGAGGCCCCCGCCGACGGGGACCGGGTGGTCTTCCTCGCCACGGGGCTGGACTTCCCCGACACGCTGGCGATCGCGCCGGCCTCCTACGCGGGCGGACATCCCATCCTCCTCGCCGATGACGGCGATGCGCTGCCGGAGCCCTCGCGAGCGGCGCTCGAGGCGCTGGACGCCGACCGCGTCATCGTCGCCGGCGGCGAGGCCGTGGTGTCGGCCGCCGTGACCGAGGAGATCGAGGGCCTTGGCATCGAGGTCACCCGTGCTGCCGGGCGCGACCGCTACGAGACGTCCGTGGAGGCGGCGCGGCTGCACGCCGACGAGCTCGGTCCGGAGGGTGAGCGCGGCTTCGACGTCGCAACGATCGGCGTGAGCAGCGGCACCGGCTTCGCCGACGCGCTGTCGGCGGCGCCCCTCCTCGCGCGCGAGGGCGCGCCCCTGGTGCTCACGCCCGAGGAGCCGACGTCGGACGCGCAGCCATGGCCGTTCCTTCGAGCCCTCACCGGTGACGTCGATGGGCTCACGGTGATCGGAGGCGACGCGGCGGTGCCGGAGGCCGCGCGCCAGGAGCTCGCAGC
>PUKE01000298.1 GCA_003550425.1 Nitriliruptoria bacterium
CGCCCCTCGCGGGCCACGACTGGGTGTCTGGCGCCCACACGGTCTCGATGCCCTGGTCAGGCTCGTGTTGCATCCCGCACCGACACGCGGTAGAACGATCGCTACAACAGAACGACCGTTCTGGACAGGCCATGGCCTGACGAGGAGAGGCGAGCCGATGCGCACTGACGTCCCGACGACCTCGACCGACGCCGTTCGCCCCATGCCCGATCGCGCGAGCCACCGCACGCGGGTCGTGCCCCGCGCGCTGGCGCTGTGGGGGCGCGCGAGGCGGTCGCTCGTCGCACGATCCCATCACGACCGGGGACGGCTGGTGATGTTCCCCGCGATGCCGCCAGCGCCTTCCCAGCCGCTGTCGTCGGGTGCTCGACGACCTCGTTGACGCTGGCGATCTGGGCAGACCGTTTCCCCTCGAGCCCATCGCGCCCCTTCCCCCACCGACGCGGCCGGGCGGCCGTGCCGATCCCAACGCGGCCACGCCACGACGGTGGCCCTGAGGCCGCTTCGCTTGCCGCGGCTCGTGGCCCGCTACCGTGCGGAGCACCGATGAGCACTCCGACGACCACGCAGTCCCCAGGTTCGGCGCGGCAGCGACTGCTCGACGCCGCCGACGAGCTGTTCTACGGCCAGGGCATCAACGCCACCGGCGTCGACGCGATCGTCGAGCGGGCCGAGGTGGCGATCGCCACCCTGTACAACCAGTTCGGTGGCAAGGACCGACTGGTGGCCGCCTACCTCGACGAGCGTCATCGCCGCTGGTGCCGCGATTGGGAGGCGGCGATCGCCGCCGCCGACGACCCGATCGAGCGCGTGCTGGCGATCTTCGACGCCCTCCGCGGGTGGTGGGAGGCTGGCGCGCTGCAGCGTGGCTGCGCCCACGTCGACGCCGTCGCCGAGATCGCCGACGCGCACCACCCGGCCGCCCTGGCCGCTGCGCGCCACAAGGCCGAGCTGCGCCACAGGCTCACCGAGCTCGTCGCCGCGACCGAGGTGGCCGACCCCACAGGGACCGCCGCCGACCTCGTGATCCTCTACGAGGGGGCCCTCAGCGCGTTGCTGTTGGATCTCGTCCCCGACCCGTGTGCGCGAGCCCGACGCCTCGGTGCGGCGTTGCTGGCGCCACCCCAGCGCGCCAACAGCCCCTGAGCCGCCCCTGCTCCCCGCGCTGCCACCAGCTCGCCGGCCGCTACCAGACCGCCTGCAGCGCGACGACGACGGCGCTGACCACCGCGAAGGCCAGCACCGCGCGGCCAAGCACGGCAGCGTCGACGTGGCGCCGCAGCGGCGAGGAGACCACCAGCCCGACGGCGACGCCGGGCACCAGCAGCGCCGCGCTGGTCGCCTCGGCGACGCCGAACCGCCCCGCCACGCCCAGGCCCGCCAACGACAGCGACGCGCCGACCACGAAGATCAGCGACATCGTGCTGCGCGCGACCGCCGGCGCGGCGGTGCGATAGGCCAGCGCGACCGGCGGCCCTCCGATCGAGGCGGTGGTCTCCATCAGCCCCGCCAGGGTGCCGGTGGCCACGAGCGTGGCGGGCCGCCGCGACACCACCATCCCCAGGCCCGCCAGCGCCGCGCCGGCCAGGATCGTGGCGGCGAAGCCGAGCGCGAGCACGCTCGCGGGCAGCAGCGCCAACGCGACCACCCCGAGCAGCGTCCCTGGCAGCCGACCGGTGATCACCCAGGCGGCGCCGGTGCGGTCCACCCAGGCCCGCTCGCGCAGGCACGTGCCGACCGTGAGCACCAGCAGCAGCACGAGCACCGGCCCGGGGACCAGCAGCGGGTCGAGCAGCGCCAGCGCCGGCGCAGCCACGAGCGAGAACCCGAAGCCCAGCGCGCCCTGCACCGCTGCGGCGACGGCCACGAGCGCGGTGGCCACGAGCAGCGCGACCGGGTCCATCTCCGCCTCGCCGGTCGCCGGGGCTCAGGCCTGCGCCGGGGCGGTGTCGAGGAAGCGTCGCGCGGCGTCTTCGACCACGTCGCTCGCCAGGCGCATGTTCGCCCGCGAGATGACCTCGTCGTAGACCGGCCAGCCCTCGTAGCCGGGTCCGAACGTCACGGCCGACAGCCCGGCATGACGGAACAGGATCGTGTCGTTGAAGGCCGGCTTGCAGTAGCGGATCACGTCCTCGCCGGTCGTCTCCTGATACGCCGTGGCGATCGAGGCGACGAGCGGGTCGTCATCCGTGAGCCCCTCGGTGCCGGGCACGAACGTGGGGCCGGCGACGAAGTCGACGTCGCCCGACAGGTCGCCGGCCGCCTCGCTCTCCAGCTCGGCGCGGACCTCGGCGAGGACCTCGTCGCGGATGTGCCCGCGCGTGAGGTGCGGGCCGATGCCCACGACCGCGATGCGTGCGCTAGCGGTGAGCGGCGTGAACTGCGCCATGCCGGCCTCGCCGGCCGACAGCCCTACGACGCACACCGCGTGGCCGTCGCGGTCGGGGCGCTCGAGGCGCCCCAGCACGCGGCGCAGCGCCGACGCTGGGTTGGCACCGGTGTCGGGCCGCCAGATGTGGCTGGACACGCCGGAGATCGTGATGTCGAGCAGGGCGTGGCCGGTCTGGCGGACCGCGAGGGCGATCTCGGGCGTCGGCGCGCCGCGCGTCGCGGTCGGCTCGACGACGATGACGCCATCGGGACGCAGCCGCAGCCGGTCGAGCAGGTGGCTGGCGCCGTGGACGCCGTTGCGCTCCTCGTCGACGGTCAAGGCGACCTGCAGCGCCCCGCGGCGTGGCGGGTCGGCGAGGAGGCGGCGCGCGGCGACGAGCAGCGCCGCCATGTTCCCGCGCGTGTCGGAGGTGCCGCGGGCGACGATCTCGTCGCCGTGGTCGCTGGCGACGTAGGGGTGGTCGCAGTGCTGCCAGCGACTGGCCGGCCCCGACGGGTAGGTGTCGAGGTGGTCGTTGAGCATCAGCAGCGGGCCGGGGCCGAACCGCTTGGTCGCCACGACGTTGGCGCGCTCGGGGGCGTCGCCGAGCAGGCGCACGTCCATGCCCCAGTCGGCCAGCATCAGCGCGAGCGGGGCGGCGGCGTGGGACTCCTCGGGTGGCCGCAGCGGGCCGTCGAGGCTGTTCTCGCACCAGGGCTGGCCGAGGCCGACGAGCCAGCGCGTCAGCGTCTCGACGCCGGCGTCGGCCGCTGCGGCGCCGTCGTCGGCCAGCGCCCTGGCCGTGTCGACGTCGATGGGTGGCGGCCCGAGCTCGCGCTCCCCGTCGACGACCACGAACGGGTCTCGGCTGGGGATCGGCCGGTCATGGCGCGAGGTGGTCAGTGAGGCAGACATGCAGCGGTCCTTTGGTCAGCGGTGGGCGGGGGCGGCGACGCGCGCCGCGGCCCACCGGCGGTCAGTGGGGTGAGGTGCAAGGGGAGGTCGGCGAGGCCGTGGCCGCTGCGGTGATCGCTTCGACCAGGTCGGCGCCGCGACAGCCGTGAGCGTGCGCGAGGGCGGCCACGATGCGGGCTCGGTAAGGGCTCAGGCCGTTGACGAGCACCGCGCCGGTGGCGACGAGCTCGACTCCGCCGCCGGGATACCCATAGACCGGGGCCACCGCCGCGTCGGGTGCGCGGCTGGCCACCACGACGACGACGTCGTCGGCGATGAGCTCGGCGATCGCGTCGCGGACCCCGGTCGGCACGTTGCCCGCGCCGTTGGCGGCCACGACGATCACGGGGGCGCTCGCCCCGGCCATGCGCAGCAGGTGGCCGTCGTCGTCCAGGCCGGCGGTGAGCAGCGGTGGCAGCCACACGGGGCGCGGCGGCAGGCCCATGCGCCCGCTCGCAGGCGTGGGGAGGCGGTCGCGGCGCAGGCCCTCCGGGGTGACATGACCGATCGGCCCGCGCCCTGGCGCGGCGAACGCCTGCCGGTACAGCCCTGACGCCTTGATCGCCTCGACGCCGAGCAGCACCTCCCCGTGCGCGACGACGACGGGGTCGTGGTCGGCTGGCAGGGCACAGGCGGCCACGACGGCGTCGGCGAGGTTGGCTGCCGCGTCGCTGTCGGCGCGACCGCCGGGCAGCATCGAGCCGGTGACCGCCACCGACGTGCCCAGCGGCCCTGCCCAGGTCAGGAACGCCGCGACCTCCTCGATCGCGTCGGTGCCGCACGTCACCACGACGCCGTCGTGCCCGGCGCCGAGGTCGGCGATCGCCGCGCCCAGGTCGTGCAGGTGGGCTGCGGTGACCTCCGACCCGCCGACCAGGGCGATGTCCTTGGCGGTGCCCACGCCGCCGCGGCCCGGGCCCGTGGTGCCCACGCCCTCGACCATCTCGGCCAGGCGTGCCGCGTCGAGGGTGGGCACGGCGGCACCATCCGCGCGCTGGGTCATCGAGATGGTGCCGCCGAGCCCGAGGAGCAGCGCGCTCACTGCAGGCCCTCGGTGGGGCCGGGCTCGAGGCTCTCGTCGTAGTCGGGGATCTCGGTGTCCGCCGAGAGGTTGCCCTGCTCGATCCCCCACTCGGCGCGAGCGACGAGGATGTCGGCCAGCTCGGGCTCCAGCTGGACGGCGAACTCGAACTCGTCGAGCACCGTGGCCAGCGTGTCGCCCTCCAGGTCGATGGCGCTGCCCACGGCGTCCATGGCCGCGTCATCGCCGCTGGTCAGCAGCTCGTCGGCCTGCCCGAGCGCGGCGACCATGCCGGCCAGCGCGTCGCCGCGCTCGGCGATGGTGTCCGACAGCGAGAGGTAGAGGCTGTGCTGGATGTAGGGCTCGTCTGCCCACCAGATCTCGGTCGCCTCGTCGCCGAGCAGCTCGATGACCTGGGTCTGGTAGGGCTGGAAGACGGCGGAGACCTCGATGTCGCCGCGGTCCATCGCGGTGCGCATGTCCGACGGCCCGACCTGCACCAGCTCCGCCTCGACGCCGGCCTGGTCCAGGAACTTGCTGGCGTAGTAGTGCGCGCTGGAGCCGAGCGGGGTGCCGATCACGGCGTCCTGCAGGTCCTCCAGGTCCTCGTAGCCGGTGTCGGCGCTGGTGACGAAGCGGCTCTCGGAGTGTCGTGAGCCGTCGGCGACCACGGCGATCTCGCTGTTCTCGATGATCGCAGCGCTGGTCGGCGTCTCGCCGCCGGTGGCCACGTCGATGGCTCCGCCGTTGAGCGCCTCGAGCGCCTCCGCGCCGGTGGGGAAGCTCACGACCTCCACGTCGACGCCCTCGGCGGCGAACAGCTCGAGCTCCTCGGCCACCGGCACCTGCGCCCACGACGGGTCGACCACGAACCCGAGGGTCAAGGGCTCGTCGTCGGCCGTGGCGTCGTCGTCGGCCGTGGCGTCGGCTGCGGGCTCGGCGTCGTCCTGGTCGCACGCGGCGGCCAAGACCGCCAGCCCCGCCAGCGCGACGGCCAGCAGCAGCCACCGCGCCGCCCGCGGCGGGGCGCTGCGTCGTGTGCTCCTCGTGGTCCTCGCGGTCATCGTCTGGTCCTTTCTGCGTCGGGTGCTGCGGTCGTGGTGCGCTGTTGGCGTTCGGGAGAGATCGGCGTCGCAGGGCACGCCCAGGGCATGCGGCACAGGGGTGGCCAGCCCCACCGACCAGGTGGGTCGTCGCAGCAGTGGAGAGGGGAGCGACCTCAGCCGGGCACGGCCGGATCCGGTGCGCTGATCAGGTCGTGGAGGTCGCGACGCAGCTCGGCGTAGCCGGGCAGCTCGGCGATGCCATTGGCGGGGCGAGGACGCGGCAGCGGGTTGGCGCGGTGGTCCAGCAGCGTCCCGCCAGGTCCGAGGACGGCGACGGCGGTCGACAGACGCAGCGCCTCCTCGACGTCGTGGGTGATGAACAGGATCGTCGCGTCGAGCCTGTCCCACAGGTCGGTGACGAGGTCCTGCATGACGATGCGCGTCATCGCGTCGAGCGCGCCGAAGGGCTCGTCCATCAGCATCACCCGCGGCTGCGTGGCGAGCATCCGGGCGATGCCGACGCGCTGGCGCATCCCGCCCGACAGCTGGTGTGGCAGGGATGTGGCCACCCGGTCGGGGTCGAGGCCCACGAGCTCCAGCAGCGCGCGGGCGCGCTCGAGCCGCGCCTGCTTGGCCATGCCCATCGCCTTGAGCCCGAACGCGACGTTGCGCTGGATGCTCATCCACGGGTAGAGCACGTCGTGCTGGAACACGACCCCACGGTCGCGGCCCGGCTCGCCGACCTCGACGCCGTCGAGGGCCACGCTGCCCGCCTCGGGTCGCACGAAGCCGGCGGCCGTGTTGAGCAGCGTCGACTTGCCGCACCCGGAGCGGCCGAGCACGACCAGGACCTCCCCGGCCGGCACGGTCAGCGACAGCCCGTCGATGACGGCGTCAGCCTGCGGGTCGTAGCGGACGGTGAGGTCGGTGAACGACAGCTCGGTCGACATCATCACTCCCCTGGTATCGCTGGGCGTCGCGTGGGTCTCACCCGCGCTGCTGGCTGGACCACTTGGTCATCGGCGCGATCAGCCGGCTGAACAGCTGGTCGGCGACCGCGCCGAGCAGGCCGAGCATCAGCAGCGCGACGAAGAGGCTGTCGGCCTGGCTGAACAGGCGGGCCTGATCGAGGCGGAAGCCGAGGCCGGCCGTGGCGCCGGTCATCTCGGCGGCGACGATGAGGATGAAGGCGGTGGCGATGCCCACGCGCAGGCCGGCCATGATCACCGGCAGCGCGGCGGGCAGGATGACCTCGAGCAGGGTCTGTCGCCGCGAGGCGCTCAAGCAGCGGGCGACGTCGACGTAGTCGGTGCGCACTCCGCTCACGCCGGAGTGGGCGGTGATCCACACCGGGAAGAACACGCCGACGGTGACCAGGAACAGCTTCGAGCCCTCGTCGATGCCGAACCACATGATCGCCAGAGGCACCAAGGCGATCGCCGGGATGGGCCGGATCAGCTGGAAGGTGCCCTCCAGCAGCGTGTTCGCCGTCCGTGACCGGGCGGTGAGCACGCCGAACAGGATCGCCAGCGTCGAGCCGAGCACGAACCCCGACACCGCCCGACGCGCGCTCCAGTACAGGTCGGTCAGCAAGGGCCCGTCGGTGGCCATGGCCACCAGCGCGGCCCACACCGCCGGCGGCGACGGCAGCACCTGCGGGGGGAACACCTCGGCGTTGGCGATCGTCCACCAGATCGCCACGGTCAGGGTCACGCTCGCCAGCAGCCGCGCGATGCTGCCGACCCGCTCCCACGCGCCAGCAAGCAGCCCCGAGGCGCGGCTCGCAAGGGGCGAGGGGCCGGCGCCCGACGAGGCCGACGAGCGGTCGTCGGGCACCGTCGACGGCGCGGACCCGTGGTCACCGCCGGCTGCCTCGCCGGTCGCTGCCGGCGACTGCTTGGTCGCGTCACGTAGCTCGGTCACCGTGTCCACTCCTGTCGCATCGTCGTGCCGGTGAGCACGATCCGGTCGTGTCGGTAGCGGACGAACTCCACTGCGATCGGCACGCCGTCGGTGTCAGCGACGACGCGGTCGGATGCCAGGACGGGGTCGCCTGGGTCGATCCCGAGCGCGACGGCCGTGCCGTCGTCGGCAGGCAGCGCCTCCACCGAGGTGGCCGCCACGCCGAGGGTCACCCCGACGCTGTCCTCGAGCAGGCCGAACAGGTCGCGCTGCGTCAGGTCGAGGTCGCCGAGCGGCTCTCCGACGTCGGCGCGCACATACGTCGTGTCGAGCGACATCGGCAGGTCGTCGACGAGCCGGCGACGCTCGATGAGCACGACGTCGCTGCCCGCAGCGATGTCCAGTCGCTGCGCGAGCACGGGCACGGCTGGCACTGCCTCGACCGTCCACACCTCGTTGGCGACCCGGCCGGCGCTGTCCTTTAGGTACTCCGACAGGCCCAGCAGACGGCTCATGGACCCGGCGGCCTTATCGGCGGTGACGAGCGTGCCGGTGCCCGGCTTGCGCATGACCAGCCGCTGGGCCCGCAGCTTCCCAAGGGCGTCACGGACGGCGTTGCGACTCGCGCGATAGCGGCGAGCGAGCTCCGACTCGCTGCCCACGAGCTCGCCCGCGCCGAGGGACTCCAGCACCTCCACGCGCAGCAGGTCGCCGACGCGACGTGCCTCCTGAGCGCGCGAGCACGGGTTCACCTGCGGGGATCGGCGCTGCCCGGCGATGTGCATGCAGGCTACGGTGCGGCCCACCCGACGCACTGTGGTTACCGCGTCGTAACGCTCCCATTACGCCACGCCCGATCCCGCCGATAGCCCTCTGACCTGCGCAAACGCGCCACCAACGGCCGAACCGCCAGCCACGCGCGGGTCGCTGGCGCCCGCCTGCGCCCGCTGACCTGTCGCCTGCGGGCCGCTGGCCGCCCGCGCGTCGCCGCGGCCCGCGCGTCGCCGCCGCCCGCGCGTTACCGCCGCTGGCCTCCCGCCTATTGGGTGCATCTCGACCGTGTGGTGGTCGCCTGCGCACCCAGTCCGCGCCGTGCTCATCGATTGGGTGCACAGGGGGACGCTGGTGGGCCGTGGCGCACCCAGTACCGGCGCCGCACGCGGACTGGGTGCAGATCGGCCGCTTGGTGGTCGCTCATGCACCCGGTCCGCGGCGGCAAGCGCGTCGCCGGTGACCGATCGGCCCCAGTCTCGGCCGCGGCCCCGTCGACCTGCACTATTTCTGGCTTTTGCCGGCTCTCTTCAGAGCCTCGGCCTCGCCGTTGCTGCCCCCGCCCACGCGCTGTGTCGGCCGAACCCCTCACCGCGAGCCTTCGGCGACACAGCACTCCGGCTGGCCGGGTGCTGTGTCGCACGAACGCGCGCAACTGACCGGCTGAAGACACACCGTGAGTGGACCCGCCGCGGGGTGATCTCAAAACCGTCCTCACCAGCGACGATGCGAGCCCCGCGGAAGAGGCTCCACAGGTGAAGCAAGGGAGGCTCCACACGGCGGACGCGCGTTTCGCGCCTCGACCTCATCGAGGAGCGCGAGCGACGGGCTGACGGTGGGCCTGCTGCGCGCGGTCGGTGTTGGGGGTCGGCGGGCGCACGGCGCTCGGGGCCGTGTCGCGTCCGGCCGCACGGTCCGGGGCCGCAGGGGCGTTCAGTCGTTGCCCGGCGATCGGCGCCGGCTCGGGTGGCGTCATGTGGTGTTGGCGGCGCCGGGCCCGTCGAAGGGTGGGGTGCGCACGGTGGTGGCGTTGTTTGCCGGCGGGTCGGTGATGGTGTCGGTCGGCGCGTATGCGGGGGTCAACAGCGCGATTCCCGTGGACGCGTTGACCGCCGGTGAGTTCGGTGCCCGTGCCGATGCGCTGTTCGGGGTCTCTGGGTCGGAGTGGATCGCGCGCACCTCGCCGGGTTGGCTGGCCCGCGAGCGGGTGTCGGCGCTGATGGGGTTCTGCCTGCAGGTCGCCGAGGCGCACGCGGCCACCCGCCCACGACCCGAGCGGTCACGCGACCGACGACCCCAACGGGTAGCCAGCGGCGGGGGCAGCACTGACTGCCCTTCCAAGGGAGGACGACTTCCTCGACTGCTGTGCCTGGTGAGGGCAGGGGAGTGCCCCCGCTGCCGAACACGGCTTGAAGTGCCACGACCGGGCTTCTGGCATCCACAGGGTGGACGACACAGACCTCGGGCCGCAACCGGCGACTCGGCGGTCGAGGAGTCCACAGCAGGGTGGCGCTGGGCACCGCTGCCGGCATGCTTGCCGGTGGACCCTCGGCACGCACGGTGGCCGTATGGCGGGCCGGCACGTGTGGTGGGAGGCGTGCTCACAGCAGCGGGTGGGTGAGGTCGTCGCGGTCGGCCTCGCGGCCAGCTTTCCAGAAGCGGGCGATCCTGGCGGTGGCGGCAAGGTCGCTGGTGGGATCGCCGTCGACGAGGACCAAGTCGGCGCGCCGGTCTTCGCGGATGCGTCCCCGGTCGTGCAGCCCGAAAGCGTCGGCGGGGCCAGCGGTCGCGGCGGTCAACGCCTCGACCGCGGTCATGCCGGCCTCGTGCAGCAAGGCAAGCTCGCCATGCAAGCTCGCGCCGTGCAGCACGCCGCGGTTGCCGGCGTCGGACCCGGCGAGCACCGGCACGCCGGCGGTGTGCAGCTCGCCGGTAGAGACGAGGCCGCCCTATGTGGTGTCCTCGTCGGGCACAGCGGGGCCCGGCGGTTGTTGCAGCTCCCCCACCAGGACGTCGGGGAGCCAGTCGGTCACCGCGGGGTCACCGAGGATCTCGGGCACCCAGTCGGGGTGGGCGTAGACCGACAGGGTTGCCACGACGAACACGTCCGCCTCGACGAGCCGGTCGACGAGCTCCTCGTCGGGCCAGGGACCCTGGATGGTGTGAGCGAGCGCGTCGACCCCGGCATCGAGCGCCAGATGGGCGTGCTCGGGAAGCGCCACGTGGGCGATCGACAACAGGCCGTGATCGTGGGCGGCATCGGCGAGCGCGGCCACGATCGGCGCGTCGAGAAGCTCGAGATCGCCGAGGTCGTCAATGACGATCTTGATGTAGTCGGCCCCCTCCTGGACGCGGGCGGCCAGCCACGCCTCGGCCTCGTCGGCATGCTCGAGGGTGGGCACACCCCAATCGAACTGGACGCCGTGCCCATCCGGGGCGGTGGCCAGATAGCCGCTGGAGAACACATCGGCGCGGTCAGCGGCGGCACCGTCACGCTGCTCGTCACGCATCGCCTGCACGAACTCCGGCGGGCTGAACATGTCAAGCTCGGTGGTCACCCCGAACAACAGCGACTGCTGCAGGTTCCGGCGCTCTGCGAACGTGTGCGTGTGCGCATCGATCAGGCCCGGCAGCAGCGTCTGACCGTCGGCGTCGACGACCTCGTCCGCGTCTGCCTCGATGCCCGCAGCGATCTCGCGGATCCAGCCCTCGCGCACCAAAACATCAACGCCCTCGCGGAGCTGCTCGCCGTCGAACACCTGCCCGCCGCGGATCAACACCGACCCCTCCGGCGCGCCCGGCACCGGGCCATCATCCGGCCTCGCACGGGCCAGCGGCTCCACGCCCTGCGGCCGCTCGACCAGACGCTCCACCTCGCCTGGTGCGCACCCCGCCGCGACCGCACCCCACACCAGCCCCCGCACCACCTGCCGGCGCGACACACCCCCCGCACGCCCCCGACGACGGCCCGGTGCACGCCTGGGAGTGCCCCCGAGATCGGTGACGGCAGCCGATTCGCCACCGGCAGCCAGCTGGCTGCCTACGCCGGCCTCGCGCCCGTCACCCGCCAATCCGGCAGCAGCATCCGCGGCGAAGCCCAGTCGCGTCGCGGCAACCACCGGCTCAAGAACGCCATGTTCCTCGCCGCGTTTGCCTCCATCCGCTCGCCCGCCTCGAAGGCCTACTACGACCGCAAGCGCGCCGAGGGCAAACGCCACAACGCCGCGGTCATCTGCCTCGCCCGACGGCGCTGCGACGTCATCCTCGCCATGCTCAAGACCCGCACCGCCTACCAGCCACCCACCCCCGACGACCCCGCCCGAGAAGTCGCTCACGCGGCTTGACAAGAAGATGGGGACACCCGCCTGGAGACGCTGGCCAAGCTCGCCGAGGCCGTGGGACGGAGACTCGTGGTGTCCTTCCCCGGCGATGACGACGAGGCAGACCCCACCGCGCTCACCCTGCGCTGACGATGGTGCTCCGCGGTCGCTGGGCAGGTGCTGCTCACTCGACATCGAAGGGCACATCCCGCCCCGTCGGGCCGGTCAGCGTCAGCGCGAGCCCTCGACTTCGGCGTGGCCGCCCCCTCGCTCCCCCTCGCTTCTGTGGAGGCGGGTATAACCGCTCGTCCGCGGGCGTTCTCGCGCGGCTGCTTTCGGGGTAGGAGTTGGGAAGCTTCGACGGTTCAGACGTGTTTGCGCCGCGCGACATCACGTGGGGGTGGAGGCGATACCTACTCGCAGTCCAGTGCTCGGCGGGCCGCGTCACAGGCTTGGTGCATGCGCATGGGCCCCAGCTCGGTGATGAGATCGACGAGGTAGGCCTTGGGCACCACGCGGAGGTTGTCGAACGTCGCCGCGCAGTCCTGGGGCATCCCGTCCTCCTCGGTGAGCGCAAGCTCAGTGGGGATGCCTCGCACGGACTTCGTGACGGGTGCGGCGAGCACGCTGTTGAGTACCCCGATCGCGGCGTCCCGGGTCATGATCAAAAACGGCCGGCGACCGGTCTCGGGCACCTCGCCCCACCACACCTCGCCGCGCTTCACCACGGCTCCTCAGCGATCGCCTCCCGCAAGGAGGCGAGCGCGGCGGCGTCGTCTTCGGGGCGGGGCGGCACGCGTCGATACCCTTCGACGATGGCCTCATCGACCGTGCGGCGGCGCTCGAGCGCGGTGATGGCCGCCACCCCCGCTCGAACCGCGGCGGCGCGGCTGGGATAGACGCCGCGTTCCACGAGCTCGTCGAGGGCCTCGAGCTCGGCGCGCGGCAGCCGAACGGCGATCTGCTCGGTGTCCATGACGCCCAGCATACCATTCTGGTATTCAGCTCAGCCGGGCAACTTCTCCCGAGGTGGGGATAACCGCTCGCCCGCGGGCGTTCTCCATCGGTTGTTCGGGTCGTGCGGGGTTGGGAAGGTTCTGGGGCTGTGGAGGCTAAAGGCCGCAGCGCCATCGAGCGGTTGGGGGCCGCAGTTGATGGGGGCAACGTGACGTGCACGCCGGCGCCACGGCGTTCTGCCACCGCTGGTCTAGGCTGCACATGCGAGGATGGGGTCATGCGCCGCGAAGATCGCACTGGCCACGGGGATGCTCGTTGCCGCCGGTGCGGCGACACGGTGCAGCAGCGGGAGCTGTCGGCTCTGGAGTCACTGCGGTCGTGGTTCGCCTGGGGCCGGCCACCACCAGCTGGTGCTGCTGCACCACTGCCGACAGCTCGCGCTGTACGACGCCGACACCGACACCTGGCAGGCGCTGCTCACCGCCGACGCCGACACCCGAACCGAACCCGGTCTCGCCGACCGCCTGGCCACCGCCACCCCCGTCAAAGTCGACGGCGAGATCCGCCTCGTCGGCGCCGACCTGCCCCACACCCCCGGCGCGATCATCCGCATCCGGTAAGCGGACCGGCAATCCCGAACCATCTCGACCGGTTGGTTGGGTGAGATCCGGGTTCAACTTTGGCGGACCAGCAGGCGAAGCATGGCTGCGGCTGCCACTCCTACAACGATCCCAGACGAGTTCATGATCGCGTCGGCGAGCTGACAGGTTCGCCCGAACCACGGCATGAGGAGGAACTGGGCGGTTTCGATCACCACTGGCAGCAGCAGCGCGGCAGGTAGCAGCAGCCGCACCCGACTGCGTCGGCGCCATAGCAACCCGACGGCGAGGCCAAGTGGCACAAACATCGCCGCGTTGAGGATGTCGCGCAGTCCGAGTTGGGCGGACGCAAGCGGGCCGAGGCCCAATGCGCAGTGGCGGCCACCACCGGCTTGTCCGAGCGCTCCCAGTGCAGCCGAGGTCGGTGTCAACGTCACGAACAAGGGAGCGATCGCTCCGAAGATGAGAAGCGCGGCAGGCAGCTTTGCGCTTCCCAGTCGCCCGGCAAGCCAACGTGATGCGATCGCGGCGATGACCGCAGAGATCAGTAGACCAGGCAACGCCAGCGGGACGGCTTGGAAGTACACGCTCATCATCGCAGCGCATCTCCTCGTACGAGGGTTGCGGCAGCAACTGACCTGGCCGAAGCGTTGCCGTGACCGCGTCGTCGTCGCTCGATACAGAGCGGCGCGGATGGGGGGACGGGGCGGCGCGCCTGCCGAGCTGCGCCACCCCGTGACTGATCTGGTGGAAGATTGGG
Organism: Nitriliruptoria bacterium; assembly: GCA_003550425.1. Taxonomy (GTDB): domain Bacteria; phylum Actinomycetota; class Nitriliruptoria; order Euzebyales; family Egibacteraceae; genus PUKE01. Next base: position 13,702 of record PUKE01000298.1, read on the forward strand.
CGCGTTGCCGCCATCAACAGACAATGGTGCCGGTGAAGCCCGTGTTTGCGACGTGGTCCCACATGGTGGCACGAACGCAGTCGCCTTCACGCGGGATACCGTCATGCTGCAGCGTATCTGTGACTGTTTGGCCAGCTTCGACATCATAGATGTCGGAACTCCAACGGGTGTCCCGAGGGTTTGTTCCGTCTGCCTCGACGAACTCCCAGCCCAACTGAACCGTCGTGTCGGGCCCACCAGTCTTCGTGTAACCCGCAACGACCTGGGTGATCAGTGCGTCCGACCCGTAGAAGTCATGCGCAATCGTGCCGTTGCTCAGTTGGTTGGTGCTGGTGCCGAGAAAAGCTCAGCGGTTCGGCGTCGTCAGAGGTGGACGAGACGGGATCGTCGCCGGGGGCTTCGTCGGGCGAGAGCGCTGGTTCGGTTTGGGCCCTTTGAAGGGTCGCCTTCGAACATTGTGAATCAGTGTCGGTGTGATGCTTCCGTAAAGCCATCGCCGCTATTGCCGCGGTGAATCCGGCCCGAAGTCGCGTTTTCGTGGAGGACGATCCAAGGGCTCTGATTGCCGGCAGATGCTGCCTGAAGGCCCCCACTACCCTGGGTCCACACGCCGAAGCGCCGTTGTTGCACACCGTACGTCGAGAGTTGGCCAGTCCAAGTAAGGTTAATGTCATTGCACTCCGAGCCGACAGCCTCGTAGTTGGGGCCATGCCACGTCTCAGTGATAGACCCGAAGTCGTCATGCGTGAATGGACCTGTTCTGGTACAGGGCAAGGTTCCGGCCTAATCGGATGAGGGCGCCACCGGGTCGAACCCTTCATTGAGGAGTTCTTCAGCACGTTCATCGACCTCGGTTTCGGAGTACTTACCTCGCTGGAGCTCGTCCTCGGAGAGCCCCATCGTGGCGAGAGCTTCCTCACGTGCGAGTTCCTCGATCTGCTCATCTGAGAGACCCTCAACGGTGTCCTCAACATGCTCCTCGCTGAGCCTCCGCTCTTCCCCTTCGACCGGGTCTTCGGCGGTCGAGGGGAGCGCGTCGGACGGGCCGACGGTCGCTATGCCCAAGGCGAGTATCGTCAGGAGACTGCGCTTCATCAGGCTGTTCATCTCACGTCCTCCTCTGCTCGGCTCGTTCGGTGTCCGGTTCCGCGCGTCCGAGCGCCAAGGTTGGCCGTCGGGCGCCGCCTGCCCCCACGACAGGCGACGCCCGACAGCCAGGCGGCCGCGGAGCGAGGCCCCGTCGCGCCGGTCTCGACCGTCGAGCCGGACCGTCGCGACGCCAACGCTAGCATACGGCGCATGCATCTCAAGTATGTATGTTCCGACAGGTTCGTGGGCCCTTGGGTGCGGCGGGACGAGCCACGGGCACGTCCCGGGTCTCGGTTGCGCGTCGGGCCGTCAGGTCGGTCGTCGGAGTGCGAGGTGGCGCTCGCGGGCGATGCTTCGGGCGATCGCCCAGGCGGCGAGCGGCAGCCCGATGAGGGCGACGGCGAGCGTCTCCCATGGTGGGGCGGGGGGTTGGCCGATGAGGCCGAGCGCGGCGGCGCTGCCGGGCACGAGCCCGACCGGGACGGCGAGCGCCCCAGCCACGAGGGCGAGCGAGAGCGCTTGGGCGGCGAGCAGCCGGCGGCGGGCGCGGGGGCTGGCGCCGACGGCGGCGAGAGTGGCGCGCTCGCCGCGACCCTCGGCAGCTGCCAAGGCGGTGGTGATCGCCACGACCGCGCCGGCCACGAGCGCGGCCAGCGCCAGGGCGACGAGGGTCACGATGCGTCCCGCGTCGGTGGGCGTGTCGCCGAACTGGAGCATGGCTGAATCGACCAGCCGTCCCTCGGGGTTGATCTGCACATGGTCGGTGGCGGTGGCGACGTGACCGCGGACCGCGTCGCGGTCGTCGGCGGCCAGCGGCTCAGCGGCAGCGATCAGTGTCGAGGCGTCGTCGTCGACGGCGAGGTCGTGCGCGTCGGCGGCGGTGGCGGTGATCAGCGCGTTGGCTTGCAGGCTTGGCCAGTCCCCGCCAGGCACCGCGACGGCCGGGAGCTCGGCCACCACTTCGGAAGAGGGTGCCCCCTCACCTTCGCCTGGCTGCTCGCCAGCATGAGCGTTCGGGTCGGCGGGCACGGCGATCTCGACGGTGCGGTCGCGGGGCCCGTTGTCGTCGCCGAGCAGCACGATCTTGCCGGCAGCGAGCGCGTCCTCCGCGGAGGCGAGGGCGTCGTCGTCGGCGGCCTGGTCGGGGCCGAGCACCGCGGCGACCTCCTCGGGCTCGTCGAGTGCGGCCACCGCGAGCCGACCCGTGTCACCGCCGCTCTCCTCGTCGACGACCAGTGCCGGCTGATCGGTGTCGGGGTCGCGCACCTCGGCCAGCGATGCGGCCGATTCGGCCTCGAGGGGCTCGGCGGCCGCATCGACCGCTGCTGCTGGTACGCCGCCGTCGCCGTCGAGCGGTGGGCGGAGTAGGACGTGCTCGTTGGCCAGCGATGGGCGGGGCGGCTCCTCGGAGACGAGGATCGTGCCGATCGCGATCGGCAGGGCGAGCGCGGCGGTCACCGCGGCCAGCGCCGCGCCGGTGCGGGCGCGGTGGCGGGCCAGGTCGCGCAGAGCCAGGCGCGGCAGCGTCGGCAGCCGCCCCGCGAGCCGGCCCAGGGCGCCGGCGATGGCGGGGCTGGCCAGCGGGACGCCGAGCACGAGCAGCACCGCCCCGACGGCGATCGCCACCAGCGCGGGATCCTGGTCGAACGTGCCGGCGGCGGGTCGGGCGAGCCACGCGGCGCCGCCGGCCAGCAGCACGCCCAGGGCAGCCAGCGCGACGCCGGCCGTGGCCGCGCGCCGCGGTGGGGCGCCCGGTGGCAGGCGCCCGGCCAGCGCCTCGGTGGTGGTGAGTCGAGCGGCGGTGCGCGCCGGCGCTGCTGCTGCGGCGAGGGCGGCAATCAATCCGCCAAGGACGGCGAGCGCGACGAGCCCGGCCGGCACGGTCAGCCCGCCGGGCAGTCGCTGGCCGAGCCAGCTCTCCAGCCACGGCTCAAGCAGCGCGACCGCGGTGACGCCCCCGGTAGCGCCGAGCACCGCGCCCACCGACCCGGCGACCAGCCCGCCGGCCACCATCACCCGTCGCAGGTCGCCGGGTCGGCCGCCGGCGGCGGCGAGCAACCCGAGGTCGCGCAGCTGGCGGCGGACCCCGACCGCGAACGCGGCGGCGGCCACCAGCGCGGCTTCGGCAAGCGCCAGAGCAGCCACGACCGTGGAGGCCGCCGCCAGCCCGCCCCCGCCGGCCGCCGGCACGACGTCCGCGCGTGCGGTGACGCGCCAGGAGTCCCCGCCGTCGGTCGTGCCCTCCTCCCCAGCCTCCGGGGCGTCAGCCCCGGGCTGGTCGCCTCGGGGCGCTTCGTTGCCAGGGGGGGCCAGCGCCGCCGCGACGGCCTCGTGGTCGGCCTCACCCGCGGTGACCACCCACCCAGCCCGCGTGGTGTCGGGCAGCGTGTCGGGCGCGGCGAACACGGTGCGCCGCGGCAGTGCCGAGGGCCACTCGGCCAGCCCGACGACCTCGCCGATGGGGTCCCCGTCGGGGTCGGTGATCACGTCGCCAAGGTCGACGTCGAGGTCGTGGGCGAGCGCAGGGGTGAGCGCGACCTCTTCCTCGCCCTCGGGCGCCGATCCCGCCACGAGGTCGAGTCGGCCCTCGTGCACCGGGGCGGTGAGGTCGACCGCGATCGACTCGGCTCCCACCGGACCGAGTTCGTCGTTCAGCAGCAGCTCGCTACGGTCCAGCGGTGTCGCCCGCGCGCCGTCGGGCAGCTCGCCTGGCACCCAGTCCAGATCGACGTCGCCGTCGCGGGCGCGCACCTCGAAATCGGCGGCGCCGAACTGCTGCACGGTTTCCTCGGCCGGGGACACGTCCTGGGTGGCCCACAGCGTCGCTCCGCCCGCCAACAGCGCCACGGGGATGGCGATCAGCGTGACGACGAGTCCCGTGCGGCCCCGATGACGTCGGGCGTCGCGCGCGGCAAGGCGCAGCGCCACGCGCCACCGCGCCCACCTGCCAGCCAGGCCAGACGCGGCTGTGCTCATGGGGTGACATCCGAATCGGCGAGCAAGGTTTCGGGGCCCGCCGGCGGTCCGGCCTGGTCCTGGGCGCGGCCGTCGCGCAGGAACACCACGCGGTCGGCCCACGCGGCGTAGCGCGCCTCGTGGGTGACCAGCACCACCGCCAGGCCAGCATCAGCCCGCTCCCGCAACACCCCCAACACCTGCTCACCAGCCAACGAGTCCAACGCGCCGGTCGGCTCGTCGGCCAACAGCAGCCGTCGCGGGCCGACACACGCGCGGGCGATCGCGGTGCGCTGCTGCTCCCCGCCGGACAGCGCGTCGGGGAACCGATCCTCGAGCCCGGCCAGACCCACGGCAGCCAGCGCATCGTGGGCCTCCCTGCGCGCCGCCCGCGCACTCGCACCGTCGAGCTCCAACGGCACTGCCACGTTCTCGACAGCGGTCAGCGTCGGCAGCAGGTTCAGGTCCTGGAAGACGTAGCCGACCGTGCGGCGACGCAACGTCGCCAGCGCCTCCGCGTCCGACCTCACCAGATCCGCATCGCCGACCCGCACACCGCCGCTGGTGGGCTTGTCGAGGCCGCCCGCGAGCGTGAGCAGCGTCGACTTCCCCGAGCCGCTGGGCCCCATGATCGCCACCAGCTCACCCGCGGCGACCGACAAGCTCACCCCATCCAGCGCCGTGGTCTCCCCGCGACCGGTGCCGAAGACGCGACGGACCGCATTCAACTGCAGCATCGTCGCGCTCATCGGGATCCCCCCGCCTCGGGTTGCGCATCGCGCGGAGCGTCCGCGGCAGCGCCCCCGGCGTCCTCGCCGCGGTCACCTGCTCGCCCCGCAGCCACCGCGCGCCGGGCGGCCGCCGCGACGGCCCCATGCCCCGCCCGAGCCAGCCGCTGCTCGCACAGATCGAGCCACCGGACCTCGGCCTCGGCCTGGAAGATGAGGTGATCCGCCACCAGCAGCCACGCGAGATCGTCGGCAGGGTCGGCGCCGCGCGCGAGCTGGTTGAGCCGCTGGAGCCGCTCCAACGTCGCGGTCCGCTGCGCCTGGATCACCACCGCCGGATCCGCCGCGCTCGCGGCCAGCACCACCAGCAGCTTCACCGCCAGCTCGTCGCGCTGCGGCGGATCCCGGTCCACCGGAGCCGCCAACCACGCATCGAGCACCTCACGACCCGCGTCGGTGAGCTGATACCGCCGCTGACGCGCATCCGAACCACTCGCCTCAGCCGGCTCAACGAGCCCGTCGCGGGCACATCGCTGCAGGGTGGTGTACACCTGCCCGATGTTCAACGGCCACGAGCCCCCGGTGGCCGCCTCGAACTCGACCTTCAACTGATAGCCATGCTTTGGCCCATCGGCCAGCAGAGCCAACAGTGCATTGCGGATCGCCATGGGCATCCCAATCGACTCGGCAGCACGGACAGGCCTCGCTACTGCTTGCGCCAAATGTATGCGAGGTATGCATAAGGCGCAACGATCGCGCCGACGGGGACTGTCGGGCGCTTCCTTGGGAGCGCCGGAGACAGTGGCACCGGCACTGCTGGGCATACCGGGGGCCACCCAGCCCGGGGCAACCGAGCCGAGCGTGAACGCTCAGGGCCGGGGAGAACTCACCCACAACGGGGAACTCCCTTGACCGCCACTGGGGAGAATGCCGTGTCCGATGACAGCATCGGGCGGTGCCCCGTCATCGAGTCCTCGTCTACGCGCGGGCTGAGCGTGTTAAAGCGGCTCTCGGGGGATTGTCCGCGTTTGACGTCCCTGTTCATGGGTTGGGACGTGTCCCTGCTGGCCGTGCGGGCTCGGGTGCTGGTGCGGATCGTCGTTCGTGTCGGCGGAGGTCCCGTCGGCTGCTGATGAAGGGACGCACCGATGAGCGATGAGCGCAGTTGGGAGAGCGAGGAGCCCCATCCCGCTGAAGATGCTGGGCCGTCAGAGGGCTGGGAGGAGACTGCGGACTCCGACGAGCACGCGGATGAGGAGTACGCGTCTCCGTTGGACCCGCTTGGCGATGAGGGCTCGTCGCGTTCGGTCAACCGGTGGGTTCCGGGCGTGGTGGTGCTGCACTATCCGTCTCGCGACGTGCGCGTGCCGTTGGATGGCCATTCGGCGTTGCGGTTGTTGACGATGTTCTCGCGACGTCAGTCGCAGCGGTTCGCCGATCTTCTGGATCCCGACGAGTCGTCGGCGACCTCGGCGTGGCTTGTGCTGGACGTTGAGGAGCCGCTGGCCATGTCGTGGCTGCCGAGTTCGGGGCAGTCCGCGCGCACGGCGATCGATCCACCTGCGTCGTTGGTGGGATAGGTCGAACGTGGTATCGCGGGGCCGGTTCCGCGCTGGGCGCTGGCCCCGCTTTCGTCCCTCAGGTGTCGAGTGCGTGACGGCTGGGGGTGCGCACGATCAGCGGTGATGCGCTCCAGTGTGCACCTCGACCGGCGATTGGCGTTGGCGCCTCGCGACTACGTCGCCGAGCCTGCCCGCTTCGGGCGGGACCTGCGCGTCGAACGGGTCATGCCGGCTGGCGGCGATCCGGCGTCGGCGCACGCGGCGTGGGCGCAGCATCAGCTGGTCTGCGAGTGGCGCGCGCGGGGTCAGCGCCCGCCGGTGGCCGCGCTGGCGCGGCGGTTCGGGTTCTCCAAGCAGACGTGGAGCCGCACGGTGTCGGGTGAGCGTTGGGCGGGCCAGTTGCTGCTGACGGCGCTGATGCACGCCGTAGAGACCGTGCCCTCGCAAACAGCGCCGAACCGGACGACCAAACCAGATGGCGTCGCGAGGGGCAGCGCGTCGCCCTGAGCCCTCACGGTCGAGGACGAGGCGCCCTCGTCGTCAGGGACGATCGTAGGGGTCGGTGCCGCGCAGCAGGTCTCGGGCGTTGGTCTCGAGCGCTTCGGCGATGCGCTGCAGCGCCGGCAGGGAGGGGATGGTGCGGTCCCGTTCGATGTCGGAGAGGTAGCTGACGGTGAGGCCGGCGCGTCCGGCGAGGGAGCGCAGCTTCCAGTCGCGCTGGAGTCGTCGGCGGCAGATCTGCGCGCCGACGGTGCGCCCATCCGACGGGTGAGGGTCCGGAGAGGAGGTCACGGCGTGGGAGACCACCACCGCGCGGTTACGCTGTCAACGTATTACGTTGTCAGCGTACAATCGGTGAGGGTCCGGGGGCCTGTGGTGACTGTCGCCGCGCGAGCGCCGCGGACGGTGCTCGCGCATGCGCACCCAACGACAGCACCGACAGCAGGTCGCGCCGACCGCCCCGGCGGGACCGCGCGTCCGCAATCCCCAATCGAACGTGGCAGCGCCGCGGGAGGGTGACCCTGTGCCCGCCGTGACGCGTCGCTGGAA
>PUKE01000191.1 GCA_003550425.1 Nitriliruptoria bacterium
CCGGTGGTGCGCGAGGGCACCGTGCGCGGCTCCGACCAGCCCTCGACCGCGTCGAGGGAGGCCCATGCCGGTCGGCTGGCGACCTCGTCGTCGGGCGTGCGGCTGACGGCGATGAGCCGGTCGTCGACCTGGACGCTGGAGGGGCCAGCCGTGGTCGGTGCGAACGGGGTGGGCTCGCGACGCCACTGCTCGGCGCCGACCTCGAGCACGAGGGCCGCCGTCTCGGCGGGCGCCTCGCGGGGCAGGGCGTGGTCGGGCAGCAGCCACAGCTCGCCGTCCAGCACGCCCAGCGGCTCCAGCTCCCCGGGTGGCGGGTCGGGCAGGCGCTCCCACCCGTGGCCCCGCGGATGGGCGCGGGCCGCGGCGAAGGCGCCGTCCTCGTCGGTGCCGAACGCGATCAGGTGCTCCTCGTCGCGCCACGCCTCGCGCACCTCGGCCAGCGGGATGCGCCCGCGCCGATCCCACGCCTCGCGGTCGGGGTCGAGCGCGAGGGTGACCCCCTCGGCGGCGTCGGTGGGGTCGTCGGGGTCGTGGCCGCTGGTGGGGTCGTCGTCGCGGTCGGGGTCGTCGTCCGCGTCGGCGCGCCCGCCGAGGACCAGCGCCTCCTCGCTCAGCCCCTGCCCGCCGGTGGCGTCGGCATCGCTGGTCACCACCACCGGGGCCGACAGCGCCTCGGGCGGGGTCGGCAGGTGCTCCCACGCGGTGTCGGCCTCCTCCAGGCCGCCGTGGCTCGGCGGGTCCTCGCGGGCGAGCGTGCCGTCGTCGGGGGCGGGGTCGTCGTCGGCGTCGGTGGGGTCAGCGGGGTCCGTGGCGTCGTCGGGGTCGGCGGTCTCGGCAGTCCCGCCGTCGAGGTCGCCGACCGGCAGCTCGTCGCCGGTGACGCCGGTGCCGGGGTCATCCACGGCGACCAGCGCGGCCACGAGGGCGGCGGCGACGAGCGCGCCCGCCCACAGCCAGCGACGCGGCCGTCGGGCACCGGCGCGCTCGAAGGCGCCCGGCGGCTCGGCGGGGGCGTCGCGGCGCGTGGTCACGGCGTCACGGTGGGGTCCAGGGCGAAGGCCGCGGTGCTGGGCTCGCCGTCGGGGTCGGTGCCGCCGAGCGCCACCAGGCGACCGCCGGCGATCACGAGCTCGGGGTCGCTGCCCAGCTCGCTGGGCGGTGGGGTGAGGGGCAGCCAGCGCTGCGCGTCGTCGGGGTCGTCGGCTGCGTCGGGGTCGAATCCGGCGGGGTCGATGGCGTCCGGGAGCATCCAGGCGCGCTGGAGGTCGTCGTCGGTGCGCAGCAGCACGGCGTCGCCGAGGACCTCGAGCGCGAAATCGTCGGGGCGCAGCGTGACGGGCGGCTCGGGCCAGTCGAGCTCGTGCCACCCGCTGGCGGGATGCCACTGCAGGGCCTGGTGGGTCGGGGACGCCTCGGCATCCTCGACCGGGCCAAGGGCGACCACCCCGTCCCCGCGGTGGACCGCCCACGTCGGCTGCCAGCCCGGGTCGGCTGGGGCGGGATCGGCGTCGGTCCATGCCCGGCCGTCGTGGACCGCGGCCGCGAGCGGAGCGTCGGGGTCCTCGGCGGCGTCGGCCTCGTCGGCCTCGTCGGTGTCGTCGACCGGCGGGCCGATGGCAGCGATCACGCCGGCCGTCTCGACTGCGCCGCCGGGGCGGGCGCGCACCGGCGCGTCGTCCAGCAGCGACCACTCGCGGGCGTAGGCGTTGAAGTGCTGCACCTCGGCGGGGTCGTCGCTGCGACCGCGGACGAGCAGGAGACCGAGCTGCCCGGCGTCGCCCATGCGGCTACCGCCAAGCTGCGGCGGTGAGACGGTCTCCCACTCGGGGTCGACGGGGTCCAGGGACGCCATCGCTGGCGGGATGCTCTGCCCGCCGGCGAGCAGGACCAGGTGCCCACCCACGCCGGCGGCCAGCGACACGCGCCCGTCGCGCACCGGCGGGGTCGGCTGGCGCTCCCAGGAGGAAGACGGTCCAGGGTCGGGGGTGGGGTCGGGGACGTCGGTGTCGGGGTGGGTGGTCAGGTCATCGTCGGCGTCGTCGGTGGGGCCGGTGCTGGGGTCGCTGGGGTCGGTGGGGTCGGTGCTGGGGTCGGCCATCGGGTCGTCGACCGCGCTGATCGGCTGCCCGAGGCGCAGGGTGGCGACCTCGGTGCGCAGCCCTCCGTGCTCGCCGGTCGCGGCGCTGGTGGCGACGTGGATCGCGACGCCCTGGTCGGGGCGCTCGTCCTCGGCGGGGGCGTCGTCGTCCGGGTCCTGCTCCTCACGGGCCTCGGGGGCGTCCTCGGGGTCGCCCGTGGGGCCGCCGGGGTCGGGGAGGTGCTCGGGCAGCCGCTCACGCCCGTCGGTCGCGGCGGCGACGTCCACGCGCTCGGCCTCGAGCGGCACGTCGGGCAGGCGCTCCCAGGACCCGACGGTCACCTCGTCGCGCGCTCGGGGGGCGGCGTCGTCGGCGTCGTCGGCGGGCTCGTCGGGCTCGTCGGGCTCGTCGGGCTCCAGCGGCTCGGCGCGGTCGGTCTCGTCGACGGCCAGCTCGTCGTCCTCGGGGACGGTCGCAGCGAGCGCGGCACCGAGCACGACCAGTGCCGCGCCGGCGCCTGCGAGGAGCACAGCGCGAGAGGGTGGGGATGCGGAACGTGCGCGCTGCCAGTCAGGCACGGCTCACCGCCTCGGATGCGCGTTGGCGACCCAGGATAGGAGGAGCGCAGCGTTCGCTGCGCCCTTCCTCATTGGAGGTGTGGGCAGTTTGGCCGGTATCCCGGCCAAACTGCCCACACCCGAGCGGGTGGTGGCGCCTGCAAGGCAGGTGTGGGCGGTTCGGCCGGTATCCCGGCCGAACCGCCCACACCGCAAGAAGGGGCGGCGCCGCCCGGCACGCGACGCGTCAGGCCAGCCGGCGCAGCGCGATCCCCACCAGCAGCAGCGCCACGCCGATGGCCCCGCCGACGAAGTCGGCCGCCCCGACGCACCCGGCCCCGAGCACGGCACCGACGACGATCAGCGTCCACGACAGCACGGCCATCGCAGGACCTCCGTCAGGCGGCCCGGCGTCCCACCGCGCCCTGCGCGCGCTGGGCCAGGACGATCAGCACGATCAGCACCGCCGCCACCAGGGCGGCCGCGCCAGCGTCGGCGGCGTCGGCGCCGACGTCGTCGGGGTCCACGACCTCGAAGGTGTGCGAGGAGGCCACGACGTAGGCGTCGCCGTACTGCGGGGGGTCGGCGTCGAGGTCGACCTCCCGCAGCGCCCAGTGCAGCGTCCATTCGCCAGTGGGCGCGTCGGGGTCGAGGCCGAGCTCGTCCTCGAGCAGCACGGCGTCCTCGACGTCGTCGCCGAAGATGTTGGCCATGCCGATGCCCTCGTCGACGGCCTCGTAGGCCTCGGGGTCCAGCAGCACCGCCCCCATCTCCTCGGCGGTGGTGCCCACCCCGGAGCCCTCGGGCGGCTCGCCCTCTAGCACGGTGGTGAAGTGGGCGTCGCCCTCGTAGTCGAAGCCCTCGACCGCCAGGCGCAGCGTGCCGAGCTCCTCGCCGCGCACCAACTGCGCCGCCTCCCCCGAGCCCACCGGCGTGCCGTCGAGCTCGAAGACGATCTCCCCTCCCTCGACGCCGAGCTCGTCGGCCCAGTCGTCGACCTCGTCGAGGGCGCCGCGGATGTCGTGCGTCGCGAGCGGGTTGACGAGTGCGGTCATGGCCGCCTCCTTCGTCGCTGTCCTCGCGCCTTCATGCTCCTCTCGTCACGGTACCGAGCGCCATGTCCACGTTGGCCGACGCGCGCGGGTGGCCTGGCCGGTGCGTGACGTTCGCCCATCCACCCCACGACGACGGTCACCCCGGTTGCCGGACCATCGACCGCAGCGCCCTGGCCTGCCAGGCTTGCCGCAACACTGCGGGCCTCTTGGCGCGCTGGCGCCGCAACCTGGTCGTCGCTCGCGGCCCGCGGTCGAGCCATCCCGCCCACCCACCGATCCCCGGAGTGACCATGGCCGACCCGCCCCTCGCCGCCGACGAGCCCGAGCCCTCCGACCCGCCCGGCTCCCCCGACGTGGCCGGGCTGCGGGCGCTGTTCGTCAACGCGACGCTGACGCCGTCACCGGGGCTGTCGCACACCCAGCGGCTCATCGACCGGTCCGCCGAGCTGATGCGGCGCCAGGGCGTGGTGGTCGACCAGATCCGCGCCGTGGACCACGCGATCGCCTTCGGCGTGCAGCCCGACCTGACCGAGCACGGGTGGCAGCGCGACGACTGGCCGGCGCTGCTGGAGCGGGTGCTGGCCGCCGACGTCCTGGTGCTCGGCACGCCGATCTGGCTGGGGGAGCGGTCGTCGGTCGCCTCGCTGGTGATGGAGCGGCTCTACAGCGCGTCGGGGTGGACCAACGCGCGGGGACAGTCGATCTACTACGGGCGCGTCGGCGGGTGCCTGGTCACCGGCAACGAGGACGGGATCAAGCACTGCGCGATGAGCATCCTCTACGGCCTGTCGCACCTGGGCTACACCATCCCGCCCCAGGCCGACGCTGGCTGGATCGGCGAGGCCGGTCCCGGCCCGTCCTACGGCGACGACGGCGCCGGGTACGACAACGACTTCACCAACCGCAACACCGCGATCATGTCGTGGAACCTGCTGCACACCGCGGCCCTGCTGCGCGCCAACGGTGGGGTGCCCACGCGCGGCAACCGCCGCGACGCCTGGGCCGCCGGGGATCGGTTCGATCTGCCCGAGCCCGACGAGCTTCCCTGAGGAGGGTCCCGGACGCGTCGTCGATGCGCGCGCCGCACTGGCACGCGAAGCCGCCATCGGGGATGATGGGAGGGCGGTGGGGAGCCCTATCGTGCAGTGAGACAGCCCGAGGCCCACATGCGCATCGACCTCGGTCGCCGCGGCGACTACGCGATCCGTGCTGGCGTGCTCCTGGCGCGCGAGCGCGGGCGGCTGGTCAAGTCCCAGGAGGTCGCCGCGACGATGGACATCCCCCAGCGGTTCGTCCATCACGTGCTCGCCGACCTGGTGCGCGCCGGGCTCGCGAGCTCGACGCCGGGACCCCATGGTGGCTACGAGCTGGCGCGGGAGCCCGAGGCGATCTCGGTGCTGGAGCTCGTCGAGGCCACCGAGGCCGAGGTGCGCGCCACGGTGTGCCCGCTGCGCGGGGGCCCCTGCCGGTGGGACGACAGCTGCGCGCTGCATCCGACCTGGGCTCGCGCGCAGCAGGCGCTGCTGGATGAGCTCGCCACCGGGGACCTGGCTGCACTGGCCGCTGCGGACGCCGACCTCGAGCGGGCCCAGCAGGCCGGTGGCGCCGAGCCCCAGGCGTCAGAGGCGGCCCGGGAGCCATAGCGGTACCCGAACGGCTGGCCCTCCGGCCTCCGGGGCGCGCGGGCCCGCGCGTCAGCCCACG
>PUKE01000079.1 GCA_003550425.1 Nitriliruptoria bacterium
AGCTCGCTGGAGCTCGGCATCGACATGGGCGCGGTCGACGAGGTCGTCCAGGTCGAGTCGCCCGGCTCGGTCGCCGCCGGCCTGCAGCGCGTGGGCCGCGCCGGCCATCACGTCGGCGAGCCGAGCCGCGGGACGATCTTCCCGAAGTTCCGCGGCGACCTGCTCGAGAGCGCCGTCGTCGCCGACCAGATGCGCGCCGGCGCCATCGAGTCGACCACCGTGCCCCGGCTGCCCCTGGACGTGCTCGCCCAGCAGGTGGTGGCCGCGGCGGCCATGGACGCCTGGCCGGTCGACGACCTGCTGGCGCTGTGTCGGCGCAGCGCGCCCTTCGCCGAGCTGTCGCGCAGCCAGCTCGACGGGGTGCTCGACCTGCTCGCCGGCCGCTATCCCGCCGACGAGTTCGCCGAGCTGCGCCCCCGCGTGACCTGGGACCGCGTCGAGGACGTGGTGCGCGGCCGGCGCGGCGCCCAGCGGGTCGCGGTGACCTCCGGCGGCACGATCCCCGACCGCGGGCTCTACCGCGTGGAGCTCGCCGCCGGCGAGGAGGAGGGCGCTGGGGGGCGGGCGCCCAAGCGCGTCGGCGAGCTCGACGAGGAGATGGTCTACGAGTGCCGTCCCGGCGAGACCGTTGTCCTGGGCGCCTCGACCTGGCGGATCACCGACATCGAGCGCGACCGCGTCCTGGTCGTCCCGGCGCCCGGCGAGCCCGGCAAGCTCCCGTTCTGGCACGGCGACGCGCCGAGCCGGCCCGCCGAGCTCGGCACGGCCGTCGGGCGCTTCGTGCGCGAGCTCGGCGAGGCCCCCGCCGACGAGGCCGGCCAGACGCTGCGCGAGCGCTACGGCCTCGACGACTGGGCCGCCGACAACCTCGTCACCTACCTCGCCGAGCAGCGCGAGGCGACCGGCACGCTGCCCCACGACCGCCAGATCGTCATCGAGCGCTTCCGCGACGAGATCGGCGACTGGCGCATCGTGGTCCACTCGCCCTTCGGCGGCGCGGTCCACGCGCCGTGGGCCATGGCGATCGCCGCGCGGGCCCGCGAGCGCCTCGGCCTCGAGGTGCAGACGATGCACGCCGACGACGGCATCGTCGTCCGCCTGCCCGAGGCCGACGAGGCCCCGCCCGCCGACTGGCTGCTGCTGGACGCCGAGGAGGTCGAGGACCTCGTCGTTGGCGAGCTCGGCGGCTCGGCGCTGCTCGCCGCCCGGTTCCGCGAGTGCGCCGCCCGCGCGCTGCTGCTCCCGCGCCGGGGTGGCCCCGGGCGGCGCACGCCGCTGTGGCAGCAGCGCCAGCGCGCCTCGGACCTGCTGCAGGTCGCCAGCCGCTACGGCTCGTTCCCGATCCTGCTCGAGACCTACCGCGAGATCCTGCAGGACACCTTCGACCTGCCCGGCCTGCAGCGGCTGCTGCGCGACGTCGCCGCGCGGCGCGTGCGCGTCCACCAGGTCGAGACGCCCCAGGCGAGCCCGTTCGCCTCGTCGCTGCTGTTCGACTACCTCGCCGGGTCGATCTACGACGGCGACGCCCCGCTGGCCGAGCGCCGCGCCAACGCGCTCGCGCTGGACCGCGAGCGCCTCGCCGAGCTGCTGGGGTCCGAGGAGCTGCGCGACCTCATCGACGCCGACGCCCTCGACCGCCTCGAGGCCGAGCTCCAGCGCCTGACCGAGGATCGCCTGGCGCGCGACGCCGACGAGCTCACCGACCTGCTGCGCGTGGTCGGCGACCTGCGCACCGACGAGGTCATCGCCCGCAGCGATCCCGCCATCCGCGAGCAGGTGCCCGCGCTGCTCGAGGGCCTCGCCGAGCAGCGGCGGGCGTTCGTGGCGCGCGTCGCGGGCGAGGCCCGGTGGGTGGCGGCCGAGGACGCCGCGCGCCTGCGCGACGCTCTCGGCGTGCCCCCGCCCGCCGGGCTGCCCGAGACGTTCCTGCAGCCCGTCGACCGGCCGACCGTCGACCTCGTCGCGCGCTACGCCCGCACCCACGGCCCCTTCCGGATCGCCGACGTCGCCGGTCGGCTCGGCCTGCCCCTGGACACCGTCGAGGTCGCCGCCAAGGAGCTCGAGACCGAGGGCCGCCTGGTCGCCGGCGAGTTCCGGCCCGGCGGCGCCCAGCGCGAGCGCGTCGACGCCGAGGTCCTGCGCCGCCTGCGGCGGATGTCGCTGGCGGCGCTGCGTCGCGAGGTCGAGCCCGTCGAGCCCCAGGCCCTCGGCCGCTTCCTGCCCGGCTGGCAGGGCATCGGCTCGGGCGTGCCCGGCGTGGACCGCGTGTTCGAGGTCGTCGAGCAGCTCCAGGGCGCCGCGGTGCCGGCCAGCGTGCTCGAGCGCGACGTGCTCGGCGTGCGCGTGGCGTCCTACCGGCCCGCCTGGCTCGACGAGCTGCTGGCCGCCGGCGAGGTCGTGTGGATCGGCCACGGCCCGCTGGGGTCGGCCGACGGGCGCGTGGCGCTGTACGTGCGCGACCAGGCGGCGCTGCTCGCCCCGCGCCCGCCCGCCGACCCGGGCGCGTCGCTGTCGTGGTGGACGGAGGCGCACCAGGCGCTGTGGGAGCGGCTCGCGCACGGGCCCGCGTTCTGGCCGGACCTGTACGCCGCCATCGGCGGTGGCCCCGAGGCCGAGGCGGTCGAGGCCCTCTGGGACCTCGTCTGGGCGGGGCTGGCCACCAACGACGCGCTGCACCCGCTGCGCGCGCGCCTCGGGCAGGGCGGTGGCGGGCGCGCCGGTGGGCGCGGTGGGGCGTCGCGCCGCCGCCGGTCGCCGCGCGCGCTGTCGCGCAGCGGCCCGCCGACGGCCTCGGGCCGGTGGACCCGCACCGCCGAGGTCCTCGAGGTGGGCGCTGACGCCGGTGGTGGTGGCGTCGGTGGTGCCGGTGCTGCGGGTGGTGGTGCCGGTGCTGCGGGTGGTGGTGCCGGCGTCGGCGCTGCGGGTGGTGCCGGGGTCGGCGACAGCGAGCGTGGCGCCGCTCTCGCCGCCCAGCTGCTCGACCGCCACGGGGTGCTCACCCGCGACGCCGTGGCCAGCGAGGAGGTCCCGGGCGGCTTCGCGGGCCTCTACCCGGTCCTGCAGCAGATGGAGGAGTCCGGCCGGGCTCGGCGCGGCTACTTCGTCGAGGGGCTCGGCGGCGCCCAGTTCGCGCTGCCCGGGGCCGTGGACCGCCTGCGCGCGGTGCGGGAGCCGGGCATGGAGGACGACGCCGACGCCGTCATCCTCGCCGCCACCGACCCGGCCAACCCCTATGGCGTGACGGTCCCGTGGCCCGCGGCCGGGGGCGCCCTCTCCGAGGGCGCCCCCGGCCAGGGCGGCGGCCAGGGCGGCGGTCAGGCTGCCGCCCGCCAGGTGTCGGACGGCCGCGGGCATCGCCCCCAGCGCCGCGCGGGGGCCTGGGTCGTCCTCGCCGACGGGGCGCCGCTCGTCTACGTCGAGCGCGGCGGCCGCTCGCTGCTCACGTTCGTCGCCGACGAGGACTCGCTGGCGCTCGCCGCCGAGGCCCTCGGCGTGCTCGTCGACCGTGGCCGCGTCGATCAGCTGTCGATCTCCCGCGCCGACGGGGTCGACCTCGGCGCCCACCCGCTGCTGCCCCACTTGCGGGCGGCCGGCTTCGTCGACCATCCCAAGGGCCTGGTCCGCCGACCGTCCCGCTGACCGCTCTCGGCTGCGCCCACCGCCCGGCCGCCCGGCGCCTCTCGCCCTCGCCGCTCGGCCCCCGGCCACCCGCCCCCTGTGCACCCAGAGTGCGTCCGTGCACCCAGTTCCCGATGCTCGACGACACCGGGTGCGTTGCGTGACACATGTGGCGCGATCTGCACCCAGTCCGCGGCCGCCGGCTCGACTGGGTGCAGATCGTCGCCACGACGGGCACTGCCGAGGTCGACTGGGTGCAGATCGTGCACGTGGGCGGTCGAGATGCACCCGGTTGCTCGGGCGCGCCGGTTCCGGGTGCACAGAGGCCCTCCTGTGGGCCGTTCTGCACCCGGTCGGGCGCGGGCCAGGGGACTGGGTGCATCAGGGGACACATGTGGTCCGATCTGCACCCGGATCCCGTGGGCGGCTCGGACTGGGTGCACGCCGGCCGCCGAGGCGCGGCCTCGACGGCCGACTGGGTGCAGATCGTGCACGTGGGCGGTCGAGATGCACCCGGTTGCTCGGGCGGGGCGGTTCCGGGTGCACAGAGGTCCTCGTGTGGGCCGGTGTGCACCCGGTCGGGCCTGGGCCCGCGGACTGGGTGCATCCCGTGACACATGTGGTCCGATCTGCACCCGGACCGCGTGGGCGGCTGGCCGCGCGCGGGTAGCTGGGATCCCGTGGGCACCCGGATCCCGTGGGCACCCGGATCGCGTGGGCACCCAGCTCGCGTGGGCGTCCCGGATGTCGGTGGACGACGACCGCCGAGGGCTCGGCCTCAGCGAGGCCCGCCGGCGCGGGCCGCCGCGCTGCGGGCGAACAGCGCGGCCAGCTCACCGAGGAAGCCCTGCCAGTCCGACTCGAACCGCCACCACCCAAGGCGCAGCACCTGCCAGCCGTCCAGCAGCAGCGCGTTGTGGCGCTGCTGGTCTCGTTGGAGGTCAGCTCGCTCGGCGTGGGCGCCGAAGCCGTCGGTCTCGATGCCGATCCGCAGGTGCGGCCAGGGGATGTCGACCTCGACGCGACCATGCGCGGTCGGCACGGTCAGCGGCGCCGCGGCGGGCGGAGGGTAGCCGGCCTCGGCGAGCGCCCCTCGGACGCGCTCCTCCAGCACCGAGTCGCAGCGCACGGCGTCGAGCTCGTGGCATAGCCGCAGCAGCATGGCGGTGCCCTTGGCGGGCCGACGCCGCGCCGCGCCCTGCGCCACCTCCTCCAGGGTGAGCTGTCCCCGTTGGCGGCCGTCGATCAGCAGGGCGCGCAGGAACGGGCGCTCGACGCGCCCCGACAGGTCGCAGCAGGTCCGGGCCAGGGTGGTGCAGGGCACGCCGGCCACCATCGTCCGCTCCTCGGGCTGCAGCGTCCGCGTGCGCAGCGTCCGCAGCCGGCGCGAGGCGTGCGAGCGCTGACCGTGGGGCACGAGGACCTCCAGCGGGGCCGGCAGCGTGCGCACCGCGCCCCACAGCCAGGCCGCCGTGAAGCCACCGGCCAGGGCATGCCCACCCAAGGCGAGCACCGCGGCCGCGGCCACGCTCGTCGGCGTCGCCTCGCTGCCCGGGCAGCGCCAGACCGAGGGGAACGGGGAGGGCCAGCCCTCGCGTCCGGCGCGTCGTGCGAGGGCGCGGCCGCCGACGCCCACCCGCTCGGCCATCGCTGGCGTCACGCAGCCGTGGTGGCGCGCGGCCTCCTGGAACAGTCGCTGCCAGCTCATGGCGAGCACCGTGCCCGACCCGCGCCGACTGC
>PUKE01000008.1 GCA_003550425.1 Nitriliruptoria bacterium
ACGCCTGGCATGCGCCTGCGCGGGCTGCTCTGGGATGATGGGCGGCGAGCACGTCACCACGCGAAAGGCAGCCAGCATGCGCACGCTCATCGTCGGCGGGGACGCGGCCGGGATGACCGCCGCGAGCCATCTGCGCCGCGCGCGACCCGACGACGAGGTCGTGGTCGTCGAGCGGGGACCGCACACCAGCTACTCCATGTGCGGCATCCCCTTCTACGTCGGCGGTGAGGTCGAGGAGGCCGACGACCTCGTCGTCCTGCCACCCGAGAAGGTGCGCGAGCGCGGCATCGACCTGCGCTTGCACTGGGAGGCCACCGCCGTGGACGCGGACCGCCGCCGCGTGGTCCTGCGCAGCCCCGACGGTCAGGAGACCAGCGAGGGCTACGACGCGCTGCTGTTGGCCACCGGCGCTCACCCCGTCACCCCGCCCGTGGAGGGCCTCGTCGAGCACGCCCACGTCCTGCGCACCCTCGAGGAGGGCCAGGCCCTGCGCGCCCACCTCGACGCCGGCGGCGCGCAGCGCGTGTGCGTGATCGGGGCGGGCTACATCGGCCTGGAGCTCGCCGAGGCCCTGGTCAACCGCGGGATCGACGCGGTGCTCGTCGACGTCGCCGACCAGCCGATGACCACCCTCGAGCCCGAGATGGGCGCCCACGTCGCTGCGGCCCTCGAGCGCTACGGCGTCGAGCTGCGCCTCGGCGAGACCGTCGAGCGCGTCGAGGGCGACGGCACCACGCCCCACCGCGTCGTCACCGACGCCGGGGAGGTCCTCGCCGACACCGTCGTGGTCGCCACCGGCAGCCGACCCAACCGGTCGCTGGCGTCCTCGGCCGGATGCGGGATCGGCGACAGCGGCGGCGTCGCGGTCGACGAGCGGATGCGCACCTCCGTCGACGGGGTGTGGGCCGCCGGCGACGTGGTCGAGTCGGTCGACCTCGTCGGGGGCCTGCGGCGCAACGTGCAGCTGGGCACCCACGCCAACAAGCAGGGGCGCATCGCCGCGATCGACATCGCCGCGCGACTCGGCGGGCGCCCCGCCGGCGAGGCGACGTTCCCGGGCCTGGTCACCACCGCGGTCACCAAGGTGTGCGACTGGGAGATCGCCCGCACCGGGCTGACGGCTGCCGAGTGCGCCGAGGCGGGCCTGGACACCGAGGGCGTGTCGTTCACCGGCACCGCCACGGCCGGCTACCTGCCCGACGCCGGCACCGTCCACGTGACGATGCGCGCCGAGCGCGGCAGCGGGCGGATCGTCGGTGGGCAGCTGGTGGGCACCGGCTGCAGCGGCGCGGTCGCCAAGCGCATCGACGTGCTCGCCACGTGGTGCCAGCTCGGCGTGACCGTCGACCAGGCGCAGCTGCTCGACCTCTCCTACGCCCCGCCGTTCGGTGGCGTGTGGGACCTGCTGCAGGTCGGGGCGCGCAAGCTCGCGCGGGCGCTGGACCGGCCGGTGCAGCTCTAGGACGCGCCGCTCGCCGGGGCCCCGCCGCGGCCGGCGCGGCTCAGCGGCTCAGCGCTCGCGGCGCTCGCCGCGGCTCAACGCGCGGCGGGCCCGGTGGAAGCCCGCGACCAGCCGCGACCGTGCCTCGCGGGCCGAGAGCTCGCCGGCCTCGCGGTCGGACGCGGCCTGGTCGAGCTCCTCGGCCAGGGCCCGCAGCGCGCCGGCGATCGGGTCGTCGGCGCCCTCGCGGTCGGGGTCGCTCGCGTCGCGCTCCTGCGCCTGGCCCTGCCCCTGGCCCTGCCGCTGGCCCTGGTCCGGCCGCTGATCCGGCCGCTGCCGCTGCGCCGCTTGCCGCACGCGGTCCTTGGCGTCCTGCGCCTCGCGCTGGGCGCGCTCAGCCGCCTCCCGGCTGCTGGCCACCTCGCGTCCGAGCGTCTCGACCACCCACGACCACGCGGCGGCCTCCTCGGCGTCGCCGCCGCGGGCCACGGCGCGGTCCAACAGCGAGCGGGCGGCCTGTGGGGCGTCGTTCGCGTCGAGCGCGCGGCGGACCTCCTCGGCGAGGTCGGCGGCCTCGTCGCTCGACGGCTCGTCGGTGCGTGCCTGCGCTGCCACCGGCGCCTCCTCGGTCGGCTCGGCGTGTGCGGGCTTGGGGGTGGGGGCTTGGGGGTGGGGGCTTGGCGGGTGGGGGCCTCGGCGAGGCGCGGGCCTCGGCTACGCGCGCTCGAGCAGCCGCTGGCGCAGCGCGGCGCGGACCGAGCCGCGCGGGTCGACCTCGTGGAGGTAGGCCCGCGGGTCGCCCAGGCGCTCGCGGAGCCCGTCGAGCAGGACGCGCATCGCCTCGGCGGGGGCCTGCAGGCCGGCGTCGTGGGGGACGTCCTCGGGTCCCAGCGCCGGGTCGTGGCGGGGCATGACCGCGCGCATGGGCGCGTCGCTGCTGGCGTAGTCGGCCACGATCGCGTCCTCGGGCGCCCCGACGGCCAGCAGCGCGGTGGCCGCGGTCAGGCCGGTGCGGTCCTTGCCGACCGCGCAGTGGACCAGCGCCGGCCCGTCGGCCTGGGCCAGCCGGGTCAGCGCCTCGTGCAGCGCCTCCCGGTTGCGCTCGGCCATCCACAGATAGAAGCGGCCGAGCGCCGCGGCGGTCAGCCCGTTGCCCATGTCGACCTGCTCGAGCTCGTGGGGCGGCACCTCGACGGCGAAGGGCACGTGGTGGTAGCGCACGCGGTCGCGCAGCGGCCCAGGCAGCGGCCGGTGCGCGGTCTCCTCGGCCAGCCGCAGGTCGACCACGTCGGTCACGCCGAGGACGTCGACGAGCGCCGCGGCGTCGTCGGGGTCGGCCAGGGCGGGGGCCTCGCTGCGGTAGACGACCCCGTGGCGGGTGCGAGACCCGTTCTCGGCGGGCCACCCGCCCAGGTCCCGCAGGTTCGGAAGGGAGGCGAGCGCGATCGCGGCGTCAGTCATGAGCGACATGATGCCGCGGCCACGCGCCCTCCAGCGACAGCAGCGTGCGCTTGGCGTCCAGGCCGGCGCTGAAGCCGGTCAACGAGCCGTCGGCGCCGACGACCCGATGGCAGGGCCGCACCACCGCGATCGGGTTCGCCCCCACCGCGCCGGCGACCGCCCGCACCGCGCGCGGGCGCCCGATGGCCGCCGCCAGCTGCCCGTAGGACCAGGTCTCGCCCCACGGGATCCGCGTCAAGGCCTCCCACACCAGGTGCTGGAAGGGCGTGCCGGGCGGATCGCAGGGGACCGTGAAGGCGATCGGCTGCCCGTTGGCGTAGGCGACGAGCTCGCGGCGCAGGACCGGGAACGCGTCGGGGTCGTGGGTCGCGCGGGGGTCGGGGCGCCCCTGCCCGGGCAGGTCGAGGGCGACGAGCGCGTGGCGCGTGCCAGTCGCGCGCAGCGTGCCGAGCGCCGTGGGCACCTCGGCCCATCGCAGCGGGGCGTCGGGCGCGGCGGCGGAGCCGGGCGCGGTGGCGGCGCTGGGCGCGGCAGCGCCGGGTGCGGTGGCGGCGCTGAGCGCGGCGGTGCCGGGGGCGTGCTCGCTCACCGCTGGTCGCGCCGCGGTGCTGGGGCGGTGGGCACCACCCGGCCGGCGAGGATGCGATCGCGCGGGACCTGGGCGCGGTCGCCGTCGCGGCGCTCGACCTCCAGGACCTCCTCGGTCACCGCGCGCAGGTAGCCGAGCGTCTCGGTGGGCTCGCCGTCGGTGTCGCGCCACTGCAGCGACACGCGCTGCCCGATGTGCTCCTCGCCGATCCGCTGTCGTCGTCTCATGGCAGGGCCCTCCCCGGCTCGGGCGTGCGCTGGGTGGTCGGCATGTGGTGCGGCGGGCTGCTCGGCTGGTCGCCCGGTGTGGTCGCGGCGGCCACGGCCGCCGGCAGCAGGTGCTCGACGGCGCCGCGCACCACCAGGTCAGCGCGCGCGTCCAGCGGGGTCTCGTCGCGGTTGACCACCGCCAGCGACGCGCCGCGCTCCACCGCCTCGACCGGCAGGGACGCGGCCGGCTGCACGCGCAGCGACGAGCCGAGCGCCAGCACCGCCGAGCCCGCCAGCACCCGCTCGCGCGCTCGCGCGAGGACCGCGGGGTCGACGTTCTGCCCGAAGCTGACCGTCGCCGACTTCACGATGCCGCCGCAGCGCGGGCACCGCGGGTCGACCTCGCCGGCCTCCAGCCGCGCCAGCGCCCAGTCGGCCGGCGCGAGGAACCCGCACCCGGCCGGCGTCCCCGACCGCGGGCGCGCGCCGATGCAGCACACCCGCCGCGCCGACCCGTGCAGCTCGATGACGGCGCGGGCGCCGGCGTCGTCGTGCAGCCCGTCGATGTTCTGGGTGACCGTCCCGATCGCGCGGCCTGTGCGCTCCAGGTCGGTGACCGCCCGGTGCGCCGCGTTGGGGCGGGTGCGCTGACCCCATAGCTCGCGGCGCATCCGCCACGCCTCCGCGCGGACCTCGTGCGAGCCGACGTAGCGGGAGAACGTGAACCGCCGAGGGTCGTAGCGGTCCCAGATGCCCCCCGCCGAGCGGAAGTCGGGGATCCCCGACGCCGTCGACACGCCCGCTCCGGTGAACACCACGATCCGCTCGTGGGCGCGCAGCCATGCGGCCAGGCGCGCGTGCGGGGCGGGGGTGGGATCGGCGGGGAGGGGCGTCGTTCGCGCGTCGGCTGGGCGCGTGTCGGGCGGGCGCGCGTCGGCTGGCGCGGGGGCGCGGGGTAGCGCTGGGCGCGCGTCGGCCGACGCGTCGGCTGGGACGGGGGTCGGCATGCGCCGCGCGTCAGCGGCGGCAGCGGGCGCAGACACCGAAGATGTCGGCACGGTGGCCGGTCACCTCGTAGTCGTGGGCCTTGGCGACCTCGGCGACCCAGTGCTCGACCTCGTCGGCGTGGAGCTCCTCGACGGTGTTGCACACCTCGCACACCAGGTGATGGTGGTGCGCGTCGCCGCACAGGCGGAAGGCCTGCTCGCCGCCGACGTCGAAGGTGTCGAGCAGCCCGGCGTCGGCCAGCGCCGACAGCGTGCGGTAGACCGTCGTGAGCCCGACCGGCTCGCCGGCCTCGCGGAGCTCGGCGTGGAGGTCCTGCGCGGTGATCCGGTCATCGCGCCCGCGCAGCGCCTCGAGCACGGTCAGGCGCTGACGGGTCGCACGCAGGCCGGCATGGCGCAGCGCGGCCTCTGAGCGCTCCCCGGCTGCCTGCATCGGCGACGCTCCTTCGCTCGGGCGACCGACGACGTCGCCCCCACCCTACCCCCCGCCTCGCTCGGGTCCCGGGAGGGGGCGCGATGCCCCCAGTCCGCGCGCGGTGCCCCCAGTCCGCGCGCGTGCGCCCAGTTCGCGCGCGTGCGCCCAGTTCGCGCGCGTGC
>PUKE01000305.1 GCA_003550425.1 Nitriliruptoria bacterium
ACCGCCACGAGCTCCACCTGCGGGGCCAGCGCCTGCGCGGCCTCCAGCGCGATCGCGGACTTGCCGCTGCCGGTGGGGCCGACCAGGGCCACCACCGGGCTCGCGGGTCCCGGTGCCTGCGTCACCAGGCCCTACGCGGCGCGAGCCACGAGGTAGCCCACCCCGGCCGGAGCGGCGTAGCGCTCGCGCACCAGGCGCAGGCCGGCCGCAGCGAGCGCGCCGTGAGCGGCCTGCAGGGCCGGCCAGGCGGTGGCGCGCACGCGCTCGGCCTCGGCGCGCAGCTCGGGCAGCGAGGCCAGGCGCCCCTCGTCGAGCAGCGCCACGAGCTGCGCGTCGAGCTCGGCGGCCCCCTCCAGGTCCTTCCAGGGGGCAGCGGGGCCGATGCCGGCCGAGAGGTCGCCGGCGACCGCGAGCAGGGTGGGGCCGGCGTCGGCGCGCTCGGCGAGGGTCGAGGCGAGCGTGGCGCCCAGGCCCTCCAGCGCTGCCGACGTCGCCCCGGCGGGCGCGCTGACCGCCACGAGTGGGTCGCGACCGCCGAGCAGCAGGGCGAGCACGGCGTGGGCCAGCGGCAGCCGCGCGGGCGCGCTGACGCCGGTGCCGAGCCGCTCCCCCAGCGCGTGGGCGAGGTCGGCGTCCACCGGGCGCTCCTCGGTCACGTCGCCGCGTCCGAGCCCCGCCAGGTCGAGGCGACCGCAGGCGTGCACCGCTGGCGTCTCCCCCTCGCCCGGGGCGAGCAGCACCACCCGCTCGTGGGGCGCCAGGGCCTCCACGCAGGCGTCGACGGCGTCGGCGACCGCGCGGACCTCCGGGGGCGGCGCGGGGCTGACGCCCGGCACGAGCACCGGCGCGGTGGGCAGCACGACGACGTCGGCGAGCACCGCAGTCGACCTCACGCGCTCACCAGCGCCGGCGGGGGCGTGGGGACGGGGTCGTCGGCCGGTGCCTCGGTGGCCTCGCCGAGCAGGTAATGGCCCCGCGCCTCGGTCAGCGCGGCGTTGACGATCGCACCGGCCTGCAGGTCGGGGCGCGCAGGGATGTGCACGACCCGGTTGCCGAGCGTGCGCCCGGTCAGGCGCGAGGCGTCGGTCTTGGAGGGGCCCTCGAGCAGCAGCGGCTGGACGGTGCCGACCTGGCGCGCGTTGCTCTGCGCGGTCAGCTCGCGCGTGAGCGCCGACAGGCGCTGGTAGCGCGCGTTGATCGTCGCGGCGTCGAGGTGCCCGTCCATGTCGGCCGCGGCGGTCCCCGGGCGCATCGAGTACTCGAAGGTGAAGGCCGAGTCGAAGCGCGCCTCCTCGACCACGCGCAGGGTCTCGGCGAAGTCGTCCTCGGTCTCGCCAGGGAAGCCCACGATCAGATCGGTGGAGATGGTCACCCCGGGCAGCGTCTCGCGGGCGGCGGCGACGAGCTCCAGGAACCGGCGGCTGGTGTAGCTGCGCTGCATGCGCCGCAGCACCCGATCGGATCCTGCCTGCAGCGGCAGGTGCAGCTGCTCGCAGACGGCGGGCACCTCGCGCATCGCGGTGAGCACGTCGGTGGAGAAGTCCTTGGGGTGCGGGCTGGTGAAGCGGATGCGCTCCAGCCCCTCCACCTCCCCGAGGGCGTGCAGGAGGTCGGCGAACAGCGTGCGCTTGCGATCGCGTGGCGGGTCGACCTCGCCGCGCCGCACCAGGTCGCGCCCGTAGGAGTTGACGTTCTGCCCCAGCAGGCTGATCTCGGTGACGCCGTCGGCGACGAGGCCGCGCACCTCGGCGAGCACGTCCTCCAGGGGCCGGGAGTGCTCCGGGCCGCGCAGGGCCGGCACGATGCAGAAGGTGCAGGTGTTGTCGCAGCCGATCGAGATCGACACCCACGCGTGGTGGGCGACATGGCGCTGGGCCGGCAGCGCCGAGGGGAACACCTCGGTCTGCTCGAGGATCTCGACGACGGGGAAGGACGCGTCGTCGGCCTGGGCGAGCAGCTGCGGCAGGCGTCCGAGGTTGTGCGTGCCGTAGACGACGTCGACCCATGGCGCCTGCGCGGCCACGCCCTCCTGGTCCTTCTGGGCCAGGCAGCCGCCGACGACGACGGTCTTGTCGGGGTCGGCCTGCTTGAGCGGCTTGAGCTGCGACAGCTGGCCGTAGAGCCGGTTGTCGGCGTTCTCGCGCACCGCGCAGGTGTTGAACAGCACGAGGTCAGCGGTCTCGGCGTCGGGCGCCGGCCGGTAGCCCATCGACTGGAGCACGCCAGCGGCGCGCTCGGAGTCGTGCTCGTTCATCTGGCACCCGAAGGTGCGGATGAAGTAGGTCCGCGCCATGCCCGGCAGGATAGGCCCGCGGCCCGGCCGCGGCACCGCGCCGGGCGTCAGCGGGGCTGCAGCGGGTCCTCCTCGGCGGCCTGGCGCTCGGCGCGCTCGGCGGCGTCGACGCCGGTGTCGGTCAGGGGATCGACGCGCTCCTCGCCGCGCCCGCCGCGGCCCGAGGCGTAGAGCAGGACCAGGATCACGCCGATGATCGCGGCCGACACGCCGTCGAGCAGCGCCATGGTCACGAAGCCCAGCAGCAGGATGGCGTAGCCGACGAGCGGGCGCCACCGGGAGCGGCCCACGAACATGGCCAGGCCTAGCACCAGCGACGGCAGCCCCACGAACAGCCAGGCCTGCAGCAGCGTCATCGTCGCTCGGTCCCCCGGACGGCTCGCTTCACGGTCGGCTGCGCGGCCGGCGCCCTCGGCCTGCGCCGGGCAGCAGGCGGAGCGTACCGCGCGCCACGGTCGTCCTGAAAGCGCGGCGGCCACGAGGCCAACCGGCGGCGCGGCCGAGCAGCGGCGCGGCCGAGCAGCGGCGCAGCCGAGCAACGGGGCCCTCGCGCGCGAGGGACGGGTCAGTCGCGCTCCTCGATCAGGCCCACCGCCTCCCGTGCGGCCCGCTCGGCGAGCCCACGGGGATGGCCCCGCCGCACCAGGTAGCCGGCCAGGCGCCGCACGACCGTCGTCGTGTCCAGCCCGCCCGGCAGCTGACGATGCCGGCGTCGTGCCAGGTCGACCGCCACGCTGTGATCGTCGCGGTCGGCGAGCGAGGCCAGCGCCGCGTCGACGTCGGCGTCGCTGATCCCGCGGCGCCGCAGCTCCTCGCGCAGCCGCGCCGCGCCGAACCCACGACGCCGGCCCCGGTCCTCGACCCAGGCACGCGCCAGGGCGCCGTCGTCGACCGCGCCGAGGTCGCGCGCCCGCGCGAGCGCCGCGTCGATCACGTCCGCGCCCCACTCGCGGTCGCGGAGCTTCTTGGCGACCTCCGCCTCGGACTGCGGCCGTTGGCGGGTGCTGCGCAGCACGAAGGCCAGCGCCTTGGCGACCGGGTCGTCTCCCCCGGCCGCGGCATCGGCCGGGGGAGCCTTGCGGGACTCCTGGGGCTCACCAGGCTCCTGGTGGTCCGCGTCCGGGGGCCGCCCCTGCGTCGCGGCCTCGGCGGCCCGCAGCGCCGCCTCGGCGGCGGCGCGTCGACCCGGGTCGCTCATACGAGCGTCTCGCCCTCCCCGGACCCGCTCGTCCCTGATCGCTTGTCGGCGGCCTTGTCGCCCGAGCCGCGGCTCTTCGCACCGCTCTTGCTCGCGCCGCTCTTGGCCGCGCCGCCCTTGGCCGCGCCGCCCTTGGCCGTGCTGCCACCGCTCTTGGCCGAAGCGGCAGTGCCGGCCTCGGCGCCGTCCGCGCCGGCAGCAGCGCCCGCGGCGCCGTCGGCCTCCTCGGCGTCCTCGGTGGCCGCGGTCAGGCCCAGCCGCTCGTGCAGCTTGTCACGGATGGCCTCGGCCACGTCGGTGTGCTCCTTGAGGAAGCGCTTGGCGTTCTCGCGCCCCTGGCCGAGCTGCTCGCCCTCATAGGTGAACCAGGCACCCGCCTTCTTGACGATCCCCTCGTCCACGCCGAGGTCGAGCAGGGAGCCCTCCTTGGAGATGCCCTCCCCGAACGCGATGTCGAACTCGGCCTGGCGGAAGGGCGCCGACACCTTGTTCTTGACGATCTTGGCGCGCACGCGGTTGCCGACCGCGGTGTTGCCGTCCTTCAGCGACTCGATGCGCCGCACGTCGATGCGCACCGACGAGTAGAACTTCAGCGCCCGACCACCAGGGGTGGTCTCGGGGCTGCCGAACATCACGCCGACCTTCTCGCGCAGCTGGTTGATGAAGACCGCCGAGGTCCCCGAGCGGCTCAGCGTGCCCGCGAGCTTGCGCAGGGCCTGGCTCATGAGCCGGGCCTGCAGGCCGACGTGGCTGTCGCCCATCTCCCCCTCGATCTCCGCGCGAGGGGTCAGCGCGGCGACGGAGTCGACGACGATCACGTCGACCGCGCCGGAGCGCACCAGCATGTCGGCGATCTCCAGCGCCTGCTCGCCGTTGTCGGGCTGGCTGATCAGCAGCTCCTCGGTGTCCACGCCCAGCGCCTTGGCGTAGTTGGGATCCAGCGCGTGCTCGGCGTCGATGAACGCCGCGATCCCTCCGGCGCGCTGCGCCTCGGCGACCACGTGCAGCGCCACGGTGGTGTTGTGCGACAGCACGCCGTTGGCCAGGAAGCTGTGCGTCTCGGGCAACATCAGGTCGAAGGTGGGCTGCTCCCCGGCGTCCTCGACGGCCGCGACGCGCTCGAGGAGATAGCGGTCCCCCTGGAGGCCGCCGGCGTCGGCGCGCAGCGCCTCGACCTGGGCGCGGCGACCCGCCGACCGGGCGCCGACGTCGACCGCGAAGGGCGCGAGGCCCTCGGGCGCGAGCGTCACCGTCCACTCGTGGCGCTCGCGCGCGGCGCTCCAGCCGTGCGCCAGCGAGGCCGGGATGCCAAGGCCCAGCAGCAGCAGCTGCACCTGGCGGGCCAGCGTCGGCGACGCGCTGGCGTAGCCGACCGTCGACGCGGGGTCGGCCCACCCGTCGACCTCGAGCAGCGCCGAGAGGAAGGCGCGCTGGGCCTTGGCGCCGGCGGTGCGCACGACGTGGGGCACCTCGCGCCCCGCGGCCGCGCACAGGTCCACGCCGTAGCGCTGCACCAGCGCGTCGCGGGCCCTCGACCCCACCGCGACCCCGTCGGCGTGGTTGCCACCGCGCACCTCCACCTCGGGCAGGAGGGCCTGCGCCAGCCGGGCCAGCTCGTCGCTGACCTCGGGCTCGTGGCCGGCGCGCCCCGGCGCGCCGCCCGCCACGGGCGACCCCTCGGCGAGGAGATAGCCGAGCAGGACGGCCTCGTCCTCGTCGAGGCCATCGCCGGCCGCGGCCTCCTCGGCCCCGAAGGCCGCCGAGACCACCGTGTCGCCCGCCTGGATGCTGCCGGCCTCGC
>PUKE01000045.1 GCA_003550425.1 Nitriliruptoria bacterium
CCGTCGGTGGCCACCTCGGTGACCTGCATCTCGCCGCGCGTGAGCGTGCCGGTCTTGTCGAACACCACGGTGGTGGCCTGACGGCTGCGCTCGAGCACGTCGATCTGCTTGATGAGCACGCCGAGCTCGGCGCCGCGGCCGGTGCCGACCATGATGCCGGTGGGGGTGGCCAGCCCGAGCGCGCACGGGCAGGCGATGATCAGCACGGCCACCGCGGCGGTCAGCCCCTGCACCGGCGCGCCGATGGCGAACGCCCAGGTGGCGAACGTCGCCGCGGCGATGACCAGCACCGCCGGCACGAACACCGCCGAGACGCGGTCGGCCAGCCGCTGCACCTCGGCCTTGCCGGCCTGGGCCTGCTCGACCTGGCGCACGATCTGGTTCAGCGCGGTGTCGCTGCCCACCGCCGTGGCGCGCACCGTCAGCGCGCCGGCGCTGTTGACCGTGGCGCCCGCGACGCGATCGCCGGGGACCTTGTCCACCGGCACCGACTCGCCGGTCAGCATCGACTCGTCGACGGCGGACTCGCCGGCCACGACCTCGCCGTCGGTTGGGACCTTCTCGCCCGGGCGCACCTTGAGCAGGTCGCCGACGGCGACGTCGGCCACAGGCACGAGCTCCTCGTCGCCGCTGTCGGGGTCGACGCGGCGGGCGTCCTTGGCCCCGAGCTCGAGCAGGGCTCGCAGGGCGCTGCCGGCACGCCCCTTGGCGCGGGCCTCGAAGTAGCGGCCAAGGGCGAGGAAGGCGATGATCACCGCGGCGACCTCGAAGTAGAGGTCGTCGCCGCCGCGCACGAACTCCACCGTCGAGTAGGTGAACGCCGCGAGCGTGCCGATCGAGATCAGCGTGTCCATGTTCGCCGTCACGCGGACGGCACGACGGGCCGCCTCGACCAGGAACGGCCAGCCGACCACGAACTGCACCGGCAGCGTCAGCAGGAAGACGGTCCACCGCTCCCAGGGCTCGAAGCCCTCCTCGACGCCGGTGAGCATGCCGGTGTGGACCATCGAGATCCACGTCACGACCAGCGCCGGGGGCAGCGCGAGCATCGCCCGCCAGAACCAGCGGCGCTCGTCGGCCGCGTGGGCCTCGCCGGGGTCGTGCGGCTCCTCGGGCTCCTCACCGGGCCGGGTGGCGCCGGTGACCTCGTAGCCGATCTTGTCGATCGCCGCCGAGATCCGGTCGAGGTCGAGCTCGGCCCCGTCGTCGATCTGCACGTGGGCGCGGCCGGTCGCGAAGTTGACGTCGGCGCGCGCCACGCCCTCCTGGCGCTCGAGGATGCGCTGCACGCGCGCCGAGCAGGAGCCGCACGTCATGCCGTCCACGCTCAGGTCCAGCTCGCCGCCCTGGGCGGTGCGTGGCGCGTCGGTGTCGTGCTCGTGCTGCTTGGGATCTGCCGTCATGGAGCCTCCAGCCGGCGAGGCGGTCGGCGAGCGGGGGTGGCTAGGCGGGCACCTCGTAGCCCTGGTCCTCGATCTCGCGCACGAGGTCGCTGCGGTCCAGCCGGTCGGTGTCGTAGTCGACGGTGACCAGCCGGGCGTCGACGTCGACCGTGGCGCTGGCGACGCCGTCCAGCGGCTGCAGCGCGCCCTCGATCGAGGCCTTGCAGTGGCCGCAGTGGATCTCGGGCACGTGGATGGTCTCGACCGCCATCGTGGCTCCTCCCTTGGTCGTCTCCTCCGGGGTGGGTCGCAGCAGCCGCTTGTCGAACTTGAGGGTCTCCATGAGCTCGTCGACGATCTCCTCGGTGCGACCCTCCTGCATGGCCTTGGCCACGCAGGTCTCGAGGTGGTTGCGGAACACCATGCGGCCCGACCCCTCGAGCAGGCCCTGCACGGCGGTCATCTGCTTGAGGATGTCGGGGCAGTAGGCCTCGTCCTCGACCATGCGGATCACCGCGTCGAGGTGGCCGCGCGCGGTGCGCAGCCGGTTGCTCACCTGTCGCGTGTGGCTGCTGGACATGGGGCCAGCCTAGCACGAGGCCACCCCACCTGGGGTGGGGTCAGCCATGATGGGCCGGGAGGGGCCGTGTCAACCTCCCGGTGGTCGAGCGCCGCCTAGGGCGTGTCGGCCGCGTCGTGGGGCGGTGGATCGACCGCCGCGAGGGCCGCGCGGATGCGCTGGCAGGCCGCCTCGAGGTCGTCGGCGCGCACCGGCGCGACGCGGCGCCCGCGATCGCGCAGGGCCTGGAGGTCGCCCGCCGCCTGGGCGCGCACGAGGGTCGCGAAGTCGTAGGCCTGGCCGGGGATCGGGGGCCCGCCCGTGGGGGCGTCGGCCAGGCGCAGCACCACCACCGTGCTCGGCCCGCCCTTGTGCAGCTGCCCCGTGGAGTGCAGGAACCGGGGACCGAAGCCGAGCGTGGTGGCCACCCCCAGCTGGTCGCGGAGCGCGGCGCGCAGGTCGGTCAGCGCCGCCACCGTCGCCTCGTCCTGGGGCAGGTAGGCCTGCAGCGCGAGGTAGTCGCCGGGGCGCAGCGAGGCCAGGGCCTCGGTGGGGTCGACGTCCTCGGGCTCGCCGATCGCCTCGGGGGTGGACAGCTCGGCCAGCAGCGCCTTGGTGTTGGCCTTGCTGGCGTTGACGTCGGGCTCGTCGAAGGGGTTGACCTCCAGCAGCATGCCGGCGTAGGCGGTCGCGAGCTCCCACTGCAGGAACGCCGCACCGAGCTCGTCGGTGCCCGCGACGTCCACGGTCAGGACGGGGATGCCGGCCTCGGCCAGCGCCGCCACGCCCTCGACCGGCTCGCCGCCGAGGCGGACCTCGACCACCGCCCGGTCGGCGCCGTAGGCCTCCGGCGGGCCGACGGGCTCGCCCACCACCGGGACCACGCCCTGCCCGTGCTTGCCGGTCGACTCGGCGACCAGCTGCTCGACCCAGTCGCCCAGCGAGGCCAGCCGCGGGTGGGTGAGCAGCGTCAGCTTGTCGCGGCCCTCCCGGGCGAGGCCGGCCATGAAGGCGCCCAGGACGGCGGAGGGGTCCTCGGGGAGCTCGCGGCCCGGGGCGGAGGCCTGCGCCAGCCGGCCCGCGGAGGTCCACAGCGTCTCAGGACCGGCATCGAGCAGCGCCGCGGGCACCATGCCCACCAGCGACAGCGCCGCGAAGCGCCCGCCGATGTCGGCCGGGTTCAGGAACACCTCGCGCCAGCCCTCGTCGCGCGCCTGCGCGGCCAGCACCGTGCCCGGGTCGGTGATGGCCACGAGATGCGAGGGGTCGGGCACGCGCTCGGCGGCCAGCGCGCCCAGGGCGGCGGTCTCGGCGGTGGTGCCGGACTTGCTCGCCACGATCACCAGCGCGCGCGACAGGTCCCGGTCCAGGGCGGCGGCCGCCTCCGGGTGGGTGGAGTCGCAGACCGTCAGCGGCAGCCCTCGGGGCCCCGGTCCCAGCACGCGGGCCAACACCTCGGGAGCCAGGCTCGAGCCGCCCATCCCCAGCAGGATCACCTCGTCGAGCGGCGCGTCGGCGACGTCGTCGGCGAGCGCGCGCAGGCGCGGCAGCCACTCGGGGGGCGGCGGCACGCAGTCCAGCCAGCCGAGGCGGTCGCCGACGGCGTCCTGCACGGTCGGGTCGGCCGAGAACACGCTCGTGTCGCGCTCGTGGAGGCGACGCACCGCGTCGCGCTCGGCGAGGGCGTCCAGGGCGGCGCGGACGGGGGGCAGCGCGCGAGGGTCGTGGCTCATGGGGATGGGGCGCCCGGGCGGGTCGACGAGTGCCCGGCGCGTGCTGCCGAGGCTAGCCGACGCCGTCATGGCCCGAGCCTCGGGCGGGCCCCGGCCCGGGTGCGGGGGCGTCGTCGGCCACGCGCAGCCCGCCAGCGACCTCGGTGCGCACCGCCACGTAGGTCAGGGTGACGTCGGGCTCGGCCGCCAGGCGCGGCAGCAGGTCGGCCCAGATCGCCGAGTCGACGCGGCGCCGCTCCCGGATGTCGACCCGCAGGCGCCCGGCCAGGCGCACGCCCCGCTCGTCGGCGCTGACGTAGGTGGCCGGTCCCAGGCGGGTGTAGCGGATGAGCAGCTCTCGCTCTCGCGTGGGGTCCTCGCCCTCCAGCGCCGGGGCGTGGCGCTCCAGCGCGTCGGCGAGGATGCGGCGGGCGCGCTCCACGTCGCTGTCGAACGTCAGCGGCACCACGACCTCGTGCCAGATCCAGCGGAAGCCCGCGCCGAAGTTGGCCAGGGGACGGGTGAGCAGCAGGCCGTTGGGGACGTGCAGCACGCGCCCGGTGGACTGGTCGGCGTCCACCCAGCCCTGGATCTCCAGGAGGTTGAAGCCCAGCGTGCCGATGCCTACCACGTCGCCGGCCTGCCCGTCGATCTCCACGCGGTCGCCCACGCGCAGCGGATGGCGCACCGCGATGTAGAGGCCGCCCGCGAGGTTGCGGATGACGTCGGTGTTGGCCACCACCAGGCCCGCGGCCACCAGGCCCAGGATCGTGATGAACGTGTCGATCCCCGTGATCCACACGCGACCGAGGACGAGCACCCCGAGGACCAGCACCACGTAGCTGGAGATCTTGGCCAGGCGGTAGCGCAGCGCCTGGTCCTCGACCCGGCGGTCCACGATCCGCACGGTGATCCAGCGGGCCAGCACCAGGGCGAGGACCACGAGCACCGACAGCAGCGTCCGCGCGAGCAGGTCCTGGGGTGCGGCCAGCTGCTGGGCCAGGTCGAGGAGCGCGTCGGTGCTGAACACGGCGAGGGCACCCTAGCGTGTGCAGGGCCGCGCGCGAGGCGCACGATCGGGGATCGTCGCCGACTGCGTGGTGTCGCCGGGGTCGCGGCGGGGCATGCCCCCTCGCAGGACGCCGACCGCAGGATCGTGCCGACCGGACCACCTGAATCGGACCACCTGAATCGGACCACCTGAACGGGAGCAGCGCGTGCAGCAGGCCAGACCCGATCACGACGTCGCCGTCATCGGCGGGGGCCCCGCCGGGGCGGTCGCGGCCGCCGAGATCGCCGAGACGGGGCTGCGCACCGCGGCCATCGCCCCCCATGAGGACCGCTGGGCGGGCACCTACGGGGTGTGGGCCGACGAGGCCGCGGCGCACCTGGACCCCGGGGACCTCGAGGCCTGGTGGCCCCAGGCGCTGGTGCGGCCGGCCGGGCAGGTCAGGGTCCTGTCCCGGGGCTACGCCCGCATCGACGGCGACGTCCTGCGCGGGCGGCTGCGCAAGCGCGCCGCCGATGCGGGCGCCCAGCACCGCGAGGCCCTGGTGCGCGCGGCGGACCACCGTCG
>PUKE01000150.1 GCA_003550425.1 Nitriliruptoria bacterium
GACGCTCACACCACGACCCGCGCGACCTCCTCGAGGGTCGTGGTGCCCTGCAGCGCCTTGACGAGGCCGTCCTCGCGCAGCGACTCCATCTGCTGGGCGCGCGCGAACTTCTCGATGTCCTCAGCGGTGGCGCGCTCGGCGATGAGGCGCTGGATCTCCTCGGTGACGGTCATGACCTCGTGCACCGCGGTGCGGCCCCGATACCCGGTGTGCGCGCACGAGGGGCAGCCGACCGCGCGGTAGAGGTTCGGCTTGTCGTCGCCGACCTTGTCGCCGGCGAAGCCGGCGGACTCGAGCTCGTCGGTCGAGGGCGTGTAGGGCTGCTTGCAGTAGGCGCACAGGCGCCGCAGCAGCCGCTGGGCGAGCACGCAGTCCACCGAGCTGGACACCAGGAACGGCTCGATGCCCATCTCGATCAGGCGCGTGACGGCGCTGGGCGCGTCGTTGGTGTGCAGCGTCGACAGGACCAGGTGGCCGGTCAGCGCGGCCTCCATGCCGATCGCGGCGGTCTCGCGGTCGCGCATCTCCCCGACGAGCACCACGTCGGGGTCCTGGCGCAGGATCGACCGCAGGGCGTTGGGGAACGTCAGGCCGGCCTTCTGATGGACGTGGACCTGCGAGATGCCGGCCAAGCGATACTCGACCGGGTCCTCGACCGTCACGATGTTCACCGTCGGCGAGTTGATCGCGTTCAGCGTCGCGTACAGGGTCGTGGACTTGCCCGAGCCGGTCGGCCCGGTCACCAGGATCATCCCGTAGGGCTTGGTGTAGCTGGCCTTGAACCGCTGGAAGTTGACATCGCGGAAGCCGAGGTCGGCGAGGTCGAGCAGCACCGAGCTCTTGTCGAGGATGCGCATCACGACCTTCTCGCCGAACACCGTCGGCAGCGTCGACACGCGAAGGTCGACGGCGCGCCCCCCGAACTTGCCGCTGATGCGCCCGTCCTGGGGGATGCGCTTCTCGGCGATGTCGAGCTCGGCCATGATCTTCAGCCGGCTCGTCAGCGCGTTGTGGACCTTCCTGGGCTGGGTCTGCACCTCGTGGAGCACCCCGTCGACGCGCAGGCGCACGCGCGTCTGTCGCTCCTGCGGCTCGACGTGGATGTCACTGGCGCGATCGCGCACCGCGCGCGAGATCAGCTGATTGCAGAACCGGACGATCGGCGCGTCGTCGGCGGCGTCGGCGAGCTCCTCGAGCTCCTCGTCGGTGTCGTCGGGCTCGTCGGGCTGGAGCTGCTCGAGGTCGCTGTCGGCCGACAGGTAGCGGTCGATCGTGTCCTCGACGTCGCTGCGCGTGGCCACCACCGGCTTCAGCGAGCGGTCGGTGACGGTGCGCAGATCGTCGAGCGCGACGATGTTCGACGGGTCGCTCATCGCCACGACCAGGTCGCCGTCGTCGCTCACCCCGATCGGCACGGCCCGGTGCCGACGCGCGAGCGCCTCGGGGATCATCGTGACCACGCTCGGGTCGACCATCTGCTGGCTCAGGTCGGCGAAGTCCATCCCGAGCCGCTTGGCCAGCGCGGCGACGAGCGCGTGCTCGGTGATCACGCCGCGCTCGACGAGGATGCGCCCGAGGTTGCCGCCCTCGAGGCGCTGCTGCTCCAGGGCCTCATCGAGCTGGGCACGGTCGATGAGCCCCTGCTCCAGGAGCAGGTCGCCGAGCTGCTGCTGCGGGTTCCTCACACTGGCCCCCGAGAGGTCATGGGTCCGCGTCCCCGTCGGCCGACCAGGGGGGTCACTTGAGCGTCGATCCGACGGGGATCCACGCGACCCGAGGAGGCTCCAGCTGGTGCGCGCGGCGGGCTCGGCCATCGGCGCGCTACTCGCCCCGCGCGGCGCGCTGGCCGTCGGCGTCGAGCTCGACCTCGCGGTGCAGGGTGGCCGGCACGTGCCCGGCCTCGGCGGCGGCACCGCGCTCGCGGCGCGCCACGGTCCGCGCACGGCGCAGGCGCTCGTCGGCGTGCGGCGCGCCCACGACCACCAGCCCTCGGTCGACCAGATCGGCGAGCCCACGCACGGTCGACCACTCCCCCATCCCGGTCAGGGCGACGAGGTCATCGACGCTGCGACGCCCGTCGACGTGGGCGAGCAGCGGCCAGGCCTCGCGCGGCACGACCACGTCGCCCTCTCCCGGCGGTCGCGGCGCGAGCGCCACGACGGCCTCGTGCAGCGGCACGCGCTCGCGCAGGTCATGCCAGTGGGCGAGGCGACGCAGGGCCTCGGCCACGGCCTCGTCGATGGGCAGCGGCTCACCGACCGGGTCCTGGGGCGGGGTGCGCGCCGCGAAGCGGAAGCGGGCGCCGCGACGACGCAGCAGCGCGAAGACCGCGGTGTGGATGCGCTCGCGCTCGACGGCGCGCACGCGCTCGGGGTCGAGCCCGGCGATCGCCTCGATCGCCGCCGCCACGCCCCCGTGGTCGTCGCGGGCGGCGATCGCCGCCTCGACGGTGGCGTGATGCACCAGGCCGGCAGCCAGCAGCGCCGCGCCGAGCGCATCGCCCGGCGCGCTGGTGCTCGCGGTGGTGATCGCCCCGTCGCGGACGTGGACGTGCCCGGTGAGGTCCTCGGCCTCGACGACCAGCACCCCGCTCCGGCCGGACCCGGCCAACAGCTGCAGCACCTCCGACAAGGCGAACTCGTCGAGGCTGCCTTCGAGCATCGCTCGCCTCTCGCCGCGGGCGTCGGGTGCTCACCGAGCACGGGAGGTCCCGTCCTGCCCGTCCCCCTCGGCGCGTCGGGCCGCGACTTGAGCGCGATGCCGCGAGGCGAATCCGTGGCGCGACGCCGCGAGGCGAATCCGCGCGGCGAGGCGAGCGCGGCGCGCGAGGCGGTCAGCCGCCGGGGCCGTCGAGGGCGCGAGCGAGCGCGGCAGCGAGCACCGGGCGCGGCGGGGCGAGCCCGGTCCAGCGCTCGAAGGCGTGCGCGGCCTGGGCGAGCAGCATGCCGCGCCCGTCGGCGGTGCGGGCGCCGGCACGCGCGGCGGCGCGCAGGAACGGCGTCGGCTCGGGGCGGTACACCAGGTCGAGGGCGGTCTGGTCGGGCGTCAGCGCCATGAAGGGCTCGGGCAGGGGCTCGTCGGCCAGGCCCAGCGGCGTGGCGTTGACGACCACCTCGGGGCGCTCGCGCGCCTCCAGCGCCTGCGCGCCGTGGGCGAGGGCGAGCGCCTGCACCTCCTCGGCCCGCTCCCGGCGACGCGCCCACACCCGCACCCGGGCACCCAGGCGTCCCAGCGCCACCGCGGCGGCGCGGGCGGCACCGCCTGCGCCGACGACCTCGACCGCGGTCTGCGCCTGCAGCCCGAGGTCGTCGGTGAGCACCTCCAGCAGGCCGGTCGCGTCGGTGTTGTCGGCCAGCAGCCGGCCATCGTCCCAGCACAGCGTGTTGGCCGCGCCCACGGCGTGGGCCTCGTCGGTGACGGCGTCGACGAGGTCGAGCACCGCCTGCTTGTGGGGCACGGTGACGTTGGCGCCCAGCGCGCCGAGCGCCCGCAGTCCCTCGACGGCGGCGGCCAGCCGCGACGGGGCCACGTCGAAGGCGA
The DNA here is from genome assembly GCA_003550425.1 of Nitriliruptoria bacterium. Classification (GTDB taxonomy): domain Bacteria; phylum Actinomycetota; class Nitriliruptoria; order Euzebyales; family Egibacteraceae; genus PUKE01. The sequence continues at coordinate 3,541 of PUKE01000150.1, forward strand.
GGTAGGTGGCGTCGATCCCGGTGGCCTCGCAGGCCGCGTGATGCAGCGCCGGGGAGGCGCTGTGGTCCACCGGATGGCCGAGCAGCGCGAGCAGGCGGGTGCTGGCACGCCCGGTCATGAGCCGGGGACCTCCTCGGCGGCCTCCTCCTCGCGGCGGGCCTCGTCGGTATCCTCGCCGGCCTGCTCGAGCAGCTCGCGGTAGGCCGCGACGTTGCGCTGGTGCTCCTCCAGCGTCTCGGCGAAGGCGTGCGCGCCGGTCTCGAGGTCGTCGACGACGTAGAACCGGTACTCGGTGTCGGCGGGGTCGGCCGCGGCGCGCAGCGAGGCGTTGCCCGGGCCGGCGATCGGCGTGGGCGGCAGGCCGTCGCGCTGATAGGTGTTCCAGGCCGAGTCGACCTCGAGGTCCTCGAACAGCACCCGCTCGGTGTGCTCGCCGCGGGCGTACTGGACGGTGGCGTCGATCTTCAGGCGCATCCCGTCGGCGAGCCGGTTGGCGATCACCGAGGCCACCAGCGGCCGCTCCTCCTCCAGGCGCACCTCCCGCTCGATCAGCGAGGCGACGATCAGCAGCTCGTAGTCGTCGAGGTCGGCCAGCGGGCCCTCCTCGGGCGGCTCCACCTCGTCCAGCCGCGACTGCGCGGTGCGCACGAGGCGCTGCAGGATCTCCTCGGGCGACTCGTCGTCGAAGACCTCGTAGGTGTCGGGCCACAGCAGGCCCTCGAAGGGCTGGGCACCCTCGGGGAGGTCGTCGACGGGCACCACGTCGGGCACCTCGAGCGCGTCGAGGGCCTCAGCGAAGTCCTGCGCGTCGTGGTCGGTGCGGTCGCCGAGGCGCTCGAGGGTCTGGTCGACCGTGAGCCCCTCGGGGATGGTCACGCGCTGGGTCGGGGGCTCGGGCTCGCGCTGCAGGGCGGCGATGACCTCGCGCGAGCCCATGCCCTCGCGCAGCTCGTGCTCGCCGGGCTGGAGGTTGGCTGAGCGGTCGTCGAACCGGGCGGCCACCTGGAAGGCCATCGCCGAGCCGACCACGCCCTCGTCGGCGAGCAGCTCGGCGATCTCGGCGGTGCTCGCGCCCTCGGGGATGGTCACCGTGACGGCCTCGCCCTCGTCGCCGAAGGTGGTCTGGGTGTCCTGCAGCAGCCACCACACGCCAGCGGCCACCACGATGGCGAGCACCACCAGCACCACCAGGAACGCCTTGGAGCTGCGCGAGAGGCTCATGGCGCGTCCGCGTCCTCCGCGTCGACGGGGTCCTCTGGGCGCGCCGCCGGCCGCGCGTCGAGCCAGCCCTGCAGGATGAGCGTCGCGGCGACCCGATCGCGCTCGTGCCGTCGGCGCTTGCGGCTGCGACCGGCCTCCAGGAGCGTGCGCTCGGCCTGGGCGGAGGTGAGCCGCTCGTCGCACAGCTCGACCGCGAGGTCCCGGGCGCGCAGGGCGTCGGCGACCTCGCGGGCACGCTCGGTGGAGCGGGTGTCGTGCCCGGCGAGGCCGAGCGGCAGGCCGACCACCACCACCTCGACGCCCTCCTCGGCGGCGACGACGGCGAGCCGGTCGGCGACCACGCCGGGGTCCTCGTTGCCCTCCACGGTGTCGCGGGGCGAGGCGATGGTGCCGGTCGCGTCGCTCACCGCGACGCCCACGCGGCGCTCGCCGACGTCGACCCCGAGCGCGCGCACGCGATCA
>PUKE01000299.1 GCA_003550425.1 Nitriliruptoria bacterium
CGCAGTCGTTGCCGCGCGCGTGGGCGTAGTCGTCGATGAAGCCCAGGCCGCTGGCGTCCAGCGGGCGTGCCAGGTCCCCGTGGGTCGGGAAGGTCAGCTCGACCACGTCGCGGTAGTGGTGGGCGTCCCGGTCCTCGTCCTCGTCGCCGGCGGCGGGGACGGAGGGGGCCAGCGTCGCCCAGCCCAGCGCAGCGACGCAGACGACGGCGGTCACGAGCAGGGGGCGCAGCGTCATGCAGGCCTCGACGGTCGAACCGTGGCTCTCATCGTGCCCGTCGGCAGCCGGCCGCGGCACTTGACCCCCGAGGGTCCCGATGTGCGTGGCGTCGGGCGATCCGACAGCATGACCGTCGCCCGTGCGCTGCGCCGGTCCGGCGTGGGCGAGGGCTGGAAGCTGCTGCGTGTTGTGTGGGCGTTCGACGGTGACTGTCGGCGACTGTTGGTACCATGGGTACATGAGTTCGAGTGGGGCTGGTGCGCTGGTGGTGCAGGCGTACCGGTTCGCGCTCGACCCCACTGCCCGTCAACGGCGGATGCTCGCGTCGCATGAGGGGGCGGCTCGGTTCGCGTTCAATCGGCTGCTCGCCGAGGTGAAGGCCGACATCGACCGCTATCACGCTGGCGAGCCGACCGTGCTGGACGGCTGGTCGCTGGCAGCGCTCCGACGCCACTGGAACCGGCGCAAGCACCAGTGGGCGGTCAACCCCGTGTCGGGGGAGCCGTGGTGGCCGGTGAACAGCAAGGAGGCGTACAGCTCTGGCTTGGACGGGCTCGCCCGCGCATTGAAGAGCTGGCGATCCGGGCGGGGCCGGTTCCCGCGGTTCCGCAAGCGCCGCCACCGGATGGGCGTGCGGTTCACCACCGGCGCGATCCGCGTCGAGTCCGACCGTCGCCACGTGACCCTCCCGCGCATCGGGCGGGTGCGGACCCACGAGTCGACCCGCAAGCTCGCGCGCCGCGTGGAGGCGGGCACCGCCCGCATCCTCGCGGCCACTGTGCGCCAGGACGCCGCGGGCCGCTGGCACGTCGCCTTCACCGTCGAGGTGCAGCGCGCTGTCGGGAAGGAGGCGAGGCCTGCGCACGCCCGCCGGCTCGCCCCCGAATGGCAGCCGGTGGGGGTGGATGTGGGCGCCCGCGACCTCATTGTCGCTGCCACCGCAGACGGGCGCGAGGTGCTGCGCGTGCCTGCCCCACGCAGCCTTGGGCACGCGCAGGCGCGGTTGCGGCGGTTGCAGCGCCGACGCGCCCGCCAGCAGCGCGGCTCGAACCGGCAGCAGCGCACTACCCGGCGCATCGGCCGGGTCCACGCGCGGGCCGCCAACATGCGTCGTGACACCATCGCCAAGGTGACCACCGCGCTCGCCCACGGCTGCGACCACCTCGTCATCGAAGACCTCAATGTCGCGGGGATGGGCGCGCGCAAGCCGGGCGCCGGCAACGGTGGCCGAGCCTCCAACCGGGCGCTCGCTGACGCCGCCCTCGCCGAAGTGCACCGCCAGCTCGCCTACAAGACCCGCTGGTACGGCGCCGACCTGACCGTCGCCGACCGCTGGCATCCAAGCTCGAAGACGTGCTCGGGCTGCGGCAGGCAAAAGCCACGCCTGTCACTCGCCGAGCGCACCTACCACTGCGACGGCTGCGGCCTGACCCTGGACCGTGACCGCAACGCTGCGGTCAACCTCGCGCGCCTCACGCGAGACCCGAAGATGAGGCCGGCCGGGAGTGGCCCGGTGGCAGGACGTGGAGCCGACCATGAGACCGACCCCGCGCACGCGGGCGACGCAGGTGGCCGTGAAGCGTCAACCCTGCACCAGCCCGAGCTGGGCAAGACGGGGACCGCCTCGCCGCAAGGCGAGGCTGCCTGAACCCATGCAACACACGCATAGATTTCAGGCAACGGGTCGACGTGAGGAAGGAGCGCCTCCGGTGAGCGTTGCAACCCCCCCGCCAGAGGAGCTGTCGGCGCTGTTGCGTCGCAGCCAGCGCATCGCGGTCGTCGGTGCCTCCACCAGTCCCGCCAAGCCCTCCCACCGCATCCCCGCCTACCTGCAGCGCCAGGGCTACGACGTGCTCCCGGTGCGCCCCGACGGGGCCGAGGTCCTCGGACGCGCGGCAGTGGCCACGCTCGCGGACCTGTCCGAGCCGGTCGACCTGGTCAACGTGTTCCGCCCCGCCGACGAGACCCCGGAGATCGCCCGGCAGGCCGCGGCGATCGGGGCGCCGGCGCTGTGGCTGCAGCAGGGCATCGCGCACCCCGAGGTGGCTCGCATCGGTGCCGACGCCGCGATGACGGTGGTCATGGACGCCTGCCTCGGGGTCGTCCACGCGCGGCTGCTCGGCGACGGCAGCGACGGGCCCTAGCGCCCATGTCACCCGCTCCCGCTCCCGTCGCCCTGCTGGCCTACCCCGGCTGTGACCTGCTCGACCTCGGCGGCCCGTTCGACGTGCTCGTCACCGCGAACCGCCTCGCCGCGCGAGGAGGCAAGGCCGCGCCGTTCGCGCCCGTCGTCGTGACCGCGGATGGCGAGCCGGTCTCGGCCCTGGGCGGGCTCGGCCTGGTGCCCCACCAGCGCGCCGATGCGCTGCCCAAGCTCGCCGCGCTGATCGTGCCCGGGGCGGTCGCGATCCAGGAGGCGCTCGCCGACGGGGCGCTCACGGCGCTGATCGGCCGGCTCGCCGCCCGCAGCGAGCGGACCGCCTCGGTGTGCACCGGCGCGTTCCTGCTGGCCGAGGCGGGGCTGTTGCGCGGACGGGCCGCGACCACCCACCATGAGGATCGTGCCGCGCTGGCTGCCCGCGACGACGTCGGGTCGGTGCGGTCGGACGCGCGCGTGGTCGACGCGGGCGCCGTGCTGACGGCTGGCGCGCTGACCTGCGGCATCGACCTGGGCCTGCGCCTGGTGGCGCTGCTGGCCGAGGTGGACCTCGCGGTCGCGGTCGCCGCGAGCCTCGCCCACCCCTGGGAGCCCAGCGCGCACGCACTCGCCGACCTGGACGCGCGGCCGCGGCCGGGGCACGGCGACACCGGCGGGCGCCGCTGACGACGCGGGCCGCCGGCGCCGGTCGAGGCCGGTGGCCGCGGTTCGTCCACAGCCCTGGGACGCTGCGACGACCACGCGCCACGCCGTCCCTGCATGCTCGGACGTCCCCAGGCACCGCGCGTCAGGAGGGCGTCCCATGACCTCGAGATGGCTCCAGGCCGAGACCCTGCTGCTCGCCGCGGTGGATCGCGAGCTCGCCGAGCGGGGCGCGGTGCCGCCGGCGCTCCTGGGCTGGGGGCCGCTGCCCAGCGACGAGCCGCAGATCCTCATCGGGCTCGAGCACGACACGGCTCCCAAGCGCCGCCCAGTGCTGGCTGACGTGCTCGCGCTGACCATGGCGATGGGGTGCGATCGGCTGCTGTTGCTCGCCGAGGTGGAGGTGGCGCGAGACCTCGGCCAGGACGCGGCGGGTGCGCCGCGCCCCGAGAGCGCCGGCACGGGATTCGCGGGCGCCGGCACGGGACTCACTGGCGTCGGCGTCGTCCCCGAGGGCGTCGCAGGACACGGGGGTCGGGTCACCGGGGATCCACCCGACGCAGGCACCCGACCGGCGGTCGTGCTCCATGCCGTCGAGGCCGGGGGCCAGGACGTGCACAGCCACACGGTGCTGTGGCATCTCGGCCGTGGCCCTCTCGGCTTGCGGCGCACGCATCGGGAGGTGCTCCCCGAGGCGATCGATGGCTCGATGGTCACGGGCCTTCGGTCAGCGGTGCGCGTCGCAGCGCTGCTCAACGTCGCCGTCGCCGACGGGCACGCGGCCGGCCAGGGCGCCGGGCAGCGCCACGTGCGGGTCCCGGAGCCCGACGCGGCTGCCGAGCTGCGGCGCCGGCTGCGCCGCCGCGGCCATCGGCTCTGGGTCGCCGGTTGCCTGGAGGACCTGGTGCGGTCGGGGACGCGAGGCGCCAGTCGCCGCGACGCCGCAGACCCGAGCGTCGAGCCGCGCGCTGCCCGTCGTCAGGCCCAGGAATAGGGTGGTCCCTCGCCTCGTTGTGCGGGGCGCACGCAATCACCCGCGTCGAGAAGAGAGCGACATGGCAACCGTCACCGTGACCGCCAACGACTTCAACGAGCAGCTCGAGGAGCACGACATCGTCCTGCTCGACTTCTGGGCCGAGTGGTGCGGTCCCTGCCACCAGTTCGCCCCCATCTACGAGGAGGCCAGCGAGCGCCACCCCGACGTGCTGTTCGGGAAGGTGGACACCGAGCAGGAGCAGCAGCTGGCCGCCGAGTTCGGGATCCAGTCCATCCCGACGCTCACCGCGATCCGCGACAAGGTCGTGCTGTTCAGCCAGCCAGGCGTGCTGCCCGCCGAGGCGCTCGACGAGCTGCTCGGCAAGATCCGCGAGCTGGACATGGACCAGATCCACGCCGAGATCGCCGAGGGCAACACCGGCGACGATCAGGCGGAGAGCCAGTAGGCGCGCGCGGGATCGAGGATCCCGCAGAGGCGCGCGGGATCGAGGATCCCGCCACTCGGGTCGGCGCGCCCGTCGCCGTCGCTCAGGCCGAGCGCGGGGCGGTGCGCCCCACGACCCGCTCCGCGAGGGCCGGCAGCACCTCTTCCGCGCGGCCCAGGAGACGCTGATCGGGCTGCAGCCGCTCGGCGGGCCGCACGTTGAGCTCCCACACCTCGGCCCCCGAGCGGCGGGCGCGATCGGGCAGGTCGGCCACGGGGGAGACCTCCACCGACGTGCCGATCACCAACAGCACGGCCGCGTGGTCGCACCAGCGCTCCCCGGCCGCCAGTGCCGTGGGCGGCAGGGCCTCGCCGAACAGCGTGACGTCGGGCCGCACCACGCCCCCGCAGGAGCAGCGGGGGACCGACGGCGGTGCTGCCGTGACCTCGGCGCGTGACAGCCGTCGCCCGCACGCCAGGCACGACAGGGTCTCGGCGGTGCCGTGAAGCTCCACGACCTCGTCGCTGCCCGCTCGCTGGTGCAGCCCATCGGGGTTCTGGGTCAGCAGCGCCGCGAGCGCACCACCCTCCTCCAGCGCGGCGAGGGCACGGTGGGCCGGGTTGGGCTCGGCGCTGGCGATGATCGCGTCGAGCTCCCACAGCAGCGCCCAGACGCGCTCTGGGTGGGCGCGCAGCGCGGAGATCGAGGCGTCGGCGAGCGGGTCGTAGCGCTGCCACAGGCCAGCGTCGCTGCGGAAGTCCGGCAC
>PUKE01000012.1 GCA_003550425.1 Nitriliruptoria bacterium
CGCGCGCGTGCGCCCAGTTCGCGCGCGTGCGCCCAGTTCGCGCGCGTGCACCCAGTTCCCGTCCCGGTCGGAGACCGGGTGCGAATCGCGCCACCAGGAGGCCGATCTGCACCCAGTCGGCGCGCTGGATAGCGACTGGGTGCACAGCGGCCTCGCGGCCTGGCCGCTGGCGGTGTTCCGGGTGCAAATCACGCCACCAGGAGGCCGATGTGCACCCGGTTCGCGCGCGGGACGCCGACTGGGTGCACAGCGGACCGTGTGGAGGACCTGGTGCACCCGGTTCGAGCCGGCGCCGAGTTCCGGGTGCGAATCGCGCCACCAGGAGGTCGATCTGCACCCAGTCCGAGGGTCGGACGGCGACTGGGTGCACAGCGGCCTCGCGGTCTGGCCGCTCGCGGGGTTGCGGGTGCGAATCGCGCCACCAGGAGGCCGATCTGCACCCGGTCCGCGCGCTGGGCGGCGACTGGGTGCACGGGCGGCGACTGGGTGCACGAGGGAGGGTCGGGCACGCGCGCGGTCGGGCGCGCGCGAGCCGGGCGCGAGGTCGGGCACGCGCGCGAACCGCGCGCGGAGCACGCCCCACGGCTTGCCCTCCCCGCCCACCCATCAGTACAATGATTCACCAGATGATGAAGTGTCGATGTGACTGGCGCGCGCCGCGAGGAGGTGAGCCCCACGGTGAGCCCCACCGACGGCCTGCCTGACGAGCACGTCCACGGCGACGCCCACGCCGTGGCGGCCGAGGCGAGCGCCTATCAGCGGGCCGCGCGCCTGTTCCACGCCGCCGGGGACCCCGAGCGGCTGCGCCTGCTCGTCGAGCTGACCGTGGGGGAGCGGTGCGTGACCGAGCTCGCGGAGGTGACCGCCGCGAACATGAGCACCGTCAGCCAGCGCCTGCGAGTCCTGCGCGACGCGGGGCTGGTGGAGCGCCGTCGGCACGGCAAGCACCTGCACTACTTCCTCGCCGACGACCACGTCCGCGACCTCGTCCACAACGCGGTCACCCACGCCGACGAGCTCTGACCAACCCCCGCCCGACCCCCGCACGACCCCCGCACCACCCGCACGACCCCGCGCAACCGACCGACCCGCCAAGGAGGCGAGCGACCATGACCCACCACGACCACCACACCCACCCGGGTCACGAGCACGTGCATGGCCCCGACTGCGGGCACGTGCAGGTGCAGCACGAGGACCACGTCGACTACCTCCACGACGGCCATCTGCACCGTCCGCACGAGGACCACGTCGACGAGCACGTCCTGCCGGTGTCCGACGACCTCCCGGCCGACTGCACCCCCGACCACGACTGCGCCGAGTTCGACGCCGAGCACGTGCACGGCCCCGACTGCGGCCACGAGCCGGTGCCGCACGGCGACCACACCGACTACCTGGTCGGCGGGCACCTGCACCACCCGCACGGTGACCACTGCGACCACCACGGGGAGCTCGTGCACGCCTGACCACCCGCCCCGTTTGACCACCCGCACGGCCGGCCGCCAGCGGGGGGTCACCGCCCGCGAGGGCGGGCCAGCACAGCCACCACGTCCGAGGAGCGGCGGCCCACCGGGCCGCCGCTTCCGCGTGCCACGCCCCGCCGGGGCGCTCAGGCGTTGCCGGGCACCGGGACGATCGCGCCGTTGACCGTCCACGCCTCGGGCGAGGCGAGCCAGGCGATGACCTCGGCGATCGCCTCCGGCGGGGTCCACGTCGAGGTGTCGGCGTTGGGCATCGCCGCGCGGTTGCCGGGCGTGTCGATCATGGTCGGCGCGACGGCGTTGGCGGTGCGCCCCGAGCCGGCCAGCTCGCGGCCCAGCGACTGCACCAGCGCGTGGACCGCGGCCTTGGAGGCCGCATAGGTCGACAGGCCCGCCGGCGGGTGCAGCGCCGGCGCGGCGCCGACGAGCACCAGGCGACCACCGGCGTCGCCCATCGCCTGCAGCCCGCGGTTGGCCACCGCGAAGGCGCTGCGCACGTTGAGCGACAGCATGCGCTCGAGCGTCGTCACGTCGTCGAAGTCCTCGACCTTGGTGCCACCGGCGAAGCCGCCGACCACCGAGCAGGCCAGCCACAGGTCGCCCCAGTCGGCGGTGAGGACGTCGAGGACGGCGGCCATCGCGTCGAGGTCGGTCGCGTCGGCGCGCGTCAGGCGCAGGCGGTCGTCCTCGAGGGCCTGGGGGTGGGCCTCGCGCAGCGCGTCGGCCTCGGCGTCGACGATGTAGGGCACGCACACGCGCTCGCCGCGGTCGAGCAGCTCGCGGGTGACGGCCTGGCCGAGCGCGCCGCCGCCACCGGCGACGAGCGCGGTGCGGGGCCGGTCGGTGCGTGTTGGTGCCGCCATGGCACTCCCTCCTGTCCGCTAGTGGTCCATCGCCACGGTGCCCGTCTGCGCCCGGGATCAACCGGCACCCGCCAAGGCAACCCGCCCTCGCCCGCCCCAAGCACTGCCCCTGACCGATGCGGCAGGTCCGCGCTGTTGCGCCGCGCGGCCGCGACCGACAGTCTCTAGGATCATCGGGATCGAGCGCCGCCGCGTCCGCGGGCCATGACGAGACGCGGGGCGCCGCGGATGCGTCGACGGGAGCTGCCATGGTCGAGGGCAGGGTCGCGCTGGTCACGGGACCGCGCGGCGTCGGGTTCGACATCGCGCGAGCGCTGCGCCGGGGCGGTGCGCGCGTGTGCCTCACCGACCCGGATGAGGGCTGGCTGGAGCAGGCCGAGGCCGCCCTCGGGCCGGGCGAGGACGTGCTGACCGTCTGCGGGCACGGCCACGACCCGAGCGACCGCGCGAGCGTGGTGAAGCGGTGCGTGGACGAGCTCGGTGGGCTCGACCTGCTGGCCAACAACGCCGCGACGAACCCGCGGCACGGGCCGCTGGCCGACGCCGACCTCGGCGACGTCGCCCAGGTCATCGAGCTCGGCGCGCTGGCGCCGCTGGGCTGGATCCAGCAGGCGTGGTCGAGTCGGATGGCCGAGCACGGCGGCGCGATCGTCAACGTCGCCTCCTTCGCGTGGCTGGAGCCCGACCCGGACCTCGGCGCCTCGGACGCGAGCACCGCGGCGCTGCTGCACCTGACCCGCCAGCTGGCGGTGGAGCTGGCGCCGGGGGTGCGGGTCAACGCGATCGCGCCGGCGCTGTCGGGCTCGCGCCGTGCCGTGGCGCTGCACGCCGACGACGAGGCCGCCCCCGGCCCCTCGGCGATGCTGCGCCCGAGCTTCCTCAGCGACGTGGGCACCGCTGCCCGGTTCCTGCTGTCCGACGAGGCCGCCTGGGTGACCGGCGAGACGCTCGTGCTCGACGGCGGCCAGCGCGTGGCCGGCCGCTCGGCCTAGCCAGACGCCAGGGCACCGCGCACCGCACCACCCGCCTGCGCCGTCGCGGGCGCGCGGTCAGCCTGTGGTCATGCGCGATCCCCTTCCCAGCGACCTGCCCGACCCGCCCGCCTACGACGGCGCGTGGGTCGGCGCGCTGCTGCCCGCGCTGCTCGAGGGCGCGCGGCCGCGCTGGCTGCCCGGCCCGCTGGCCGACGCGCGGCAGGTGGTGGTCCTCGTGGTCGACGGGCTCGGCGCCGCGGTGCTCGACCGTCACGCCCCGCCGACGCTGACGGCGCTAGAGCGCACCGACCTCGACACCACGGTCCCGAGCACCACTGCCACGGCCCTGACCTCGATCACCACCGGGCGCACGCCGGTCGAGCACGGCCTCATCGGCTTCCGGGTGCGCGTGGGCGGCCAGGTGCTCAAGGTCCTGTCGTGGCGCGGCGAGCGCGGGCCCGACCCGGCGGAGGTCCAGCCGCACGCGCCCTTCGCGGGTCGGGCGGTGCCGGTGGTCACCCGCAGCGACTTCCGCGACAGCGGGTTCACCGCCGCGCATCTGCGGGGCGGCCCCTTCCATGGGTGGACCACGCCGGCGGTGCTGATCGAGCACGTCGGCCAGCAGGTGCGCGCCGGTGCGCCGCTGGTCTACGCCTACTACGACGGGCCCGACAAGGTCGGCCACGAGCACGGCCCGCACAGTGCCGCGTTCGCCCGGGAGGTGGCCGACACCGACCGGCTCGTGGCCGACCTGCGCGCCGCCCTGCCGGCCGACTGCGCCCTCGCCGTCACCGCCGACCACGGGATGATCGAGGTCCCCGACCCGGCCGACGCTCCCGACCCGGCACACTCGGCCGACGCGCCCGACCCGGCCGACGGCGGGTGGCACGACCTCGCCGCGGTGCAGCGCAAGGTCACCGCCTTCGCCGGCGAGGGGCGGTTCCGGGCGCTGCACGCCTCGGCGGGGTCCAGCGGCGCGCTGCGAGACGCCTGCCGCGAGGCCTACGGCGACCGCGCCTGGGTGCTCACTCACGACCAGCTCGTGGCCGGCGGCTGGCTGGGCGGCACGCCAGCGCCGAGCGTGAGCGGGCGCGTCGGCGATGTGGTGCTGCTGCCGCGCCAGCGCCACGCCTTCGTCGCCCCCGACCTGCCCGGCGAGGCGACCATGCGCGGGGTCCACGGTGGGGTGCTGCCCGAGGAGGTGCGGGTGCCATTGCTGGCGGGCCGCGGCGGGGCGTGACCAGGGCGCGAGCCCGGACCCATGTCGACCGATGCCGATGCACACGAATCGCTGCACACGACGTGGTCGACACCGCCCCCGCCCGTTCGTACAGTGTGACGGACCCCCGCGGACCCGGGCCCCTCGAGGCTCGCGCGCGCCGTGGGCGCGGCGAGGAGAGCGCATGGCACAGCATCCGGGAGGTCAGGGCCCGCAGCGGCCCGCGACCAGCCCGGTCGACGAGGCGCCAGCACCGCCCTCGGGCGCGGCGGCGTCGCAGGCGAGGACCCGCTCGTCGGACCTCGCGCGCCTCGTGGAGCGCACCGCCACCCGCCACGACGGCGACGAGCCGGCCGACGTCGCCGAGCACATCATGGCCCTTGGCGCGGTCGTGGAGCACATGCGCGACGCGGTGCTGATCACCGACGCCGACGTCGACGCGCCCGGTCCCCGCATCCGCTACGCCAACCCCGCCTTCGAGGCGCTCACCGGCTACACGGCGGCCGAGTTGCACGGCCTGTCGCCGCGGGTGCTGCAGACCATCGACACCGACCGCGACGAGCTCGACCGCATCCGCAAGGCGCTGCAGCGCACCGAGCCGGTGCGGGCGGTGGTGCGCAACGCGCGGCCCGACGCCTCGGCCTACTGGGTGGAGCTCGACC
>PUKE01000176.1 GCA_003550425.1 Nitriliruptoria bacterium
CCGACCCGGCCACCTCGGCCTCGCCCGACCCGGCCACCTCGGCCTCGCCCGACCCGGCCACCTCGGCCTCGCCCGACCCGGCCCCCTCGGCCTCGCCCGACCCGGCCACCTCGGCCTCGCTCGACCCGGCCACCTCGGCCTCGTCGGCCCAGGGGACGCGCGTCTGCCACAGGTGCAGCACGAGCACCTTGGCGCCGGCGATGATCGGGACCACCACCAGCATCCCGATGATGCCGAACAGCGCAGCGGCCACGGTGATGCCGAGCAGCACCGCGATCGGGTGGATGCGCACGGTCTTGCCGAAGATCAGCGGGCTCATCAGCTGCCCGTCGAGCTGCTGCACCGCGGTCATGACGAGCGCGACGAGGACCGCCAGCCCCAGGCCCTCGGTGACGAACCCGATCAGCGCCCCGAGCAGCCCGGCCACGAACGGCCCCACCAGCGGGACGATGTTGGTGATCCCGGCCACCACCCCCACCAGCAGCCAGAACGGCAGCCCGATGACGGCCAGCGCGATGCTGGTGGCCACGCCGATCATCAGCGACACCAGCAGCTGGCCGCGAACGAACCCGCCGACCACGCCGCCCAGCTTGCCCGCCACCTCCACGACCTCCGCGCGGTGCCGTGGCGGGATCACCCCGCGGGCCCTGCGGCGCAGGTTCGGCAGGTCGACCAGGATGTAGAAGGCGATCACGGGGCCGAGCAGGATCGCCACGATCAGGAACAGGGCCCCGCGCGCCAGACCCGCGAGGCCACCCAGCAGCGCGACCAGGACCTCGCGGTTCTCGGCCTCGCCCGCGAACTCCTGGGCCTGATCGGCCAAGGCCTCGATCTCCAGGGCCTCGGGATCGAGCTCGACGCCAACGGCGCCCGCGGCCGCCTCGGTCTGCTCGATCAGGTTCTCGCCGAGCTCGGGGGCCGCCTCGGCGAACTCGGCGACCTGGTCGCTGACCGGTGGGGTCAGGGCGAGCACGCCCCCGGTGATCACACCGATCACCAGGAGATAGGCCAGCAGCGTGCCGAAGAAGCGCGGCACGCGGCGCTGCTGCAGCCACGACACCAGGGGATCGAGCAGGTAGACGATCAGCAGCGCCACCAGCAGCGGGGCGAGGATCACCCCGAGCGGGCGGTACAGCAGCACGCCAGCCACGCTGACGAGCACCAGCACGCCCACCGTCAGCCAGACCCGATAGGTGGCGCGCTGCAGCCGGCTCAACCCGTCGGGCCGCGCGCGACCCGATGGGGGCGAGGCGGTCCGCTGATCGCTCACGCTGCTCCTCGGCTGGCGCGTCGCCGCGGCATGCGCACGCGGCTTGGGGCCATGGTGCCCGATCCGCACGCCCCGAGGCAGGACGCCAGCCCTGCACCGACGACCGAGCCGCGCGCGCTAGCCTTCCGTGATGACGCCGGGATAGCTCAGCCGGCAGAGCAGCCGCCTTGTAAGCGGCAGGTCAGGGGTTCGAGTCCCCTTCCCGGCTCCACTGGCGCGCAGGGCGGCCTCTGTGGCTCCCTTGTCCCCTTCATCCTCGCTACGATGAAGGGTGCCTGACACCATCCCCGGGGGAAGCGCATGTCCGCAGGCATTGGTGAGGCGCTGCGAGCGGCGCGTGAGGCGCGTGGGCTGACGCTCGACGACGCGGCGGCCGACACGCGCATCCGCGCCACCCACCTCGCGCGCATCGAGCGCGAGGACTTCGACGCGCTCGACAGCGACGTCTACACCCGTGGCTTCATCCGCAACTACGCCAAGGCGGTGGGGCTCGACCCCACCCCGCTGGTCGAGGCGTTCGACGAGGCGCGCGGGACCGCCCCGCCGAATGCCACGCCGGCCGTCGAGGAGCACCAGCGCCTGGCACCCGAGCCCGTGAGCGGAGGGCGGCGGCGCGGCGCCGGCGTGATCGTCGCCGCGCTCGCCCTCGTTGGCCTGATCGCCATCGCCCTCTGGGACGGCGAGGGCGAGGACGACCCCCAAGCGCCGATCGACGACGACGTGGTGGCCGACGAGCCCGACGACGAGCCCGAGCCACCCGACATCGACCCCGTCGACCCCCACGAGGACGACGAGGACGAGGGCAACGACGAGGACGACGAGGACGAGGCCAACGGCGACGAGGACGACGTCGACGACGAGGACGAGGACGAGGCCGACGAGCCCGACGAGCTCACCGTCGAGCTGACCGTCACCGACGGCGAGTCCTGGTTCGACGTGCGGGTCGACGAGGAGGACCTGTTCGAGAGCGTCGAGACCGACGGCTGGAGCGAGACGATCGAGGCCGACGAGTCCATCGCGATGTGCCTGGGCAACCCCGCGCCGGTGGAGATCACCCTGCACGACGAGGTCTACGACGACCTGGGGCCGCCCGGCGAGCCGACCTGGGTGACCATCACCGTCGACGGCGTGGAGACCGAGCGCGGCTGCCAGGCCTGACGGGGCCCGCGCCCTACCAGCCCAGGCGGCGCCGCCGCCCCTCGAACAGCGCGACGGCCGTGGCGGCGCTGACGTTCAGCGACGCGAGCCGACCCGCGGTGGGGATGGCGGCGAGCACGTCGCAGCGCTCGCGCGCCAACCGAGCGAGCCCGCGGCCCTCGGCGCCGACGACCAGCGCGTGGCGCTCGGCCAGCACCGGCGTGGCGTAGATCGTCTCGTGCGCGTCGCCGTCCAGGCCCACCGTCCAGCGGCCGTCCTCGGCGAGCGCGGCGAGCGCGGCGGGCACACCGGGCACCTCCACCAGCGGCAGCCATGACAGCGCTCCCGCCGCGGCCCGCTCGACGGCGGCGGAGAGGGGCGCGCTGCGCTTGCGCGGCAGCACCAGGCCACCGGCACCCGCCTGCTCGGCGGTGCGGGCGATCGCGCCGAGGTTCTGCGGGTCGGTGATGCCATCGCACACCACCAGCACCTGCGCCGCGCTCACCTCGGCCAGGTCGTGGCGTCGCGGCGGGTCGGCGTCGGCGATCACGCCCTGGTGGGCCACGCCGCCGCTGGCCTCGTCGAGGGCGGCAGGCTCGACGCGCGCCACCGGCACGCCCGCGTCCTCCGCCGCGCCGACGAGCTCCGCGAGGCCCCGCGCTCGGGTCGACACGCGCAGCCGATGCACCGCGCGGCCGGCGCGCAGCGCCTCGCCCACCGCACGGGGGCCGCAGAGCAGATGCGGTGCGTCGCCGGTGTCGCCGGTGCGCTCCCGGCTGCGACGGCCCGCGCTCATCGCAGGTGCCAGCGAGCGCCGTCGGGATGGTCCTCGACGGTGACGCCGAGCGCGGCGAGGCGGTCGCGCACGCGGTCGGCGGTGGCGAAGTCGCGGGCGGCCCGTGCCTCGGCGCGCAGCGACAGCAGCAGCTCGATCAGGCCGCCGACCAGCGCCCCGCTGCCGCCCGACTCCTCGGCGGCGAGGTCGTAGCCCAGCGCGCCGGCGAGCTCGGTCACCGCGTCGCGCGCGGCGACCGCCACGCCGTCCTCCCCGGCCTCGCGGGCGGCGTGGCCGGCGCGCACCAGCTCGAACAGCGCCGCGTGTGCCCGGGGCGTGGCGAGGTCGTCGTCCATGGCGGCGGCGAAGGCCTCGCGCTGGGCGAGCACCTCGCTGGTCGGCGTCGGGGCGGCGTCCAGCGGCGCGGTGGCGCGGTGGAACGCGCGCAGGCGCTCCAGGCCGGCCCGCGCCTCGTCGAGGCGCTCGTCGGACAGCTCCATCGGAGAGCGGTAGTGCGCCGAGAGGAAGAAGAAGCGGATGACGTCGGGACCGTGGAGGTCGAGGGCCTCGGTGAGCGACACGACGTTGCCCACGGACTTCGACATCTTCTCCCCGCCCATGGTGAGGTGCCCGTTGTGGAGCCAGTGGCGAGCGAAGCGCTCCCCGGTGGCCGCCTCGGACTGGGCGATCTCGTTCTCGTGGTGGGGGAAGATCAGGTCGGCGCCGCCAGCGTGGAGGTCGAAGCCGGTGCCGAGGTAGGTCGCCGACATCGCCGAGCACTCCAGGTGCCAGCCCGGCCGACCGCGCCCCCAGGGCGAGCGCCAGCTGGGCTCGCCGGGCTTGGCGGCCTTCCAGAGGGCGAAGTCGAGGGGGTCCTCCTTGCGGTCGTCGGCGTCGACGCGGGCGCCCGAGCGCAGCTCGTCGAGGTCGCGCCCCGACAGCCTCCCGTACTCGGGGAACGAGCGGACGCGGAACCACACGTCCCCGCCGGTGCGGTAGGCCGACCCCACGCGCTCGAGCTGCTCGACCAGCTCGATCATGGGGTCGATGTGGGCGGTGGCGCGCGGCTCGACGCGCGGCGGCGCGATGCGCAGCCGGCGGAAGACGTCGTCGAACAGGCGCCCGCAGCGCTCGGCGACCTCGGCGGCGAACACGCCCTCCTGCTGGGCCTGGGCGATGATCTTGTCGTCGACGTCGGTGACGTTGCGCACCAGGAACACCTCGGTGCCCTGATGCTCCAGCCAGCGGCGCAGCACGTCGGGGACCAGCGCCGCGAGCGCGTGCCCGAAGTGCGGCGCGCCCTGCACCGTCGGGCCGCAGACGTAGGCGCTCAGCGTGCCCGGCCGGCGGGGCACGAGCTCCTCGACCTGGCGGGTCAGCGTGTTGTGCAGGCGCATGTCGAGAGGACCTCCAACGGGCGGGCGCCGCGACGGCGGAGGCCGCGCGGGCGCCGCGACAGCCTACTGCCCCGAGCGGGCCAGGACGGCGACCACGGCGGTGCAGGCGATCCCCTCGGCTCGACCGGTGAAGCCGAGGCCGTCGGTCGAGGTCGCCGTGACGCTGACCCTGCCGGGATCGGCCTCCAGCAGCGCCGCGAGGCGCGCGCGCAGCGCCGGCAGGTGGGCGACCAGCCGAGGGCGCTGGGCCACCACGGTGGCATCGACGTTGCCCAGGACGTAGCCAGCCTCCGCCACCCGCGCGAGCGCCTCCGCCACGAACACCGCGGAGTCCGCACCGGCGTAGGCCGGATCGTCCGAGCCGAACACCGACCCGAGGTCGCCCAGCGCGCAGGCGCCGAGCAGCGCATCGGCCACGGCGTGCAGGACCACGTCGCCGTCGCTGTGGCCGACCAGGCCGGGCGCACCGGGGACGGTGACCCCAGCCAGGCGCAGCGGGCGGGCATCGGTGGCGAACGCGTGGGCGTCCACGGCCTGGCCCACCCGCACGGGCGGCAGGTCGGGCGGGCTCACCGGGCGCCCCCATCGGCCACGCTCGCCGCCGCGCCGGCGGGATCGTCGTGGGCTGCGCCGAGGTCGGCGAGCCGCAGGGGCTGCCCGGCCGCGCACAGCGCCTCGGCGAGGGCCGCGACCGCCTGGTCGCCGGGCGCGCCAGCGGCGGGGAACCGGTGCGGGGAGTGCTCGGCGGGGGCCTGGTGCGAGCGGCGCTCGGCGCTGGCCGCGTCCGCGCCCGCGAGCGCCACGGCCTGCTCGCGGCGCATCAGCAGCAGCGGCTCCAGGGCGAACAGGCCCTCGCGCTCCACGCAGCCGACCAGGTCGCCGCGCGCGTCGACCTCGCGCAGCGCGTCGGTGACGGGGCGCGCGGCCGCCACCGCGGCGCAGCGCTGCGGCGACTCGGCGTCCAGTTGCGCGAGCGCCGCGGCCAGCCCGCGGCGCAGCACCCCGGGCTCCAGGGTCCCTGCCGCCCAGCCCAGGGCCGTGACGCCCGCCGGCAGCCGCGCGGCCTGGGCGGCCAGCAGCCTCGCGGGCGCGGCGGGCTCGACCAGCGCCTCGGGGATGGTGGCAGGCTCCGTCGCGGCGCTCGCCAGCGCCTCGCGCAGCGGTGGCGCCGCGACCAGGGTCAGGCCGGCGACGTGCTCGCGCAGCGCCGCGCGCAGGCTGGCGGCGCGGGCGGGGTCGGCCTCGGCGGTCAGGTCCAGCACCAGCCACACCGCGCTGGCACCGGGAGGCGGAGAGGGCATGCGCGACGCTCCTGGCCTGGGCGACGGCTCGGCATCCTAGCGTCCGCGCCCGCCCGACCCGGGGCCCTACCCTGTGGCTCCCCATCCAGGAGCCGGCATGGCGGTGACCGCGATCGTGCTCGCCGGCGGGTCGGGCACCCGCACCGGCGCGCGCTGCAACAAGGTGTACCTGCCCTTGGGCGATCGGCCCCTGCTGCAGTGGTCCCTGGAGGCCCTGGAGGCCTGCGCCGAGGTCGACGAGGTCCTGCTCGTGATCCGCGAGCAGGACCGTCCCGACGCCGAGGCGCTGGCGGCCGCCTGCGCGCCCGCCAAGCTGGTGGGCCTCGTCCCCGGCGGCGCGAGCCGCCATGACAGCGAGACCGCCGGCCTGCGGGCGCTCGCGGGCGACATCGTCAGCGGGCGCGTGGACGTCGTGGCCGTCCACGACGCGGCGCGGCCCATGGCCTCGGCGGCACTGACCGCGCGCGCCGTGGCCGCGGCCAGGGCGGTCGGCGGCGGCGTGCCGGCGCTGCCCGCGCCCGCGGCGCTGACGCGCCTCGACGCCCAGGGCCGCGCGCGCCCGGTGGCGGCGCGTGACCTGCGCCGGGTCCAGACGCCGCAGGCGTTCCGCGCGCGTCCGCTGCTGGAGGCCTACGAGGCGGCGGAGGCGGCGGGCACCCGCGGCGCCGACACCGCCGAGACCGTGCTGACCCACACCGACCTGCGGGTGCGTGCCGTGGCCGGCGAGGAGCGCAACCTGAAGGTCACCTTCTCCGACGACCTCGACGTGGCGGCGCGGCTGGCGCGAGACGAGGCGCGGTGACCACGGCCACCCGGGGGCGCACAGGAGGAGGGGCTGGCCTGGGCCAGCCCCTCATGCCTCCCGGTCGCGCCGCGAGGGCTCAGACGGCCTCGTCGGCGACCGCCCGCTGGAGCTCCTCGTCGACCAGCAGGTCGTCGAGGTAGGTCTCGGTCTCGTCCTCGGTCTTGCCGATCGCGGCCGAGAGCTCCGAGACCAGCACCTGCCGCGCCTTGGTGAGCATGCGCTTCTCGCCAGCGGAGAGGCCCTTCTCCACCTCGCGCAGGGTCAGGTTCCGCACGACCTCGGCGACCTCGAAGATGTCGCCGCTGCGGAGCTTCTCGTAGTTGGCCTTGAAGCGCCGGGACCAGTTGGTCGGCATGGTCCCGTCGCGGCGCTGGAGCACCTCGATGACCTGATCGGCCTGCTCCTGGCTGACCACGTCGCGCAGCCCGACCGCGTCGGTGGCGTCGGCAGGGACCATGAGCGTCAGATCGCCGTAGGTGACCTTGAGGACGAGGTAGTCGCGCTCCTCGCCCTCGAGGACCCGCTTCTCCTTGCGCTCGACGACCGCCGCACCGTGGTGCGGATACACGACGGTGTCTCCTACGGAGTAGCTCATTCGCTCCCCTTCGTGTGCGCCAGCCCAGCATGGCGGCGCGGGACGTCCGGATCGGGCTTGGGACCGTACCACATCCGCGGTGCGAACCTCCAATGAACGCGCAGGTCAGCGGCCGATCGCGCCCATCGTCCCCTCCGAGCGCGGTCGTGGGGCGGTCACGAGAAGCGATCGTGCAGCGAGGCCTCGTTCAGGCGGTCCAGACCCTCGCGGATCGCCCGCGCCCGCGCCTGGCCGATGCCCTCCACCTCGTTGAGGTCGGTCACCGACGCGTCCATGATCGCCCGCAGCGAGCCGTAGCGCTGCACCAGCCGCTCGATGATCACCTGGGGCAGGCGGGGGATCCGCGACAGCAGGCGGAAGCCGCGGGGGGTGAGCAGCGTGTCGAGCCCGTCGTCGACCTCGCGGTAGCCGAGCACGCCGGCGATGCGCGAGAGGTCGAGCAGCTGGTTGGGCCGCAGGGCGTCGAGCTCGGCGAGGATGCCCTCCACGTGCTGCTGACGGTCGGGGCGGTAGTCGCGCACCACGAGGCGGCGCTCGTCCTCCACGCCGAACAGCAGCTCCTCGAGCTGGAGCTGGATGAGGCGCCCGTCGGTGCCCAGCTCGGCGATCGGGCTCTCGACCTCGTCGGTGATGCGCCGCACCATCTCGGCGCGCTGCAGGACGCTGCACACGTCGCGCAGCGACACGGCGTTGCCCAGCTCCAGCGCCGACAGCCGTGCCGAGACCTCGTCGAGGCGCGAGCGGTAGCGCTCCAGCGTGGCCAGCGCCTGGTTGGCGCGGAACAGCACGTTGGACAGCTCCTCGAGCGTGTGCTTGGTGCCGTCGATGTAGAGGCTCACCAGGCGCATGGACTCGCTGACCGCCACGACGGGGACCCCCGTCTGGCGCGCCACTCGCTCGGCGGTGCGGTGGCGCGTGCCCGTCTCGTTGGTGGGGATCGTGGGGTCGGGCACGAGCTGGACGTTGGCCCACAGGACCTGCTCGACCTCCTCGTCGACCACGATGGCGCCGTCCATCTTCGCCAGCTCCGACAGGCGCTGGGCGGTGAAGCGCGTGTCCATCTGGAACCCGCCGGAGAGGATCGGCTCGACCCGCTCGGGCGCGCCGAGGATGATGATGGCGCCCTTGCCCGAGCGGATGATGCGGTCGATGCCCTCGCGCAGCGCGGTGCCCGGGGCGACCTTCTCCAGCACGCCGCGCAGGCGGTCGTCGCGCACCGGCACGAGCCCAGCTCCTCTGCCGTCGGGGTCGGTTGCTCCTCGGCCCTGGCCGGCACCGCGGGTGACGGCCGTCGCCTGAGCGGCGCTCAGCCAGCGGCGCGCGAGCCCGCGGGCGGGCGCAGCGCGGCGGCGAGCGCCTCGCCCACGGTGCGGACCCGTCGCACCACGAGGCCGGCGTCGGGGCCATCATACGCAGTGGGCACGAGCGCGAGCTCGCAACCCAGGCGCGCCGCCTCGGCGAGCCGGTCGGCGGTGCGCGGCACCGGCCGCACCTCCCCGGCCAGGCCGACCTCCCCGAGCAGCACGGCCTGGTCTGGCAGCGGCTGCTCGGTCTCGCTGGAGGCGACGGCCAGGCAGGCGGCGAGGTCCACCGCCGGCTCGGACAGGGCGAGGCCACCGACGCTGGCGACGTAGACGTCGCGCGCGCCGACCGCCAGGCCGGCGCGCTTGTCCAGCACCGCCAGCAGCAGCGCGAGGCGCGTGGTGTCGACCCCGGTGGCCACCCGGCGCGGCTGGGTCAGCTGCGAGGGGGCCGACAGCGCCTGCACCTCGGCCAGCAGCGGGCGGTGCCCCTCGAGGGCGACGGTCCGGGCCACGCCGGTGGTGCCGGGCTCGCTGCGCCCGCCGAACACCGCGCTGGGATCGGCCACGCCGCGCAGCCCCTGCCCGGTCATCTCGAAGCAGCCGACCTCGCCGGTGGCGCCGAACCGGTTCTTCGTGGCACGCAGCAGCCGCAGCGCGTGCTGGGCCTCGCCACCGAGCTCGCAGACCGCGTCGACGAGGTGCTCCAGCGCGCGCGGGCCGGCCACCGAGCCGTCCTTGGTGACGTGGCCCACCAGCAGCGTGGTCAGGCCCCGCGCCTTGGCCACCGTCACGAGCGCCGCGGCGACCGCGCGCACCTGGCTGGTGCCCCCGGCCACGCCCCCGGTCTCCTCGTCGCGCACCGTCTGCACCGAGTCCACGATCAGCACGTCGGGCGCGTAGCGGTCGGACAGCTCGCGCAGGTCGGCGGTGGTGGCCACGGCCGCCAGCAGGACGCCAGCGTCGAGGGTGCCCAGGCGCCCGGCGCGCAGCCGCACCTGGCTCTGGGACTCCTCGGCGGTGGCATAGAGGACGGTGCGCCCGGCGCGCGCGAGCGCGTCGGCGGCCTGCAGCAGCAGCGTCGACTTGCCGGCCCCCGGCTCGCCGCCGACGAGGGTCACCGAGCCCGCGACGAGGCCACCGCCCAGGACGCGATCGAGCTCGCCGATGCCCGTGCGGTCTCGGTCGCGCTCGTCGCCCGACACCTCGGGGATCGGACGCGCCTCGACCCCGCGGCCCATGGGCGCGGCCGGGGCCGTCGCCGAGCCCGGCCCCGCGCCGCCCTCGGCGCGCTGCTCGGTCATCGTGCCCCACGCCCCACACCCCGGGCACTGCCCGAGCCACTTGGGCTCGACGTGCCCACAGTCGGCGCAGCGCGCCACCGTCCGCGTCCTGGCCATGCGCGGGATGCTAGCGGGGCGGTGGGACGGTCAGGCGGCCCGC
The DNA here is from genome assembly GCA_003550425.1 of Nitriliruptoria bacterium. Classification (GTDB taxonomy): domain Bacteria; phylum Actinomycetota; class Nitriliruptoria; order Euzebyales; family Egibacteraceae; genus PUKE01. The sequence goes on from PUKE01000176.1 coordinate 10,025, forward strand.
TCGGCCCGGGGCTGGGGACTGGTGTGTCCCGGCGGCGCCGCGGCCTGCAGCGGCGGCGCCGCGGGCCTACAGCGGCAGCAGCGCCGCGGTGACGGGCTCGAGGACGCCGCTGACGATGGCGAAGTTGCCGAGCCCGATCACCACCACGCCGGCGCCCAGCACCACCACCGGGGCGAGATAGGCCGGCGAGGGCTCGACGGCGCGAGCCACGGCCTCCTCCGCCGGGTCGAAGGTCATGACCTGCTGGAACACCCGCACGAAGTAGCCGGCGGTCAGCAGCGTGCTGGCCATGATCACCACCACGAAGGCCCAGTTGCCGGCCTCCACGCTGCCCCACAGCAGGTAGAACTTGCTCCAGAAGCCCGCGGTCGGGGGCACCCCGACCATCGACGCCGCGGCGAGCGCGGCGGCGAACATGGTCAGCGGCATGCGCCGCGCCAGGCCCGCGAACCGGGGGATCTCGCGCAAGCCGGTCTGGGCGAGGATGCTGCCGGCCACCAGGAACAGGGCGCTCTTCATGACGGCGTGGTTGAGCACGTGCAGCAGGGCGCCGATCAGCCCCTGCTCGTTGGCCAGGCCGATCCCGAGGCCGATGAACCCGAGCTGCGCGACGGTGCTGTAGGCCAGCATCCGCTTGAAGTCGCGTTGCAGGATCGCCATCACCGAGCCGAACACGATGCCCGCCGCGCCGAACCAGCCCACGGCCGTGGTGGCGGTGAGCGCCCCGTCCAGCAGCTCTGGTGGCGCCACGGACATGAGGATGCGCACCAACGCGTAGGCGGCGGCCTTGACCTGGACCGCGGCCAGCAGGGCCGCGACCGCCGGCGGCGCGAAGCTGTGGGCCTCGGGCAGCCACACGTGCAGCGGGAACAGCGCCATCTTCAGCGCGAGGCCGATGACGATCAGCGCGAAGGCGGCCGCCACCGTGGGCGAGTCGGCGATGCCGGTCAGCTGGGCGGCCACGTCGGCCATGTTCAGCGAGCCGGTGGTCAGGTAGAGGAACCCGACGCCCAGCAGGTAGAGCATGCTGCCAAGCGTCCCGAAGATCAGGTAGCGAAAGGCCGCGAACGTCGCCCGCGCGCCACCGAGACCGATCAGCGCGTAGGTGGCGATCGCGTAGATCTCCAGGAACACGAACAGGTTGAACAGGTCGCCGGCCATGACCACGCCGAGCAGCCCCGCCAGGAGCAGGAGCACCAGCGGGTACAGCGGCATGCGCCGCGGCGGGGTCGCGTCGAAGCCCGCACGCGTGGGGAACAGCAGGACCACGAGGCCGATGCCGGTGATGACCAGCGTCATGTAGCTGGCCAGCGGGTCGAGCACGTACTCGATGCCGATCGGCGGTGGCCACCCGCCGAGCTCGTGGACGATCGTCCCCTGGGTCTGGACCACCACGAGGCCTGCGATCGCCAGCCCCAGCGCACCGGCGGCGCCGATGAGGGCGACCACGAGCGCGGCGCCTTGGCGCCAGGGCCCGACGAGCCCGGCGATCGCCGCGGTGACGAACAGCACCGCGAGCAGCAGCAGCGGCAGGGCGGTCACGAGCGCGCCTCCTCGGCGTCGTCGTGGTCGTCGGCGTCGTGGTCGTCGACGGTGTGGCCCTCGATCTCCTCGGCCGCGAGGTCGGCAGCGATGCGGTCCTCGTCGAAGGTCCCATGGCGACGGTAGATCCGCAGCAGGAACGACAGGGCCACCCCGAGCACCCCGACGCCCACCACCAGCGCGGTGAGGATCAGCAGATGGGGCAGGGGGTTGACGTAGGTGTCGGCATCCACCCCGAGGTCCTGCTCGATCACCGGGACCGTCGCGCCCATCTGGGCGGCGCCCTGGATGAAGAACAGGTAGATGGCGGTCTGGAAGATCACCATCCCCACGAGCTTCTTGGCCAGGTTGCGCTTGGCCAGCATCCCGTAGAGGCCGATGGCCAGCAGCACCATCACGCCCACGTACACCGAGCGGTCGAACAGCACGTCGGCCATCAGGAGCCGCCCTCCGTCACCGCATCGAAGATGGCGAGGATCGTGCCGGCCACCGCGATCCCGATGACGAGCTCCACGGCGAGGATGCCGAGGTAGCGCAGGCGGCTCGCCGCCAGCTCGCCGATCGGGACGGCCGCGTAGTCCAGGAAGGCCCCGCCGAACAGCATCGGCGCCAGGCCGATCAGCACGAACGCGCCGAAGCCGAGCAGGGCCACCGCCAGCACCAGGCCGCCGGGGAGCCGGCGCGCGACGGCGGCGCCGGGATAGGCGACCTTGAGCATCACCGGCCCCACGGCGATCAGCACGCCCCCGCCGAAGCCGCCGCCGGGCCCGTAGTGGCCGTGGGCGGTGACGTACAGGCCGAACAGCATCACGAACGGCGCGAGCAGCGACGCGATGACGCGGACCACCTCGCTGGGGAACGCCCCCACCAGCAGGCCACGCTCGGCGGGCAGCTCGCGCTCCGGTGCGCCTCCGTGGGCCATCAGCGCGCCTCCCGCAGCAGGATCACCAGGCAGGCCAGGCCGGCGGTGATGATCACCAGCGTCTCGCCGAGGGTGTCGAAGGAGCGGTAGTCGGCGAGCACCGAGGTGACCACGTTGGGCGTCTCGGTGTCGTCGAGGGACCCCTCGATGTAGTCGGGCGAGATCCGCTGGTGGCCCGGCGCCTCGGGGTCGGCGTAGTCGGGGAGGTCGACGCTGCCGAACAGCATGAGGGCGAGGAAGCCGGCCACCAGCACGCCGGGCACCCAGCGGGAGGTGCCCCCCTCGCTGGCGTCGTCGCCGCGGGCGGTCAGCAGGATCGCCCCGACCAGCAGCAGGCCCGTGACGCCCGCGCCGATGACGACCTCGACCAGGGCGACGTCGGGCGCGGCCATGCCCGCGAACAGCAGCGCGACGAACAGGCTGTAGGCCGCCAGCACCGCCACCGACCCGAGCAGGTCGCGCAGCCACAGCGCCAGCAGCGCCGTGGGGATCATGATCGCGAAGATCACCAGCTCCAGCGGCCAGATCACGAGCGGCCCTCCGCGTCGAGGTCGGCGTCGTCGGCGGCGGTCGCGGCGCTCGCGTCGTCGGCGGCGGTCGCGGCGCTCGCGTCGTCGACGGTCGCGTCAGTGGGGGCGTCGGCCTCGGTGCCGGCCCCCTCCTCGCCGAGCTGATGCTCGGCGCGCGCCATGGCGTGCACCGCCACGGGGTTGGCGAGCAGGGCGAACGCGAGGATCAGCACCAGCTCGGGCGTGCCGGTCGCCAGCCCGTTCTCGACCGCGAGGCCCGCGATGACGAAGATCGCCCCGACGGTCTCGGACTTGCCGACCGCGTGGGCGCGCGAGTAGAAGGTCGGGAGGCGCAGCACGCCGAGCGCGCTGGTCAGCAGGAACACCACGCCGACCACGATCAGCGCGCCGGCCACGAGCGTGGTCGCCGTCATCGCTCGTCACCGCCTCCCACGACGCGCCCGGTGGCCAGCGGCACGAGGAAGCCCAGCAGCGCGAAGGCCACGGCGAGGTCGACGAACATGTCGACCCGGTCCAGCAGGAACCCGACGAGCAGCAGCAGCAGCAGCGCGTTGATGGCCACCAGCGAGGAGGCCAGCACGCGGTCGTAGAGCCGCGGCCCGGCCGCGATGCGGTAGATCCCCGCGACGGTGATCGCCGCGATGACGAGGGCGACGGCCAGCAGGAACCCGTTCATGGGCGGCCTCGCTCACAGCAGGGGCGCAGCGTCATCGCTCCTCCTCCGCGGGCTCCCACGTGGTCTCCACGGGCTGGGGGTCGGGCTCCTCGAGGAACAGCGCGGCGATGCGCCGCTGCAGCTCCCCGGTGCGCACGTCGTCGGCCGCGGCTGGCCACAGCGCGTGGATGAGCAGCTCGTCGCCGCGCACGCGCACCGTCAGGGTGCCCGGCACCAGGGTGATGGCGTTGGCCAGCGTGGAGCGCGCCAGCGGGCTGCGCAGGCCGGTCCGGAACCGCACGAAGCCCGGCTCGGTGGGCAGCCGCGGGTCGAGCACCACGACCGCGACCTCGATCGAGGACTTCAGCATCCGCCCGAGCAGCCACACCGCGAAGACCAGCAGGCGCCACAGCCGCAGCGGCAGCCGCGCCAGGGGCTGGGGCGCGCCGAGCGCCTGCCCGAAGAAGTCCCCGAGCAGCCACGCCACGCCGGCGGCCGAGAGGACCCCCAACGACAGGTACAGCGGCTGGTACTGGTCGGTCAGGACCAGCCAGAAGGCCAGCAGCGCGAGGAACAGCCCGATCCGCGTGCGCATCACAGCAGGATCCCGATCCCGAGCAGGGCCACGGCCACGACCAGCACGATCGACCCGAGCTCCCACGAGGGCACCACGTCGGCGCGGTTGGGTCGCGCGGGATCCGAGGGCACCGCGAGGCGCTGCTGCAGCGCGGCCAGCGGGGCCAGCCCTCGGCTCGCGGCGTGCCGCAGGCCCGCCACCGGGCCCGGCGCGGGCTCGCCAGCCGGCACCGCCACGCGCGCGCGGCGTCGGGCGAGCACCGCTGGCAGGCCGCGGTACACCCAGTCAGTGTCGAGGGTGAGGGCGCGCTTGGGCGCGGCGACGTCCACCAGCAGCCAGAAGCCCACGGCGGTCAGGGCCAGCAGCTGCACCACCGTGGAGACCTGCCCCACGGTGTAGGGCGCGAAGTCCACCGCGAAGGGCATGAGGTCATAGAAGGGCGCCGGGTAGAGCCCGATCCCGATGTTGATCGCAGCGGCCAGCCCCATCGCCGCGAGCATGCTCGCGGGCACCGGGCGCACCGCGACCCCGCGATCGGTGCCGAACCACGCGAACCAGGTGACCTTCATGGTGATGGACAGGAACGTGCCGACCGAGGCGAGCTTGAGCCCGGCCTCGACCACGTCGCGGTCGAGCAGCGCGGCCGCCTCGATCGACATCTCCTTGCTGACGAACCCGCTGAACAACGGGACGCCCGAGATCGAGAAGGCCCCGATCAGGAACAGCACCAGCACCCACGGCTGCCTGCGCGCCAGGCCCCCGAGCTCGGTCAGCCGGCTCGTGCCCGCCGCGTACAGCACCGCGCCCGCCCCCATGAGCAGCAGGCCCTTGTAGATGATGTGGGCGAAGGCATGGGCGACCGCGCCGTTGAGCGCGAGCTCGGTGCCCAGCCCCACGGCGGCGACCATGAAGCCGACCTGGCTGACGATGTGGTAGCTCAGCAGGCGCCGGATCTCGTTCTCCAGCACCGCGAACACGACGCCGTAGAGCGCCATGATCACCCCGAGCCACACCAGCAGCTCCACGCCCGGGAAGCCGCGGGCCAGCACGTACACGCCGGCCTTGGTGGTGAAGGCCGACAGGAACACCGTCCCGGCGACGCTGGCCTGCGGGTAGGCGTCGGCGATCCAGGCGTGCAGCGGCGGGATGGCCGCGCCGACCGCGAAGCCGATGAGGATCAGCCAGGTGGCCACGCTGTCGAGGGTCATCGCCTCGAACGCCAGCGACCCCGTGGTGCCCAGGTGCACCAGGACGCCGGCGAGCAGCACGGTGCCGCCGGCGACGTGGACGTAGAGGTAGCGCAGGCCGGCCTGCGCCGACCAGCGGGTGCCGCCGGCGACGATCACCAGCGCGCTCGTGATCGCCTTGATCTCCCAGAAGGCGAAGAGGGTGAGCAGATCGCCGGCGTAGACCACCCCCATGGCCGAGCCGATGTAGACCAGCACCGCGGCGCGCTCGCCGGTGCGCATGAGGCGCAGCCCGTAGAGCCCGGCGAGGAACGCCGCCATCGCGAAGACCACGCCGAACGCGCGGCTGAGCGCGTCGGCGCGCACGACCTCGACGTCGAACCCGAAGAAGGTGGCCGGCAGCGTCGCGCCGACCTCGAGGGTCGCCACGTGCGCCAGGGCGACCAGCGGCACGCCGAGCATGACCGCGCCGTGGGCGCGCTGGGGCAGCAGCCCGAGCAGCGCGGCCCCGACGAAGAAGATGACGGCGGTGGGCAGCTCAATCACGGCGCAACGCCTCGTAGTGGTCCTCGGGGCGCTGGATCAGGCCCTTCAGCACGCCCTTGGCCAGCCCGATCAGCAGCGCGGCGCCGGCGAGCCCGAACGCCGCCCAGAAGCCCGGGAACAGGTAGGGCACGCCACGGGCGACGTCCACCGCCACGGCGATGGCCAGCAGCACCAGGGCGGCGATCCACGCGCGGCTCATGCGCCACCCCCGGTGATCGCCTGCGCCGCGGTGATGGCGAGGTCGCCGAACCCGAGCAGGTCGCCCAGCCCCAGCAGCAGCGCGATGGCCGCGGTCAGGCACAGGGGCACCACCAGCAGCGGGGTCGGCTCGTCGAACCGACCGCCGCCGTGGCCACCGTGCCCGCCGTGGCCGCCATGGTCATCGTGGTCGCCGTGACCGTCGTGGCCGCCGTGGTCGCCGTGGTCGGGGTCGGCGGTGGTGCCCACCGCGCCGCGGCCCGACCCGGGGGCGACGTCCGCACCGGCCGGGGCGGGGGCGGCCTCGTGGACCAACGGCGCCGGCGCGGCATGGTCGGGCGCGGGCAGCAGGAAGGCCCGGTAGACGATCGGGAACAGGTACCCGGCACCCAGCAGGCCGGCCAGCAGCAGCGCGGCGGCGAAGACCGGGTAGCCCGCGTCGAACGCGCCGAGCACCAGGTACCACTTCGAGACGAACCCGCCCATCGGCGGCAGCCCGGCCAGCCCGATGGCGGCGAGCGCGAACGCGCCCATCGTGAAGGGCATGCGGCGGCCCACGCCGTTGAGCTGGCTCACGTAGTCGAAGTGGGGGCCGCAGTGCAGCGCGCCCGCGACGAAGAACAGCGTGATCTTGAGGGCGGCGTGGTTGACGATGTGCAGCAGCCCGCCGGTCCAGGCCGTGGCCGTCACGAGCGACAGGCCCAGCACGATGTAGGACAGGTGCGCCACCGTCGAGAACGCCAGCCGGCGCTTGATGTTGTCCTGGCGCAGGGCGATCAGGGAGGCGATGACGATCGTCAGCGAGGCGATCGTGCCCACCACCACGTCGGCGCCGACGTCGGCGAGCGCGGCCGGGCCGATCACGAACCCGAAGGCGCGCACGAAGCCGAACACGCCCGCCTTGACCACGGCCACCGCGTGCAGCAGCGCGCTGACCGGCGTGGGCGCGACCATCGCGCGCGGCAGCCAGGCGTGCAGCGGCATGAGCGCCGCCTTGGTGCCGAAGCCGATCGTGACCAGCGCGATCAGCAGGCCGAGCTCGAGGCCGCTGAGGTGCTCGGCCACGAAGCCGCCGGGGACGAAGTCGAGGGTGCCGGTCGCGCTGTAGACCAGCGCGATCGCCAGCAGCAGGGCCACGCCGCCGGTGAGCAGGTAGCCGAGGTAGCGGCGACCCGCCTGGCGGGCCTCGTCGCTCTCGGAGTGGACCACCAGCGGATAGGTGGCCACCGTCAGCAGCTCGTAGAAGATGAACAGGGTGAGCAGGTTGGCCGAGAAGGCGAGGCCCACCGCGGTCGACATGCACACCGCGAAGCTGGCGAAGTAGCGCGTCTGGCGGTGCTCGTTCTCCGAGCGGACGTAGCCGATCGAGTAGACCGAGGTCAGGATCCACAGGAACGAGGCCGACAGCCCGAAGGCCATGCCGGGGCCGTCCGCGCGCAGCGCCAGCTCGATGTCGGGCGCCAGCGGCAGGACGGTGATCTCCGGCGCCTCGCCGGCGAGGACGCTCGGCAGCAGCGACGCGACCAGCGCGAACTTGACGACCGCCGCGATCAGGGTCCAGGCCTCGCGCACGTTCGGGCGGTGGCGCGAGACCACGATCAGCACGGCCGCCAGGGGCGACACGAGCACCGCGAGCAGCAGCACCAGGCCGTCGCCCATCACGACGACCTCATGGGCAGGCAGCCGGGCAGGCCGGTCTCAAGGGGATCGCACACAGCGCGGAGAAGGATAGCCATCCCCCGCGCAGCCGCGCCAACTCGCGCCGGGGGTCGTCAGCGCCGGCCTGGCCGTCGCGCCTGGTGGCCGTCGCGCCGCGCGGCCGTCGCGCTGGCGGGACGTCGCGCCGGCGCCCCGTCAGCGTCGCAGCCGCAGCGCGATCGCCGCGGCCGCCGCCAGCGCGCCGAGGCCGGCCACCGCCGCGGGCAGGCGCGCCGGCCTGGGGGGCTCCCCCGGCGCGGCGGCGGGGCCCGGCGGCGGCACGGGCCCGGTCGCCGCCGGCTCCGGGGCAGCGGCGGGTGGCGCCTCGGCCACTGCGTCGCGCGAGGGCGCATCGGCCTCCTCGGCGGTCGGCGCGCCCTCCAGCAGCAGCGCGGCGGACCCGCGCGTCGAGCCCTCGCGGCGCGCGAGGAGCGTGGCGTCGACCTGTGCGCCGAGCAGCAGCACGAGCATCGACAGCTGCAGCCACACCAGCGTCACGATCACCCCGGCGAGCCCGGCGTAGGTCGCCTCGTAGTCACCGGCCGTCTGGGTGTAGAGCGAGAACCCCGACGACAGCACGAGCCACCCGATCGCCCCCACCACCGCGCCGGGCGAGATCCAGCGCCGTCTGCGACCGGCGACGTCGGGCGCGGCCCAGTACACGAACGACAGCAGCAGGATCAGCACCAGCACGGCCAGGGCGCCCTGGGCCAGGTTGAGCGCCAGGCCGCCCAGCCCACCGAGGTCGACCAGCCCCAGGACCGCCTGGCGCACCTGGGGGCCGAGGACCACCAGGGCGACCAGCAGCGCGAGCGCCAGCAGCAGCGCGAGGGTCAGCAGCAGCGCGACCGCGCGCTGGCCGACGAAGCCGCGGCGCTCCACCGAGCCGTGGATCCGCGTCATCGCCTTCATGAGCGTCACCGCCGCCGACGAGGCCGCCCACAGCCCGCCGAGCACGCCGACCGTCAGCAGCGCCCCGGCGCCGCCGGTGCCGGTCACGCCCTCGATGCGCGGCGCGAGCAGGTCCAGCGCCGCGGGTGGGACGACCTCGTCGGCGGCCTCCAGCAGGGCCTCGGGGTCGGCCACCAGGGACACGACCGCCAGGAACGCCAGCAGCGACGGGAACAGGGCGAGGAAGATCTTGAAGGCCACGCCGGCCGCCAGCGAGGGCACGTCGTGGACCTTCACGTCCTCCTGGACCGCGCGCGCGAGCGCGAGCCAGCCCTCGGACGACGCGGGCGCGTCGGGTGCTGATGGGCTCAAGGGATCCTCCTGGTCATCGGCCCCAGGATGCCGGCGAGGCACGCCCGCGCGCGGGTCTGCGCGTCTCGGGCCTCCGCGTCTCGGGCCTCATGCGGGCAGCCGCAGCGTCGCGCCGTCCCAGGTCGCCATGCCCTCGGCCACGAGCGCGGCCGCGAGCCGCTGGGCGCGGTCGGGGTCGTCGGCGCCGATCCGCTCGGCCAGGCGATCGGCGGGCACGCCCTCGCTGCGCAGGGCCTCCACGATCCGCCCCCGCAGCTGGCGGTCGGAGCCCTCGAAGCGGCCCTGGGGACGGCTGCGGTGCGCCGTCGCCGCGGCCGGGTCAGGGCCCTGGCCGCGCCACGCGCAGTGCGCGGCCACCGGACAGGCCTCGCAGCGCGCCACGCGCGCGGTGCACACCAGCGCGCCGAGCTCCATGAGCGCCTGGCCCCAGGCGGCGGGGTCGTCGGCGTCGACCAGCCCATCGCCGAGCCGCTGGGCCTCCCGAGGGGACAGCGCGCGCCCGGCCAGCCGCGACAGCACGCGCGCGACGTTGGCGTCGACCGGCGCCTCGGGCCGACCGTGGGCGAAGGCGGCCACGGCGCGCGCGGTGTAGTCGCCCACGCCGGGCAGGGCGCGCAGCGCGGCCACGTCGGCAGGCACCGCGCCGTCGTGCTCGGCCACGATCGCGCAGGCCGCCTGGTGCAGGCGCACGGCGCGGCGGTTGTAGCCCAGCCCCTGCCAGGCGGCCACCACGTCCCCCACGGGCGCGGCGGCCAGCGCCGCCGGGGTGGGCCAGCGCGCCAGGAACGCGCGGAAGATCGGCACGACGCGGCTCACCTGGGTCTGCTGCAGCATCGCCTCGCTGACCAGCACCGCCCAGGGGTCGGGGTCCGACCGCCACGGCAGCGCGCGGGCCTCGCGGGCGTACCAGCCCCGCAGGTCGGCGCGCAGGCCGTCGTCCGCCTCGTCGACCGCAGCCATGCGGCGAGCCTGGCAGCGGCCCCGCACCCCTGCAAGCACGCGCCTCACGGCGCCTCGGAACCGCGAGCGCCACCCTGGGCGCCCCCGAGCGATCGGCCCGACGATGCGCCAGCTGCTGCCCGAGGCCGTCGACCCCGTCGACCCCTGGGACGTGTACCGACCCGCCGACCGCG
>PUKE01000050.1 GCA_003550425.1 Nitriliruptoria bacterium
CGGGCGGATCGGTCCCGCCGCTAGCTCGGATCGGTCCTGTCTCATCGAGGACCGGTCGAGAGCCGCCGACCGGGCTCGCGCCCCCGTAGCGTGACGAGTCGGTCGCCGGCGTCGCCCTCCGGCGGGGTGGAGGACCGGGCCGCGAGTCGAGCCCGGCAGCCGCACCGACGACCGCCGACCGCAAGCCCCCGAGCCGACACCACCCCTCCGGGCCAACCCGTCACTCGAGGAGAGCACGAGGACGCTGCAGCGGCGCTCGGATCCTTCTCTCGTGTGACACCACGGCCGACATGTCGGCCTAGCCCATGACAAGACCGACGCGCGCCCGCGTGGCGCTCGGCACAGGAGCCGCTGATGAGCCGACCGAGCCTCCGTGACCCCGCCGCCATGATCCGTCTGCCCGGAGCGGTGCGCCCACACGCCAGCGGGGCCCAGTGGGACGCCGGCGCCGTGAGGGGACGGCTCCGACGGTCCGTGGCGGTGCTCGCCGTCGCCGCGCTCGTCGCCGGGCTCCTGCCAACTCCAGTGGCCAGCGCCTCAGAGAACGACGAGCCGGAAGCGCTGCACGAGGTGAGCACGCATGAGGAGTTCCAAGAGGCCCTCGACGACGAAGACGTCGGTAAGGGCGACACGCTCGTCGTCGAGATCGAGTCCGGCAGTGATATCACCACCGACACGGAGGAGCTCACCTACACGGGCGACGCGGACCTGGTGCTCGACGGGGACGACACCGTGACGCTCGACGGTGGGGGCGAGAATCGCATCCTCAACGCTCAAGGCAGCGGCGCCGACACGATCGAGATCGCCGGTGACATGACCTGGCAGGACGGGTACGTCGACGGCAGCCGCACTCGGGCCGGTGCGATCTTGGCCAGCCGCAGAAACGTAGTGATCTCGGGAGACGCCACGTTCAAGGACAACGAATCGTCAGGGGGCGGAGCGATCTACGCCCTCAACGCTGACGTGACCATCGTCGGCGACGGCGTTAAGTTCCAGGACAACGAAGCAACAGGAGACACCGACCATCACGGCGGTGCCGTGATGGTCGGTGGCGGCGCCGGCAACGTGGAGGTGCAGGGGGCGGCGACCTTCACTGGCAACACGAGCACCGAGGCCGACGGCGGCGCGATCTACAGCGGCGGCGGGGTGACCGTCGACGCCGACGCCGAGTTCGAGGCGAACGGGGCGCCCGACGGCGACGGCGGCGCGATCTACAGCGGCGAGCTCACGGTCTCTGGCGGCGCCGCCTTCACTGACAACAGCGCCGGCGAACGCGGCGGGGCGCTCTCCGCACCCGGCGACGCCGGCCTAGATTTCGTCGGTAGCGCTGGCGAAGACGGCGGTGTCATCACGGTCTCTGGCAATGCCTCCTTCACCGGTAACACCGCCGGCGGTGACGGGGGTGCCATCGCCGCGCCGGGAGGTGATGGCGGCGATGGCCCGGAAGGTGGTGACGGCGGCGACGGTGGTGACGGCGGCGACGTCACGGTGGCAGGTGCGGCCAGCTTCTCTGGCAACACCGCCGGCGGTAACGGAGGTGCCGTCGCCGCGCTTGGAGGAGCCGGCGGCGACGGGGATGAAAACGACGGCGCAAAGGGCGGCAACGGCCACATCACCGTCAAGACGTCCGCGACCTTCGCAGACACCGACGCCGACGTGGTCGACGACTGGGATGACCCGCGAGACGGCGACAGCGACCAAGACGAAGGTGATGACTCGGTTGTTCCTGATCCGACTGTCGGTGCGTCGGCAACAGACGTGAGCCTGTCACCGGACTCTGAGACGACGGTGACGGCCGGTGAGGACGCCATCACGGTGGATGTCACCGACCTCGATCCGTTCCCGGTGGAGGAGCTGCGGCTGGCGGTGTGGCCCGACGGTGACGTCGACGACCGCATCGGCAACGACGATGACGCTGAAGTGTGGGACGACAAGCTGTTCAGCATCCGCGTGCCCACCGACGACGAGAGTGAGATGACCGTCGGCGACTTCGGTGACGAGCTCGAAGAGGCGGAGCTGGACGACGACGCCGTGTTGATCTCCGCCGAGTACAACGAGGAGGAGGCCACCTGGACGTTGGAGCCGGGTGAGGCGTTCGTGCCTGCCGCCGAGCACGTCACCGACGACGGCGAGTGGGAGGCCGGCGACGAGACGACGTGGCTGGCGACCCCCCGCGACGAGGAGGGCGGCTACTTCGACACCTTCAGCGCCGACCAGTGGGTGGAGGGCAACACCTACGCCGTCTACCCGCTCGAAGGACCTCCTTCGCAGCCCGATCCCGACCCGGACCCCGACCGGTCACCGAGCCCAGACCCCGATCCCGACCCCGACCCGGACCCGCCCAAGCGCTACGAGCCGGACGACGACGCTGACCCGGTCGAGCCGGAAGCCCCCGAGGGAGACTCGGTCGAGAGCGAACCGGGATCGGCCCGCGCGATCATCGACGGCGAGGCGCGCGACGCCGACCTGTCCCGGCCCAACGACCCGGGCGACCGCGACGCGACCGAGTCGTTCGTGGAGGACTTCTCCTCCTCGACCGGTGTCGAGCAGCGCCTATCAGTTGTCGAGGACGACGAGGGGCGCCCCACCATCTCCGGGATCCTGCCCGACCCTGACGATGAGGACGGGTCGCGGTCGGTGCCGACGTCGGCGACGACGGCGGTGATCTCGGGTGACATTGGTGCGTTGGTGACGACTACCACCCGTGAGGAGACCCCGCGCGAGGGCGCTGAGGGCAACCGGGTGTTCGCCTCGACCGATGGGGCGACGGGCCTGGTGGCTGGCGGGCTGGGTGGTGATCTGGAGGGTCAGGTGCAGCTGCGCAGCGACGCGCGGGTGCTCGGCGCGTTCGCCACGGATGCGGCCGGGACGCTGGCGGGCGAGTTCACCGTCCCCGAGGACATGCCGCTGGGTGAGCACACGCTGCTGCTCACCGCGGGTGGCACCTCGTTGAGCCTTGGCATCCAGGTGGATGACCGGCGGATCGCTGGGGCCGACCGGTTCGCCACCGCGGCGAGCCTCGCCGAGGCCGACGTCGCCGACGAGGAGACCGATGAGGTCGATCGGGTGCTGATCGCGGCCAGCCACGCTCCCGAAGGCGATGAGGCGAGCCCGGATGCGTTGGGTGCTGCCGCACTGTCGGGTCAGGTGGATGCGCCGGTGCTGCTGGTCGACAGCCGCACCGGCACGCTCGACGACGCCACGTCCAGCGAGCTCGCCCGGCTCGACCCGGACACCGTGACGGTGCTGGGTGGCGAGGCGGTCATCGACGCTGACCTGCTTGGCCAGGTCGACGACGCTGGCGACTGGGCGGTTGACCGGATCGCCGGGGCTGACCGCTACGAGACCGCTGCGGACCTTGCCGGCGAGGTGGCCGCGGCTGGCGATACGATGATCGTGGCCTCCGGCGAGAGCCTCGTGGATGCGTTGTCGGCGGGTGCGCTCGCGGCGGCCGGGCCGCATCCGATCGTGCTGGCCACCAGCGACACCCTCCCCGACGCCTCAGCAGAGGTGCTGGGCGAGGCGGATGAGGCGATCCTGGTCGGCGGCGAGAGCGTCCTGTCAGAGACCGTGAAGCAGCAGGTCGCCGACGCAGTGGGCAGCGACCCGCTGCGGCTGGCGGGTGCCGACCGCACCGCCACCGCCACCGCGCTCGCCGACTACCTGGTCGATGAGGTGGATGGGTTCGATGGTGACGGGGTCGTGCTGGCCAACGGCACCACGCTGGTGGACGCGTTGACTGGCGCCCGGTATGCCGGTACGCGCGGCCACCCGATCGTCCTCGCCAACGCCGAGGACGACCTGGCAGCCACCGACGCGTGGCTCGCGGACAACGCCGACACCCTCGACGCCCAGACCACCGTCGGCGGCGAGACGGCCATCACCGAACAGCTCGTCGAGGACGCCCTCGAGGCCACCGGGCGGTGACCTGACGAGCGCAGCGCGGCCGTGGCGGTCGGCGTCGCTGCCGAATACGACGCCGACCGCCGGGCCCAGGACGGCCCGGCAGCGCCCGAGCAAGGGGAGTCGCCCATGTCGACCGTCGACCCGTCGTCGTCCGCCGGCGACGAGACGCCCTCCGACGGCCCTGCCTCGGCACCGGCGGCGCTGGCGGCCACGCTCGCGCGGCTGCAGGACGCGCTGGCCGACCTCTCGGCGCCCTCGGGCGAGGCGCAGGCCGAGGCGGGCGCGCGGCTGCTCGCCGAGGCGGCGCGCGCCTGGCTGGCCACCACCGCGGCCGCGGTCCCACCGATCCACGCCCAGCTGCCTGGCCCTGCGGTGATCGCGGTCGGCGAGCGCGGCCCGGTCGTCGTCGCCGCCGCCGCGCAGGCCAAGGTCGACCTGGCCGCGGCGCTGGACGACCACCCCGGCCTCGAGCCCGGCATCGAGCATGAGGTGACCGGCGAGCTCACCGTCGTGCGTCCCCACCCGGACCTGGAGAGCCGTTGGATCCTGCAGCCGCGCGCCGAGGGCAGCCGCTGGCGGGTGCTGACCGTCCAGCGCCGCGAGGGCTGACCGTCCTGGTCGGATCGCCGCCGCGCGCGCGGCGGCGAGGGGACGAGGGGGCGAAGGGGCTGCCGCGCCCTGTTGCGCTCGGTGTGTCGCCGCGCCGGTGCGTCGGGGCCGTGTGCCGACACGGCCCCGACGGTCGCGCCGAGGTGTGTCGGCCAAGCGGCGAGAACCGCCGCTTGGGCGACACACCTCGTGGCCGGTCGGGCTGGCTGGCCGGTCGGGCTGGCTGGCCGGTCGGGCTGGGGGCCGGTCGGGCTGGGGGCATGGGTCGGGCTGCGGGGGTGGCTCGGGCCGTGGCGCGCGGCGGCGTGACGGCCCGGCGGGCCGGCCCCGGTCAGCCCACCAGCCCCAGGCGCTGCGCCTCGGCGACGGCCGCATCGCGGTCGTGGACTCCGAGCAGCCGGTAGATCGCCAGCACGTCTTTGCGGATGGTGGTGTGGGCGTAGCCGAGGTCGTCGGCGATCGCGCCATACTTGGCGCCCGCGACGAGCCCGGCCAGGACCGCGTGCTGGCGCTCGGTGAGCCGCTCGGACACCGGGGGCGCGGCCAGGGCCCGTGCCCGCGCGGCCAGGATGGTCGCGCCCATCGCCTGCGCGCGGGTGGCCAGCGCGGCGA
>PUKE01000289.1 GCA_003550425.1 Nitriliruptoria bacterium
CACCAGCGTCCCCCTGTGCACCCAATCGACGAGCACCGCGCGGACCGGGTGCACGAGCGACCACCACACGGCCGAGATGCACCCAGTTGGGGTGGTCAGTGGCCGGCGGGCGCCGGCGGACGCGGTGGACGCGGTGGACGCGGGAGGCGCGGGAGCTGCCGGGGCACCTGCCGCGAGGGCGCGGCGGCCGGCGGCGCAGCCTGCGAGGGCGCGGCGGCCGGCGCAACGGCCGGCGCGGCCGGCGGGGGCGTCGGGAGCGGCGGGAGCGCGGGTTGCCGCGGCCGGCGAGCGAACACCTGCGTGGCCATCCAGAACAGCACGCCGCTGGCAGCCAGCCAGGCGATCAGCGGCACCCACTGCTCATGGCTCGCCCACATCACCGGCAGCCCGACGAGGGGCACCTGGAACCGCCCGACGCCAACGATCCCCTCGGGGATCACGAGCCCGCCGTCGGCGCTCGCGTTGGCATCGCCCTTGGTGCGGTAGCCCACGACCTCGCCGTCGTCGGTGGTCTCCACCTCGATGACGCGGTGGGTGACGGTCCCCTCCTGACCGGGCGGGTCGAAGGTGATCACCTGGCCGGGCTCGATCGCCACGTCCGCGTCGGGCGGCTCGGTCAGCACGACGCTGCCAGGGACGATCTCGGGTGCCATCGACCCCGTCAGCACCACGTGGGCCTGCCACCCCATGGTCAGCCCCGGAACGACGACCAGCAGCGTCAGTGCCACCGCCCCCAGCGCATACGTCAGGCCGAGCGTCTGCAGCACGAACGGGACCGACCCCGCTCGGGAACCCCGATCGGCACGCCGACGACCTGCCACTGTGTGCTCCTCGCTCCCTCGCGCGGGGCTGTCCGGACGAAGCACCGGCATCGCGCAGGATACGCCACGCGGCGTAGCACGTTCCTGACGCGCCGTGATGGCAGCTGATGTGCAGTGTCCAACCGGCCACTTCACCCCAAACTTTATAGCACTCCTATGGCGCAACTCGCGTATGCTTCGTCACGCGGCGCGACGCAGGACCCCAAGACCGCCGCGACGACGCGACGACCTCACGAGCGCATGGACGGCCATCGTGATCGTGAGTCCCACGGGCTCGCACCACGGGCTCGCACCTGCCTCGAGAGAGCGTCGCACCCTCCGGGAAGGCGCACGTCGACCGGACTGCTCGCCACGGATGCTCTGGCGGACGGCTCGTGCCAGGCGCTCGCTTCCTCACTGCGACACACCGAACAGGAGCGCATGTTGACGACCATTGGAGCAGTGCAGACCGCAGCAGCATCCCGCAGGGCGTCCGTGGCCGTGGCCGGCGTCGCCGCGCTGGCCCTGGTGACGTTCGTCATCGCGCAGGGCACCGGAGCGTTCTTCACCGACACCACGCAGGCCGACGGCGACGTGACGTCCGGACAGGTCGCGATCACCGACGACCTCGGGTCCAGCAGCACCGCGTTCGACATCGCCAGCGTCGCGCCGGGCTACTCGGAGGCGTTCGACATCACGATCACCGACCAGACCTCCAACGACCTCGCCCCCAACGAGCTCGACCTCCGGCTCTACGCCGAGGACATCGGCGGCGACCTGGGACTGCTCGACGCGCTGCAGGTGACGATCGACGCCGACTTCGCCGACGACGCGCTGTACCAGGGCAGCGTCGGCGACCTGCCCACGTCCTACGCCTCCGCGTCGGCGTGGCAGTACGCCGCCGGCTCGGGCACCCAGGCGACCTACACCATCACCGTCGCGCTGCCCGCGAGCGCGCAGAGCCAGAACGACCTGCAGGACAGGGACGTCTCGGCGACATGGGTGTGGGAGGCGCGCAGCACGGGCCAGGACGCCTAGCAGCCGCTGGCTCGCAGCCCGACGCACCACACCGCCGGGGCCGGTCGGACGCCCGTCGCCGCACCGCTCGCAACGTGCCAGCCAAGAGCGTGCCGGCACGGAGCCGACCGGCCCCGCAACCATGCGCGTGGCGATGCCATGCCACGCGCGTCACCGAGCAGGAGACGAGGACCGATGATCACGCGCCGTCAGCGAGCCGCGACCACGACGCGCCCGCGCTCCGCCCCGGCCCGGGTCGCGGCGGCGCTCGCCGTCGTGGCAGTGCTCGCGAGCGCGGGGCACCTGCCGAGCTCCACGCACGCGGCGTTCACCGACCGTGCCGAGGTGCCGCTGACGGTGTCCACCGCCGCGCAGTTCGATCCTCCCGGCGACGTCGACCCCGACGACCCCGACGCGGTGGTGCCCGAGGCGATCGCCGTGGCCGTCGACCGCACGCAGGTCGCAGCCGACGAGGACGTGGCCGTGACGGCCACGGTCACCGGCGCAGGTGGGGCGCCCGTGGAGGGCGCTGTGGTCACCTTCTCGGTGCCTGGCCAGTGGACGGTCTCGCCCGCCGAGGCGCACACGGACCACCACGGGCAGGCGCGCACCACCGTGCGCTACGAGGGCTCGGGCAGGCCGCAGGGACAGGGGGTCACTGCGACCACCAACGCCGCTGGCGGGACGCTCAGCGACGGGGCCGGCATCGCCATCGCCCAGTAGACGCCGACCAGCGACGCCGAGCCGACCGGCGGGGAGGCGCCGACGATCGAGGGCTCGGGAGGCGGCCTAAGATGCGGTGATGGACGCTCCCCGCGAGGACGGCGCGGTCGAGCCCGGGTGGTTCGTGCATCGGGAGAATCGGTTCGTCGCGACCGTGGCACGGGCCGACGCCCCCGAGGCGCGCGCCTACGTCCCCAACACCGCCCGCCTGGTCGACCTGCTCGTCCCGGGCGCGCCCGTGCTCCTCGCCCGCTCGGCTGATCCCCGCCGTCGGACCCAGTGGACGCTGACCCGCGTCTGGGACGGCACCTGGGTCGCGATCGACGCCGCAGCCGCCGCCGACCTCGTCGCCGAGGCGCTCGCCTCCGGGACCGCGCTGCCGGGCTGGCCGGCCCCCGTGGACGTGCGCCGCGAGGTGCCGGTGGGTGCCCATCGCCTCGACCTCGCCATCGACCTTCCCGATGGGCGCGAGGCGCTCGTCGAGGTCAAGTCGCTCACCCGCGCGCAGGCGCGCGTGGCCACGCTGTCACACACGCCATCGAGCCGAGGTGCGGCCCAGTTGGCCCTGCTCAGCGAGCACGCCACCGCGGGCACGCCGACTGCGGTGGTCTTCGTCGTCCAACGCGGCGACGTCGACGCGCTCGACCTCGACGCGCCCGCCGACCCCGGATGGCAAGCCGCGGTGGCGCAGGCGCGCGCCGCCGGCGTCGACATCACCGCCTTCCGGTGCACGGTCACCGCCGACACGCTCCGACTCGACGCCCCGATCGCCGTGCGACCACCCGCCTGAGCCTGGGGCCTCCGCTCCGCGGCTTAGGGGTCCGAGGGTCAGGGGTCCGAGGGGTCAGGGGTCCGAGGTCGACGGGGCCACCGGGGCGCGCGGTGCGCTCGCGAGCGCGAGGCGCGCGAACGGTCGGGCGACGTCGGTGGGCACGCGCCCGGTGAGTCGCCCGCGGTCGCGCACCAGCGCGCCGATCCGCTGGAGCAGCGCGAGGGTGGGGCGCTGCACCGCGAGGATCGTGGAGTGATCAAGGGGTGTGCCGTCGGTGTGGCGCCATCCCTCGGCGACCAGGGCCTCGGCCACGAGCGCCTCGAGCTGCTCGGCAGCAGTGCCACGAGCGGCCAGCGCGAGCAGGAGCACGGTCCCGGCGCGGTGCTCGGCGGTGTCGCGGCGGGCGGGCGGCATGCGCTCCGCGAGATCGCGATACAGCCTGACCGGGTCCGCTGCGGCGGCGGCGCCGCGCTTGGTGCGCAGGAGTCGTCCGCGGTGCTTGCGCAGCAGGCCGAGTCGTTGCGCCGACTCGCGCAGCTCGAGGACCGGCAGCGTGAGGTCCTCGCGGTTGCCCTTGCCGATCCAGTCCTCCCACAGGTCCAGCGCCTGCATGGTCGCCTCGACGTCGGCCGGGGGGAGGTACCCGGCCTTGGTGAGCCTGATCCCGTCCTCGCCGACGCGCTCGAGCAGCCACTGGTATGGGCGGACCGCGGCGGCCGCGGTGTCGGCGTCGACCTCGTCGTCGGCCACGGCATCCAGCTCCGCCTCGCCCAGCAGGCGCAGCAGGGTGCGTCGCACCGGAGGGGAGGGCATGCGGGCGAGCAGGTCAGCCACGGGCAGCGGCAGCGCGCGCGGTCGCGGCGGGGACCCGAGTACGAGCTGGGCGAGCCGCGCGCTCACGGTGTCGACCGCGAAGGGCACCAACGTGGTCGGCAGGGGCTCACCGTCGACCTCGACGCGCTCGCGGACCTCGGCGCGGCGCTCCTCGTGCTCGGGATGGCTCGGGTCCGCGGCGGCGCGCAGCAGCTCGTAGCCCGGCACGCCACCGCAGTCCTCGGGGGGCTCGGCGCCGTGCCCGTCGCGGCAGGTGGCCGGCGGGTCGGCCGGGTCGCGCGGCTCGATCGCCTCGAGGGTCAGCGTGACCCGCCAGCCGTCGCCATAGTCGTACAGATAGCGCAGCCGCTGACCCTCGTGGGCCAGCGCCTCGTCGAGGCGCACGAGCTCGTCGGGCAGGCCCGCGTCGCCCTCCCTCACCTCGAAGGGGCTCAGGTAGGCCGGCTGCCCCCAGGGGTCCTCGGGGTCGCCGGAGAACCGGTGCAGGTGGTAGTCCTCCCACCCGAAGGCCGCCTGCAGCACCGCGTGCACCTCGTCGAGGTGCAGCGCGGAGGACACCGCGAGGCGACGCCACACCGGGGGCGCGGCGTCATCGAGCCGCGCGTCCAGGACGTAGGTCACGGGCTCGGCCCGCCGGTCGTGCGGCGGCTCGGCTGGCGCGTCTGGCTCGGGCATCGCAGGATCAGCCATGCGGGCAGCATCGCAGGCGGCGGGGGGCGGTCGCGCGCCACCGCCTGACCGAGCCGCACGGAGCCGCACGCCGATGAGCCGAGAGGACGAGCCCGTGGCAGGAGAGCGGACCCGCGAGAGCGTGCTGCTGCACGTCTCGCTGTGGAGCGCGATCGCCTTCGCGGCGCTGGCGCTCGTCTGGGGCGTGGCCGTGCAGTCGCAGATGATCGTGTTCGACGGCATGTACTCGCTGATCGGGGTGGCGCTGTCGTTCGTGTCGCTGGCGGCCTACCGCGCGATCCGCAAGG
>PUKE01000010.1 GCA_003550425.1 Nitriliruptoria bacterium
AGCAGCCGGGCGCCGGCGGAGCACACCTGCCCGGAGTGGAGGAACACCGCGAGCAGCGCGTAGTCGATCGCGGTCTCCAGGTCGGCGTCGGCGAAGACGATGTTGGGGTTCTTGCCGCCGAGCTCGAGCGCGACCCGCTTGACCGTCTGCGCGGCGCTGGCCATGATCTCGCGTCCGGTGGCCAGGCCGCCGGTGAACGACACCATGTCCACGCGCGGGTCGCTGGCCAGCGGCGCCCCGACGGTGCGTCCCTCACCCAGCACCAGGTTGGCCACGCCCGGGGGGAGGCCGACCTCGTCCAGCAGGGCGAACAGGCGTCGCGTCGACAGCGGCGTCAGCTCGCTGGGCTTGACCACCACGGCGTTGCCGGCGGCAAGGGCGGGCGCGAGCTTCCAGCACGCCTGGAGCAGCGGGTAGTTCCACGGCGAGATCTGGGTGCAGACCCCGACCGGCTCCCGCGAGACCACGCTGCGCACCTGCGGCCCCGTGGCGATCGCGTCGCCGCCCTCAGCGTCGGCCAGGCCGCCGTACCAGCGGAACACCGCGGCGACGTCGTCGACGTCCATGCGGCTCTCGGCCAGCGTCTTGCCGGTGTCGAGGGTCTCCAGCCGCGCCAGGTGCTCGCGGTCGTCCTCGAGCGCCTGTGCCACGGCGGCCACGCGCCGACCGCGCTCGGCTGGCTCGGTGCGCGGCCAGGGGCCCTCGTCGAAGGCGCGTCGGGCGGCGTCGAGGGCGTCGTCGACGTCGGCCCGGTCGGCCTCGTCGACCTCGTCGACCACCGAGGCGTCGAAGGGGTTGTGCACCGCGCGGGTGCGGCCCTCGCGCGCGGCGCGCCAGGACCCGTCGATGTGCAGGCTCGTCACGGGATCTCCTCGTCGCAGGGGCGTGGGTGGCGGCGCCCCGCCGGCGCGGGGCGCCGCCACCCACGATCGCGTGCTCGCGTGCGGCCGGAGAGGCTAGGGCAGCCACTCCTGCCAGACGTCCTCGTTGTCGTCGACCCAGTCGGCGGCGGCCTCGGTGTGGTCGACGTCGTCCTCCTCCATGCGCAGGGTCATCTCGTCCTGCGCCTCGTTGCTCATCTCGAACGCGTCGAGGAAGGCGAAGGCGTCGGGTGCCCGCTCCTCCAGCTCGGCGCTGGCGGCCTTGAACAGCACGTCCTCGGGATAGCCGCAGTCACGCTCGGCGTCGGGCGCCTCGAGGCACTCGTCGGTGGGCTCGGGGAGCTCGACCATCTCCAGCTCGTGCTCGGCGTGCATCCAGTGGGGCGTGTAGAAGTAGAACAGGATCGGCTCCTCGTCGGCGATCGCCGACTCCACCTCGGTCAGCTGGGCGGCCTCCGAGCCCGACTGGACCACCTCGAGGTCGAGGCCGAGGTTGTCGATGATCTCCTCGTCGAACTGCACGAAGCTCGGGTCGGCGGCCAGGAACTGCCCCGCCGGCTCGGTCTCGGCGGTGGCGAAGACGTCCTCCTGGCCCTGCAGGCCCTCCCAGGTCGCCATGTCGGGGTGCTCGTCGAGCACGTACCCCGGGGTGAACCAGCCGATCTCGCCGACCACCCCGAGCTCGCCGAGGTCGACCACGGTCTCGGCGCCCTCGATGTAGGTCTCGACGTTGTCCTCGTGCCCCGAGGGCCAGACCTCGAGCACCGCGTCGAGGTCGCCGGCGTCGAGCCCGGACCACTGGGCCTGCTCGTCGATCTCGACGACCTCCACGTCGTGGCCGAGCTCCTCGGTGAGCAGGACCTCGGCGACGCCGACGTTGGCGTAGCTGCCCGGCCACGGGTTGGCCACCAGGGTGATGGCGTCCTCGTCGGTGTCGACGTCGTCGACGTCCTGGGCGGGCTCGTCGTCCGCGTCGTCCTCGGCCTCGGCCTCGTCCTCGGCGACCTCGTCCAGGTCGTCGGGGTCACCGGCGCAGCCGGCCACCACCAGCAGGGCCGCCACGGCCAGCAGCAGGCCGCGCAGCGTGGGATGCAGCGTCATCGCTTCTCCTCGTCGTTCGGGTGCAGGATCGGCCGGGCGACGCCCACAGGCGCCGCCGGCCCTCGGGTCAACCGGTGCGCAGCTGGGCGCGGGTGCGCTCGTCACGGACGGCGCCGAGCGACTGGGTGAGGCGGTCCAGCACGATGCCGAGCAGCACGATCGCGGCGCCGACCTCGACGCCGAGCCCCACCTCGCCCTGCTGGAGGGCGAACACGGAGTCGCCGCCGAGGCCGCCGGCGCCGACGAGCCCGGCGATCACGATCGAGGCCAGGACCATCATCGTGGTCTGGTTGACCCCGAGGAGGATCGTCGGCCGGGCCAGGGGGAGCTGGACGGTGCGCAGCAGCTGCCACGTCGTGGCGCCCTGCGAGCGGGCGGCCTCCACGGCGTCGGGCGCGACCCCGCGGATGCCGCTGGAGGTCAGGCGCACCGCGGGCGGCATCGCGTAGACGATCGTGGCGATGATCCCGGGGATGCGCCCCACCCCGAACAGGGCGACGACCGGGATCAGGTAGCAGAAGGCCGGCAGGGTCTGCATGGTGTCCAGCACCGGGCGCAGCGGGCGCTCCACGCGGTCGGAGAGCGCGGCGGCGAGCCCGAGCGGCAGCGCCAGCGCGAGGGTCAGGACGGCGGCGATGGCGACCTGGACGAAGGTGTTCATCGCGTCGTCCCACAGGCCCAGCGCGGCGACGAGCCCCGCGGCCACCGTGGCGAACAGCGCGAACCGCGCGCCCACGGCTCGCCAGGCCAGGGCGGCGATCGCCGCCGCGACCGCCCACCAGGGCAGGGCCAGCACGGCGGCCAGCGTCGGGCGCAGCACCCCCACCGTGAGCGCGTCGCTCAGCGCGCGGGTCGCGGGCCGCAGCGGCTCGACGATGGCGTCCACGAGCGCATCGATGCGGCTGGCGAGGTCCAGGGCGCCGGCCAGCGGGATCTCGGCGGCCAGGGGGGTCGCCCCGAGGGCGAGGCCGGCGGGGATCGTCGCGGCGACGAGCGCCAGCGAGCCGGTCGGGCCGATCCGGCGGGGCACGAGCCGGCGTGGGAAGGCCGACCAGGTGACGCGATCCAGCAGCACCGCGATCGCCACGATCCCGATGCCGGCCACGGTGGCCCGTCCGACGTCCAGCGTCTGCAGGCCACGCAGGACCTCCAGGCCCAGGCCGGTCGCCCCGATGAGCGAGGCGATCACGACCATGGCCAGGGCCATCATGATCGTCTGGTTGATGCCCACCCGGATCGAGCGCAGCGCGTGGGGCAGCTCGACGGTGGACAGCAGCTGGCGGCTGGAGGCGCCCAGCGAGCGACCGGCCTCCAGCGCGGGCTCGGGGACCCGGCGGATGCCCAGGCTCGTCAGGCGCAC
This sequence comes from Nitriliruptoria bacterium, assembly GCA_003550425.1. GTDB lineage: Bacteria > Actinomycetota > Nitriliruptoria > Euzebyales > Egibacteraceae > PUKE01. The sequence continues at coordinate 3,343 of PUKE01000010.1, forward strand.
CACCGGCGGCGTGGCGTAGATGACGGTGGCGAGGATCCCCGCCGGGTCGCCGATGCGGAACAGCACCAGCAGCGGCAGCAGGTAGACGTAGGCCGGGATGATCTGCATCGTGTCGAGCACCGGGCGGATCGCCGCGGCCACCGCGGGCCGCCGCCCGGCCAGGATCCCGATCGGCACGCCGAGGGCGAGCGACAGCCCGACCGCGGTCAGCATCTGCGCGAGGGTGCGCATCCCCTCGTCCCAGACCCCGAGCAGGCCGAGCGCCACCAGGGCGGCCACGGCCACGGCGGCCACGCGCAGGTGCGCCAGCCGCCAGGCCAGCACCCCGACCACCAGCAGCACCCCCGGCCAGCCGAGCAGCCCCAGCCAGGCGTCGAGCTCGGCGACGACGAGCGCCACGCCATCGGAGATCGGCTCGAGCACGAACTGCCACAGCGGGTGGTCGCCGCGGTTGATGATGACCCACCGGTCCAGGTCGTCGACCCATTGGGCCAGCGGCAGCCGCCACGGCAGCTCCCGGGTGGCGCCAGAGGCCAAGGCGGCGAGCGCCAGCAGCGCGAGGGTCACCAGCAGCCACGGGTCGCGCAGCGCCCGGGTCACCGTCGAGGCGCCCGAGCCGTCCGACTCGGGCGCGCGGGCGGGCGTGGTCATGGCGCGGGCTCGCCCGCGACGGCCGACAGGGCGGTGGCCCGGTCGATCCATCCGAGGGTGGCCCCCTGGTCGTCGACCACCCGCAGCGCCCGGTCGTCGTGGGCGAACCGGCCGAGCACCTCGCGCAGCAGGACCTGCGCGCCGACCGCCTCTGCGGCGGCCGGCGTCCCGCCGTTGTCGTGGGCGGCGCGTGGCCGGGCGAGGTCGCCGGCGGTCAGCACCAGGGCGCGCGGCACGTCGCGCGTGAAGTCGCGCACGTAGTCATCGGCGGGGGTCGAGAGGAGCTCGGCGGCCGTGCCGACCTGCACCAGCTCGCCATCGCGCATCACCGCCACCCGGTCGCCGAGGCGCAGCGCCTCGCGCAGGTCATGGGTGATGAAGACCATCGTCTTGCCGAGCTCCCGCTGGAGCCGCAGGACCTCGTCCTGCATGTCGGCGCGGATCAGCGGGTCCAGGGCGCTGAAGGGCTCGTCGAGCAGCAGCAGCTGCGGGTCGTTGGCCAGGGCGCGGGCCAGGCCGACCCGCTGCTTCATGCCGCCCGACAGCTGGTCGGGATAGGCGGTGGCGACGTCGGACAGCTCGACGAGCTCGATGACCTCGTCGGCGCGCGCGTTGCGCCTGCGCCGGTCGACGCCCTGGATCTCGAGCCCGTAGGCGACGTTGTCGCGGACCCGTCGGTTGGGCAGCAGGCCGAAGTGCTGGAACACCATGCTGCACACGCGGCGCCGCACCTCGCGCAGCTCGGCGGCGTCGGCGGCGCGCACGTCGTGCCCCGCCATCGCGATCGTCCCGGCGGTCGGCTCGATGAGGCGCGGCAGGCAGCGCACCAGGGTGGACTTGCCACTGCCCGACAGCCCCATGACCACGAAGATCTCGCCGCGGCGGACCTCGAAGGACACGTCGCGCACGGCCACGACCGTGCCGGTGGCCTCCCGCAGCTCGTCCTTGGGCAGCGCCGCCAGCTCGGGGTCGGCGACGACGCGGTCGGCGCGGGGCCCGAACGCCTTCCACAGGCCGCGACACGCCAGCGCGGTCCGCTGGTCGCTGCTGGTGTCGTGCGCGGCGGTCTCGAGGTCGCTCACGACGCGACCACCGCGACGGGGGCGCAGGGGTAGGCGGGCTCG
>PUKE01000100.1 GCA_003550425.1 Nitriliruptoria bacterium
GCCGGCCCCCGCGGTATGTCATGCTGCCGCCCTACCGCTGGCAGCCCCCGTCCGCGGAGGGACCGATGGCCGTGCTCGCGATCGATCAGGGAACGTCGGCGACCAAGGCGATGGTGGTCGACGAGGGCGGGACGGTCCTCGCCGAGGCCGAGTCGCCCGTCAACCCGCGCTTCGTCGGCGACGGGAAGGTGGAGCAGGACCCCGAGGAGCTGTGGGCGTCGGTGCTGTCGGCCGGGCGGCAGGCCGTCGCCGAGGCCGACGCCCCCATCACCGCCGTCGGGTTCGCAAACCAGGGGGAGACGGTCCTCGCGTGGGACCGCGCGACCGGGCAGCCGCAGTCGATCGCGCTGTCGTGGCAGGACCGCCGCGGCCACGTGATCTGCCGCGAGCTGGCCGACCACGAGGAGCGGCTGCACGCCCTCACCGGCCTGCCGCTCGACCCCTACTTCGCGGCGCCGAAGATGACCTGGCTGGCGCGCGAGCTCGACGCCCCGGACGCCGTCATCACCACCTCCGACACGTGGCTGCTGTGGCGGCTGACGGGCGCGTTCGTCACCGATGCGGCGACGGCCTCGCGCACGCTGCTGCTCGACCTGCACGCCGTCGACTGGTCACAGGAGGCCCTCGCGCTGTTCGAGCTCGCCGACCGCCCCCAGCCACGGGTGGTGGGCTGCGCCGAGCCGATCGGCACCACCGACCTGCTCGGGACCGACCAGCCGGTGCCGGTCACGGGCCTTGCGGTGGACCAGCAGGCGGCGCTGTTCGCCGAGCGCTGCTTCGCGCCGGGCGAGATGAAGGTGACCTACGGCACTGGCGCGTTCCTGCTGGCCAACCTGGGGCCCAACCCGTCGCCGTCGCAGACCGGGCTGGTGACGTGCGTGGCGTGGCGCATCGGCGACCGGCTCGACTACGCGCTGGACGGGCAGGTCTACTCGGTCGGCTCGACGATCGCGTGGCTGGAGCGGCTTGGGGTGATCGAGGGGCCCGAGGACCTCGACCGGCTCGCCACGCCCGACCGCCCCGAGGGCGACGAGCTGTTCGTGCCCGCCCTGGCCGGGCTGGCCGCGCCCTACTGGCGCGACGACGCGCAAGGGGTGCTGGCCGGTCTGTCGCTGGCCACCGGCCGCACCGAGATCGTCACGGCGGTGCTGCGGGCGATCGCGGCCTCGATCGCCCAGCTGGCCGACGCGGTCCGCCGCGACACCGGCATCGCACCGGCCGCGCTGCGCGCCGACGGCGGCCTGACCCGCAGCGCCGCGCTGATGCAGCTGCAGGCCGACCTCGCCCAGGTACCCGTCGACGTCTACCCCTCGCCGCACGCCACGGCCCTCGGCGCGGCCGCGCTGGCCCGGCTCGGCGCCGGCCACGTCGACACCCTCGACGAGGCGATGCCGCCCTGGGAGCCCGCCGCCCGGTACGAGCCCCGTCTCGACCCCGACGCCGCGGCGGCGACCCTGGCCCGCCTCGACGCCGCGATCCAGCGATCCACCCCGTGAGCGCGCCTCCCACCGCCACGACCTCCACCGCCCGGCTGCCCGCCACCGCGCTCGACGCGGCCGAGGTGGCGGTGATCGGCGCCGGCGCCGTGGGCGCCGCCATCGCTCGCGACCTGGCCGCCCACGGGGTCGACACGGTGTGGCTGGACGCCGCCCACGACGTCGGCGCCGGCACGACGAAGGCCAACACCGCGATCTGGCACACCGGCTTCGACGCGAAGCCGGGCACGCTCGAGGCGCGGCTGGTCGCCCGAGGCTACGAGCGGCTCGCGGCCGAGGCGCCCGCGCTGGCGGTGCCCGTGCGCGCCGACGGCGCGGTGCTGGTGGCGTGGGACGCCGAGCAGGCCGAGGCCCTGGACGGGATCATCGCCCAGGCCGAGCAGAACGGCTACCACGCCTGCCGGCGGCTGAACGCGGCCGAGGTCTACGCCCGCGAGCCGCGCCTGGCCGCCGGCGCCCACGGCGGGATCCTCGTGCCCGACGAGGGGCTGCTGTGCCCGTTCACGCTGCCGCTGTCGCTGGGACGCCAGGCGCTGGCGGGCGGGGTGCGGCTCCACCTGGGCGCCGCGGTCTGCGACGCCCGCGAGGAGGCGGGCCCCGACGGCGCGCCCCGCCACCGCCTGGCCACCACCCGCGGGGAGGTGGTCGCCCGCTCCGTCGTCAACGCCGCCGGGCTCGGCGCGGGCACGCTCAACGGGGTGCTCGGCCTGGAGCCCTTCACCGTCACCCCGCGGCGCGGCCAGCTGCTGGTGTTCGACGGGCTGGCCCGCCCGCTGGTGCGCCACGTGATCCTGCCCGTGCCGACCGCGCGGACCAAGGGGATGCTCGTCGCGCCGACGGTGCACGGCAAGCTCCTGGTCGGGCCCACCGCCGAGGACCTCGACGACGCGCGCGCGACCGAGACGACCGCCGAGGGGCACGCGGCGCTGGCGCGCTGGGCCCGCGGCGTGGTGCCCGCCCTGGCCCACGAGGAGCCGATCGCGGCCTACGCCGGCCTGCGCGCGGCCACCGACCAGCGCGACTACCGCGTGCACGCCGACCCCGCCCGCGGGGTCGTGTGCGTGGGCGGGATCCGCTCGACCGGGCTGTCGTCGTGCCTGGGGCTGTCCGAGCACGTGCTGAGCCTGCTGGCCGACTGCGGCCTGGCCACCGGCGAGCGCGGGGAGCTGCCCCCGGTGGCCCTGCTGGGGCCGCGCCGCCCCGACGGCCAGCCCGGCGCGCCCCCGTTCCTGGGCGAGGACCGCCCTCGCCCGTGCGAGGACGCCGACGCCGTCGCGGCCGACCCCGATCGGGGACGGATGGTCTGCCACTGCGAGCGGGTCAGCGCCGCCGAGGTCCGCGACGCGCTCGCCGATCCCCTGCTGCCCGCGCGCGACCTCGACGGGCTGCGGCGGCGCACGCGCGCGGGGCTCGGACGCTGCCAGCGCTTCCACTGCGGGGCCCGTCTCGACGCCCTGCTGGCGGGAGGCCCCTCATGAGCGCCCGCGAGCACCCGACCCACCGCACCGACGTGCTGGTGGTCGGCGCGGGGCCGGCGGGGCTGGCCTGCGCCACCGCGCTGGCGCGGCACGGCGCGGCCGTGGAGGTCGTGGACCGCGACGCGGTGCTGGGCGGCGTCCCGGCCACCACGCCGCACCGCGGGTTCGGGCGCGGCGCGCAGCGCCTGGCGACCGGCCCGCAGCACGCGCAGCGCGTGGTCGCCGAGGCCGAGCGCACCGGCGTCACGCTCCGGCCCGAGACCACGGTGCTGGACTGGACCGCGCGCGCCGACGGCGACGCCAGACCGACCACCGACGAGGGGCCCACGCTCACGGTGACGAGCCCCCGCGGGCCCGAGCGCGTGGCCGCCAGGGCGGTGGTGCTGGCCACCGGCTGCCGTGAGCGGCCTCGCCACGCCCGCGACATCCCGGGCGATCGCCCTGCCGGCGTGCTGACCACCAACCAGCTCCAGCACGCGGCGATGCGCCATCCCGCAGGCCTCGAGGCGGTGGGGCGACGGGCGGTGGTCGTGGGCGCCGAGCACGTCAGCGCCTCCGCGGTGCACACGCTGGCGGTCCTGGGCTGTGCGACGGCTGCCATGGTGACAGAGCTGCCCTCCCACCAGACGCTGCCGGTGCTGCGCGGCGGCGTCGCGGCCCTGCACGGCGCGCCGCTGCGCACCAGCACGCGCCTGGCCGGCATCCACGGGCGCGCGCTCGTCGAGGGCGTGTCGCTGGCCCGGGTGGGCTCGGCGCGCGTCGAGCGCCTGGACTGCGACACGGTGGTCCTCACCGGGGACTGGGTGGCCGAGCACGAGCTCGCGCGGCGCGGTGGCCTGCCGCTCGAGCGCACCAGCGGCGCCCCCGAGGTCGACGCCGCCCTGCGCACCGCGCGCCCAGGGGTCTTCGCCGCCGGCAACCTGCTGCACCCGGCCGAGTCCGCCGAGGCCGCGGCCGACAGCGGGCGCGCCGCCGCGCACGCGGTCGCCGCCTTCCTCGTCGCGCGCGCAACCTCCGCCGGTGCGCCCGCCGACTGGCGTGGGCCCCTGCTGCCGGTGCGGGCGGTTGACCCCTTGCGCTGGGCGTCCCCCGCGGCGGTGCCGTTGGCCGATCCCGGTGCGGTGGTCTCGGAGCTGGTGCTGCGCACCGCGGCCGTGGTGCGCGGCAGGCTGGTGGTGACCCAGGGCGAGCGGGTGCTGTGGCGCGGCCGGCGGCGTCGGCTGGTCCCGAACCGCTCGCTGCGCGCGCCGGTCCCCGCACTGGAGCTGCTCGACCCCGACGGCCCCCCGATCACGGTGCGCATCGAGCCGTGAGAGGGCGCATCTCGGTCGCCGCCGGACACCAGAAGACGAACGGCGCGCACCGAGGAGACCGTTTCAGCCGTCGCATCATGAACGGATTCGCCAGGGTGTGAGCGACGTCTCAGACCCCTTCCGGCACACGCGCCAGCCGCCACGCAGGTGCCGCCTCAGCCCGTCGCGGTGACCTCGGGCAGGCGGCGGGCGACCCGCACGCCCACCAGCCCCAGCACCGCTAGGAAGCCCAGCGCCACGACGACCCCGAGCTGGGCGAGCGCCGCGCTGATCGCCCCCGTGAGCAGCAGCAGCGCGCCCATCGCGGTGTTGGACACCGCGACGTAGGCGGTGCGCCGATCGCCGCGGGCGAGGTCCACCACGTAGGTCTTGCGGCCCACGCGCGCTCCGGTGTGGCACAGCGCGACGAGCAGGTAGGCGCCCACGTGCAGCCAGAGCGCGTCGGCGAGCCCGTCCACCGAGCGGGCCGCGAGCAGCGCGAGCAGCACCAGCGAGGCACCGCCAGCGCCCAGCTGCATCGCCCAGCGGCTCGAGCGGTCGGCGACGCCGCCCCACAGCCAGCCGCCCACCAGCGAGGCCAGCCCGGACGCCAGCACGAACGGGCCGAGCGCCCCGAGCGCCCCTGCCGCCTCGTCACTGGCCAGGGCCACGATGAACGGCGGGCTCAGCGCGGTCACCAGCAGCAGCGTCCGCGCCAGCACGTAGCGGCGAAACGGCGCGGCCTCGCGCAGCAGCGCCACGGATCGCCGCAGCCACGGCTCCCGCGGGGCAGCGTCGGAGCCGGCGGGCTCGGCCACCCACGCGAACACCACCCCGGCCAGCAGCCAC
>PUKE01000110.1 GCA_003550425.1 Nitriliruptoria bacterium
CCCTTCAGCGCCACCCGCTGCGGCCCGGCGCGCGCTGACCTCGTCACCGACATCGACCAGCTGCCGGACTGGCCCGAGACGGTCCCTTGGCGGCTGTCGCTGCTCGCCCAGGACGTGCCGCCCTGCGGCTGGAGCGCCTTCGAGGTCGTCCTCGCTGGCGCGCCGGCCTCCGACGCGACCCCCGAGGCCTCCCAAGGCACGCGGTCCGACGTGGACGGCTGGCGCCTGACCGCCAGCGACGACGCCGGGGTGAGCCTCACCGACGCCACGGGACGACGCTGGCCCGGCCTCGGGCGGCTCGTCAGCGAGGCCGACGCGGGCGACGCCTACACCATGGAGCCCGTCGACGCCGAGCCCGTGGCCGCGACGCTGGCACGCGCCGAGCAGGTGCGCTCGCCGGTCTGGTCGGGCCTGCGGCTGGCCGCGCGGCTGGTGCCGCCCGCGGCGGCCGCGCACCGTCGCGGCGCGACCCAGGGCGAGCTGACCGCGACGCTGCAGGTCGGCGCCTGGCACGACGGGCCCGACCGCCTCGAGTGGGACGTGGGGATCGAGCACGACGCGCGCGACCACCGGCTGCGCTGGCGTGCGACCGCGCCGGCAGCGGACCGCTGGGCGAGCGATGTCACCCTGGCGCTGCTGCCGCGCGCCCTCGCGCCACCCGACCTCCCGCTCGCCCCCGATCCCGCAGGGGAGGCGGACCCGAGGACGGCGCCGGCCCAGCGCGTGGCGGCCGTGGGCGAGGGACCCGACCGGGTGGCTGCGCTGTGTGCCGGCCTGCCGGAGGTCAGCGGCGTCGACCAGGGCGACCACGCCGAGCTGGCCGTGACGCTGCTGCGCGCGGTCGGCCAGCTCGGTCGCCACGACCTGCGCGCCCGCCCGATGGGCGCCGGCCCGCCGGTCCCCACGCCCGGGGCGCAGGAGCGCGGATCCCACCGCTTCCGGCTGGCCGCGCGGCTGGGCGACGACGACGCGGCCCTGCTGCGCCACGCCGAGGCCTGGCGCGCGCCGCTGCGGGCCTGGCAGGTGACCGCGCCGCCCCCGCAGGCACGGCGTGGGCTGCTGCGGGTGGAGGGGCCGGCGCTGCTGTCGGCGCTGAAGCCCGCCGCGGACGGCGAGGGCGTGATCGTGCGGCTGATCGACCCGGCCGGGGTCGGCGGGACCTCGACGCTGCGGCTGGCCGAGGCCCCCGCGACCGTGGAGGACTGCGACCTCGCGGAGCGCACACGGTCGGCGCTGCCGCTCGCCGACGGCAGCGTGCGCGTGGCGGTGCCGCCCTTCGGCGCGCGGACCGTGCGGCTGCGCTGGGCGGCGGGGGGTGCCTAGGTGGTGGGCGTGACCTTGGACAGGTCGAAGGGCCGGTCAGGGTCCACGCCGGCGGCCACGGCCGCACGCTCGGCGAGCTGCTGGCCGCGCACCACGTAGGGGATCGTCGCCAGCGGCTCCGGCGCCCCCGCGGGCACCGGGAGCCACCGCGGCGCGCGTGGCAGCAGGTCACGGTCGGCGCCCATGCCGATGAGGGCGGCCCCACGCTCGGCCAGCGCGTCCGCGGTGGTGCGCACGTCCTGCGCGGTGGGGCCCGCGGCGGTGAGGCACAGCGCCAGGGTCCCCGGCCCGACGGTGGCGATGGGCCCGTGCAGCAGGTCAGCCGCGGAGTAGGCATGGACCGCTGCCCCCGTGGTCTCGGCGAGCTTCAGGCCCACCTCGAGCGCCGCGGAGAGCAGCAGCCCTCGCCCGACCGGCAGGACGCGGTCGGCGTCCACCACGGCGTCAGCGAGCGCGGCCGCCGGCCCGGGGTCGGCGACCACCTCCTCGACGGCGTCCAGCACGGCGTCCCAGTCCGCCCGGCGCCACGGCACGTCGGCGAGGGCATCGGCCAGCAGCGCGAACGCGGCGACCTGGGCGGTGAACGTCTTGGTGGCCGGCACCGCCTCCTCGGGACCCGTGCCGAGCACCACGGCGGCGTCGCAGGAGGCCGCCAGCGGCGTGTCGGCCTCGTTGGTCAGCGCCAGGGTCGCCGCGCCGCCGGCGCGCAGGCGCTCGACGGTGCTCACGATCTCGGGCGTGCGGCCCGACTGGCTGACCCCGACGGCGAGGAACCCCTCCAGCGCGGGCGTGACCTCGTAGCGCGTCTGCAGGCTCGGGGCCGCCAGCACCACCGGCACCCCGACGGCGAGCTCGAGCACGTAGCGGCCGAAGATCGCCGCGTTGTCCGACGAGCCGCGCGCGACCAGCACGAGGCCCCGCAGCGGTCGCGGCGCGGCGCGGCGCACCGCGGTCGCGATCTCGTCGGCCCGGTCGACGAGCGCGCGGAGCACCCGCGGCTGCTCGCCGATCTCGGCCCGCGTGCGCGCGCCCATGGTCTCGGGCTGCCCGCTGGCTCCGGTCGTGCTTGGCTCCGCCTCGGTCATCGTGGCCCCCTTGCCGATCGACGACGGGGGCGAGCCTAGTCGCCGTCGCCCGGTGGGTACGGTGTCGACATGCAGGCGCCATCCGAGGTGCTCGTCGACCAGCGGGGAGCCCGATGCCCCGCTCCCCTGATCGCGCTCGCGCGCGCGGTGCGCCGAGCGTCGCCGGGACAGGCCGTGGTGCTGGTGGCCGATGATCCCGCCGCGCGCACCGACGTGCCGCTCTGGTGCCGATTGCGCCGGCACCGGCTGGAGGAGGTCGCAGACGCCGGCGAGGCCGTGCGCTTCCGGGTGACGCCGCGCGCGCGACGGTCGACCGAGACGAGCGGGGCCGCGCCACAGGCGGCCCCGCAGGCTGCGGCGCGGCGCGTCAGCTGAAGCTGTCGCCGCAGGCGCAGGGGTTGCCGGCGTTGGGGTTGTCGATCGAGAAGCCCGCGCCCTGGAGGCTGTCGACCCAGTCGATCTTGGTGCCGCGCAGGTACGGGGCGCTCATCTGGTCGACGCGCATGGGCACGCCCTCGATCTCGAAGGCGACGTCGCCGTCGAGCTGCCGGTCGTCGAAGAACAGCGCGTAGCGCATGCCCGAGCAGCCACCCGGCTGCACCGCCACCCGCAGCGCGAGGCCCTCCTGCTCCTCACGCTCCATGAGCTCGCTGACCTTGCTCGCCGCCGCAGGCGTGAGGACGATCGGCGAGGTGATCTCGCGCTCGTGCTGCGGTGCGGTCGTGATGTCGCTCTGCATCGGCGACTCCTGGTCGTCCGTTGGGGTTGCCACGGCAAAGGTTAGGCAAAGCGAAGTGTAGCGCCCAGCCCTCGCGGTCCCGGCGGGCCCGGGGCGAGGGCCCGGGCCAGGGTGGGAGGGCTAGGGCGAGGACGCCGACGGGGGCCCCTCGCCGCCGCTCTCGCCCGTGGCCTCGGCGCGCGGGGCGGCGTCCACCACCTTCCAATCCGGCCGCTGCAGGTAGGCGCGGGTCTCGCGGGCCACCAGGCCCGATAGCAGCAGCAGCCCGACGAGGTTGGGCAGCGCCATGAGGCCGTTCATCACGTCGGCGAACAGCCACACGACGTTCACCTCGACCACCGCGCCCACGAAGATCAGCACCACGAAGACCACGCGATAGGGCTCGACGGCGCGGCGCCCGAAGAGGAAGTCCATCGACCGCTCGCCGAAGTAGCTCCAGCCGAGCAGGGTCGAGAAGGCGAAGAAGACGACGGCGACGGTCACGAGGATGCCGCCCCACTCCCCGGGCAGGCCCTGCGAGAACGCCTCGATGGTGACGCGCGCGCCCTCGCGGTTGGCCACGTCGTCGAGCGTCCACGCGCCGGTGACGACGATCGCCAGGCCGGTGAACGACACGACCACGAGCGTGTCGATGAACGTCTGCGTCATCGACACCAGCGCCTGGCGCACCGGGTGGGTGGTCTGGGCGGCGGCCGCGGCGATGCCGCCGGTGCCCAGACCGGACTCGTTGGAGAAGATGCCGCGCGCCACGCCCTGCTGGATCACCACCGCGATGCCTGCCCCAGCGAAGCCCCCGGTCGCGGCCGTGCCGCTGAACGCATCGGTCACGATGAGCGCGAGCGCCCCGGGCAGGGCCTCGAGGTTGGCGACGAGGACCCACAGCGCCCCGAGGATGTACAGCACCGCCATGAACGGCACGAACAGCGCCGTGAAGCGGCCGATCGAGCGGATCCCGCCGAGGATCACCGCCGCCGCCGCCACGGTCAGCAGCGCGCCGGTGATCAGCGGCGACACGCCGAACTGGTCGGCGACGCTGTCGGCCACGGTGTTGGCCTGCACCATGTTGCCGATGCCGAACGCGGCGATGGCCGCGAAGACCGCGAAGGCCACGCCGAGCACCGTGCCCAACCCGCCAGGGATGCCCCGCGACAGGTAGAACATCGGGCCGCCGCTCTGCTCGCCCTTGGCGTCCTGGCGCCGGTAGCGCACGCCGAGGAAGGCCTCGCTGTACTTGGTGGCCATGCCGACCAGCCCCGTGACCCACATCCAGAGCACCGCGCCGGGGCCACCGATCGCGATGGCGCCCGCGACGCCGGCGATGTTGCCGACGCCGATCGTGGCCGCGAGCGCGGTCGACAGCGCGGCGTAGTGGGTGATGTCGCCCTCGGCGCCGGCCTCCTTGCGCTTGACGAGCGCCAGCCACAGGGCGTGGCCGAGCCGGCGGAACTGCAGCCCGCGCAGCAGCATCGTCAGCCACAGGCCCGTCAGCAACAGGAGCGGGACCAGCAGGTACTGGCCCCACACGAGGTCGCTCAGCCAGGCAAGGCCCGCCTCGATCGGCGCGATCACGTCGTCCACGCTCACCCTCCCCACCGCAGCACTGGCGCGGGCGCTGCCCGCGAGACGCGCGGGAGTCTATCCCCGCCGATGCCGCGGAGGCGGGGTGGTCACCGGATCGTCACAGGATCGTGACGCTCACGACATCGCCGGCGCGACCTAGGCTCGCGCGTCGACGCGGGAGGCCAGCGTCGCGGCCCGCTCGGCGGCGAGCTCGGCGGGGCGCTCCAGCCCCTCGGGACCGAGCGCCTCGACGTCGTCGAAGGCCGCGCGGGCCTCGTCGGACACCGCGCCGGCGACCGCGAGCAGGCGCGTGCCGCGCGCCCTGGCCCGCGCCGCCACGTGGGCGCCGATCTTGCCGTGACCGGTGGTCTGGGCGTCCAGCGACCCCTCGGCGAAGACCAC
>PUKE01000329.1 GCA_003550425.1 Nitriliruptoria bacterium
AGGACATCGAGAAGTTCGCGCGCGCCCAGCAGATGGAGTCGCTGCGCGAGGACGGCCTCGTCAAGGCGCTGCAGGGCACCACGACCCTCGAGGAGGTCGCGCGGGTCGTGGTGTGAGCGTCCGCGTGCCTGGCCTGGGGCCGGCTGGCGGGGGACGATGCTCTGGCCGCGCCGGCTCAAGGTCAGCGCCGCAGGTGCCGATGCACGAACCAGGAGCGATGCGACCGAAGGTGAGCCCGTTGCCCGCCGCCAACCGCACCGCGAGCCCGCCACCGGCGCGATCCCGCCGGTGCTGGGACCGTGTGGTGGCGTCGCGGGAGGCCGAGGGGGGCTTCACGCTCATCGAGGTGCTGGTCGCCCTGGTGATCATCTCGGTGGGCCTGTTCGCGCTGCTCACGGTGTTCATCAGCTCGCTGCGGTCGGTGCAGGAGCAGGAGGCGCACTCGCTCGCGACCCGGGTTGGCACCGAGACCATCGAGGAGTTCCGCGGCAAGGCGTTCGAGGACATCGCGGTTCCCGACAATGCCGGGGACCGCCCCGACGACTACGAGCGCACCGTCGACGCGGGCGGCCGGGAGTTCGCCGTCACGATCGACGTCACCTGGGACGACGCGGTGGCCGAGCAAGCCGACGGCGGCGGCGATGGTGATGGTGACGAGGAGGGAGCGGAGTCGGGCCTCAAGCGCGTCGAGGTCACGGTGGCTTGGGACGTGCTCGGCAACGAGCGGTCCAACACGTTCGTGACGGCGATCGCCTCCGGCCAGGGGGCCGTGCCCGCGGACGAGGCGGGATTCCACGAGGTGCGGATCGAGCCGGACCCGGTGCCGTTCGACGACGATGGTGACCTCGAAGAACCCGGCCAACTCGAGCTGATCGCCGAGGTGGAGGGGTTCGACGATCCCCAAGTGAGTGCGGTGATGGGTGGGCCCTGGGAAGACAAGGAAGTCGCCCGCTTTCAGCAGTCGGGTGCCTTCCGTGTTGATGTGTCGACCGATCCGCTGCAGGACGAAGACGATCCTCCACGTTCGGTCGAGGTCGAGTTCACCGTCGCCGAGAGCGGCGAGGAAGAGAGCGGACGCTCGACGTATTACTTGCTTGGGCTTGATCTGCCGAGCGACCTCAACCCGGACGTGCCCGACGAGATCGAGCTCATCAAGGTAGAGGCCAACGAGGACCCTTGTGGTGACGATCCTTGCTATGTCAACGACGGGGAGGTCGAACTAGAGGTGCGTCCAAACCTCGGACCGGAATGGGAGGTCGAGGACGCCACCTTCACGGTCGCGTTTGAGGACGAACAAGGCGACACGCGGGAGGAGTTCCTCGGGGATGGCTCCGATCTCAACGACGACTCGCTGACGGCCGAGATCGATGACGGCGCCGTGGCGTTCGTTCCCGACTCGCAGGTGACCTTCCTTTTTCAGGCCGAGCACCCAGACATCGAAAACCTTGACGAGGAAGTCGTTGCTGGCACGGAGTGGGACGGGGACGACGACAGTATCGACCAGCCCAAGATCGAGAGCACCAGCATCCAACCGGATCCCATCCGGATCAACGAAGATCAACAAAATTGCGCTCCGCCGCATAGTTGCTTGCCCACGACCGACGTCGAATTCCAGATGGATTCAGACTTGGGGGATTGGAGTTCAGACAATATTCGGGCCGAAGTCATCGTTCCAGCTGATCCAGACGAGAATAACATTTTAAACTTGGACAGCGAGGCTGAAGATTCCTCCGTCTGGAGCGATCAGATTGCGGCGCAGCACGAGGAGGATGGGGGTCAGCAGATCTACGATGGCAGAGACTTAGAGTTTCGTCTCATCTCAACAGACTCAGAGGAGTGGGAGGAGGAAGTGCTCGATACCCTGGAAATGTCTATTAGCACTGCAGAAGGGGACTGAGACAGTGTCGGGTCACAACGCCCACGACGAGGATGGCTTCACGCTCGTGGAGGTCCTCGTCGCGATCGTGATCGCCGCGATCGTCGGCGGCATCACGGTGGGGGTAGTGGTCCGAAGTGCGGACCAGGAGCGCTCGACGACCAGCCACGTGACCACCCTGAACGAGGGGAAGACGGCACTCGAGCGTCTCACTCGCGATGTGCGAGCCGCCGATCCGATCGTTGCCGCAGCAGACGACGGACTCACGGTGGTGGTGCGCAACGGGGATTCCTCGCGCTGTCGCCGCTGGTCGGTGGTCGACGACACGACGCTGACCGTCCAGACGCAACCGGAGGACACCTCGGATGACTCGGACCGCTGCGACGGCGTGGAGGATGCCGGCAAACAGCCCCAGATGCATGGGCTGACCACGACGTCGATCTTCGAGTATCGCCCCGAGGACGCGGTTGAGGAGATCAGCACGGTACGGATCGACCTCGAGATGGCAACCGGCGAGGGCAACACCGTCGATCTCCACGACGAGGTCACCGTCCGCAATGCTCGAGTAGGGGAGTGAGCAGCATGTCCGTCGGCGCTGAACGCGGAAGCCTGCCCCTCGCCCTGATGGTCACCATCCTCGTCACGGGGCTCGTGTCGGTCGTGACCGCGAGCGTGGTGATGGGTCAGCAGCAGACGCGCTTTGATGAGTCGTACGAGCGTGCCCTGCAGTTGGCGGAGGCCGGCGCTGACAGGGCCTTGCAGTCTGGGGGTGCGGAGTCGGATCTGGCTACGGAGGACGGCCCGGACGGGGATCCGCGGGAGTGGGCGCTCAAGCAGGCGCATGAGGCGACCGACGACGGCGGCGAGGCGCCGACGGTGCGGCGACTCGACGGTGGCGGGGGATGGTCCTATGGCATTCGCGTTGGCCAGGAGGATGCCACGGACGCGATCTATGGCGTGGGCATCGTCGAGACGGCGGATCGGACGGTCGAGCGCGTCGTGCGATATCAGATGACGGACGCAGACCAGTTCGACCTCGACTATGCGTTCCTGGCGGGTTGCTCTGACGGTGAGGAGTTGGACATCCACGGCACTGGTGGCGGCGATGACATCGTCGACCTGGCTGGCGGCAACAGCGCCGACGTGCATGCCAACTGTGATATCGACCTCAGCGGCGGGCAGCTCACGATCCAGGGTGAGGTGAGCGCCACTGGCAGCATCGACGGTAGTGGCGGGATCTCGGAGACCGCGTCGGCGGACGAGGTATCGATACCGGACGTGCGCGCGCGCAATTTCTACGATGCACACGAGGATTCAAGCACTCGCTTCGACCTGTGCCCTGATGGCATGATCCGTCAACCATCGGAGTCCGGGACGCCTTGCGAAGGCGGTGAGAAGGCGGATGCCAGCGGCAATGCCTCCCCGCAAGGGTGGAGCTGGCACGAGACCCACCAACGATGGACATTGGATGGGGGCGAGGAGGACTACGTACCAGGCGTGTACTACGCCTACCAGGCCAGCGTTGAGGTCGATAACAACAAGGACGCCGTTCCTGGAACGATCCTCGTGGAGGCAGGCGACGACGATGGCCAGACTGGCCACCTGGAGATGGCTGGCAACTCTGCCCTGACTGCGTATCTGTCGGACGTGCTGTTCGTTGTTGACGGGAACATTGCTTTCGCAGGAACCTCCGGTGCTGGCAGTGAGGTTCCACCAGGGGCGCAAGGCTGTAGCGAGATCGGCGGCGGCTACGACGGTTCAATCGGGCTCATCGCCGCTGGTGGATTTGTGGACGTGACCGGAAACGTCTCCGTCTGTGGAGCGATCGTTTCTGCTGGCGACCCTGACATGGACGGGAAGGGCCCCCACGGAGGCGGTGCTGGTCAACTTGATGGGAATGCCAGGCTCTTCTACGACTCCGAGCTCGACGTCGGTCTTTCGAGCAGCGTGCCGAGCGTTCGATGGAGCGAGCTCTAACCCCGCATGTGCGCCTTGATCACGGGTCGTGGTGGCAGGTTCTCCCTGCGATGGGCCTGCATGCGTCGCTCATCCCCACACGTTGCGGCCGGGGCCGTTTCTCGCGAGGTTGATGTGCTGACTCGGATCGTCCGGGGCTGCGCCGTTGGTGCAGAGCTCGACGGTGCGTTGTGAGCGCGTGGGGAGAGTGGCTGCGGCCCGGACTCAAGGATGGGCGCGCACGTGACGACGAGACAGGGAGACGCCGAGACGTGAGGCCGCGATGAGCACACCACTTGGCGACCTGCTGGTGCAACGTGGGGTCGTCAGCCCCGACCAGGTCCAGCAGGCCGCCGCCCGCGAGGCCGAGCAGGGGACCACCTTGGGGCGCGCGCTGGTCGACCTGGGCGCCATCACCGAGGCGACGCTCTACGAGACCGTCGCCGAGCAGATCGGCGTGCCCTTCGCCGACTGTCGGGCCGGGGCGGTCGACCCCGAGGCCGCCGCGCTGCTGCCGCGCGACGTCGCAGAGCACCACAGCGCGCTGCCGGTGCGCTTCGAGGGCGCCGACGCGGTGCTCGTGGCCGTCACCGACCCGGGCAACGCCGAGGCGCTGTCAGCGGTCGAGTGGCTCACGGGCCTCACCGCCCACCCAGGGCTGGCGGTCCCCGACGACCTCGCCCAGGCGATCGCCAACCTCGCCGACGCCGATGCGCAGGCCGGCACCGCGCCGGCGGCTGTCCCGGCGCCCAGCGATGGTCCCGCGAGCGCCGGGCGCGACCCCGCCAGCGAGTCCGCCCGCGCGCCGGCCCGCGAGCCCGACCTCGACCCCGCCGGCCCCGTGCTCGCGTTCGAGGAGGAGACCGCGGCCGATCTCGACGCCATCCTCGCCGACCTCGTCAAGCGTGGCGGCTCGGACGTGCACCTGACGGCGGGGCTGCCGCCGATGCTGCGCCAGCACGGCGAGCTCGTGCCGCTGGAGGAGTACCCGGTCAACACCCCCGACGAGCTCCAGAAGATGCTCTACGGGATCCTCACCCAGCGGCAGCGTGAGGAGTTCGAGAACGAGCTCGAGCTCGACCTGTCGTACTCGGTCCCCGGGCTCTCGCGGTTCCGCGTCAACGTGTTCCAGCAGCGCGGCTCCATCGGCGCGGTCATGCGCGTCATCCCCT
>PUKE01000073.1 GCA_003550425.1 Nitriliruptoria bacterium
GCCGCACCCCCAGGCGCTGCTGGCGTGGCGCACCGGCCAGATACCGTGCGCCCAGCGCTCGCTCATGCGCGGGGAGGCGCCGCAGGAGCGCGGCAAGGACCGCGACCTTGTCGCGCCGGCTGCGGGTGGCGCGCACGTGGTCGTGGGCGGTGACGAGCTCGGCGAGCAGCACAACGCCACGATACGGCGCGGCGCGGCCGCATCGGCTGCATCACGTCGGCTGCATCACGCCGGCTGCATCACGCCGAGGGCGGCTACCCTTCGCGGCCAGCGGCATCCTGGCCGGCCCGACCGCGGAGGCTGCGATCACCCAGCACACCGGCTCCCCGGAGACCCCGACGGCGTCGGGCGCGGAGGACGTGGTCACCCGGGCCGATCCCGTCGGCGGCGTGCTGCGCGCCGCCCCGACCGCCCTGGACGCGGCCGCGCGCAGCGCCGACGAGCCCGCCCGCCTGGCCATGCTGCGCTCGCTGGGCGTGGTAGACGGCTCCACCGAGGAGCGCTTCCAGGACCTCGTGCGGCTCGCCGCCTGGATCTGTGGCACGACCTCCTCGGCGGTGAGCTTCGTCGACGCCGACCGCCAGTGGTTCAAGGCCCGCCACAACGTCGAGCCCTGCGAGACCCCGCGCGAGCAGTCGTTCTGCGCCCACGCGCTCGATCGCCCCGCCGAGGTCCTCGTGGTGCCCGACGCCCGCAGCGATCCGCGCTTCGCCGACAACCCCCTGGTCACCCAGGAGCCGGGCATCCGGTTCTATGCCGGGGCGCCGATGGTGGGCTCCGACGGTCGTGCGCTGGGCACCGTGTGCGTGCTGGACGACCGTCCGCGCGAGCTCGACGCCGACCAGCGCGAGGCGCTCGCTGCCCTGGCGCGCCTGGCGGTGGCGCTGCTGGAGCTGGGCCTTGGGCGCCGCACGCGCGATGCCATCACCGGGCTGCCCGACCGCGAGGCGTTCGAGGCATGGCTGTCCGAGCCCGATCCCGGTGGCCGCGGTAGCCCCGCCGGCGCGGAGGCGGCACAGGGCCCGCTCGCGCGCGCCCTGCTCGTGCTGGACCTCGACGGGTTCCGTCGGATCAACCTGGCGCTGGGAGCGCAGGCCGCGGACGAGGCGCTGCGCGTCACCGCGCAGCGGCTGCTCGAGACCGCGGGCGAGGACGCGCTGGTGGCCCGCCGGCGCGCCGACCAGTTCCTGATCGCGGTGCCCGGGCGCAGCGCCACGCAGGCGCGCCAGCTCGGTCGCCGGCTCGCCGCCGCCGTCAGCGCGCCGATCCGCACCGGTGGCGAGACCGTCGAGCTGACCGCGTCGGTGGGCGTGGCCTGGCAGGAGCAGCCCGATCGCCGCGCGCTGCTGCGCGAGGCGACGCTCGCCCTGGAGGAGGCCAAGCGCCGTGGTCCGAGCCAGTTGGTGCTGTTCGACGAGGACCTGCGCCAAGCCGCGCAGCGCCGCTGGCGGCTCGAGGCCGACCTGGCGCGTGCCGCCGAGCGCGGCCAGCTGTGGCTGGCCTACCAGCCGCTGGTGGACCTCGAGACGCGCGAGGTGCGGGCCGCCGAGGCGCTCCTGCGCTGGCACCACCCCACGGTCGGGGCCATCGACCCCGAGGAGCTCACGAGCGTGGCGCGCGCCGCCGGCCTGACCCACGCCGTGGGCTCGTGGGCCCTCGACCAGGCGCTGGGGCAGCTGCGGCGCTGGCGCACGCTGCACCCCGAGGCCGACATCGGCCTCGGGCTCAACGTCGACGCGCGCCAGCTGGAGGACCCACGGCTGGTCAGCGACCTCGCCAGCGCGCTGCAGAGCGCGGGGGTCCCGCCGCGCGCGGTCACCCTGGAGCTCACCGAGCACGACCTCGTGGGGGACACCGCCGTGGTCCTCCCCCGGCTGCAGGCCCTGCGGGCCCTGGGCGTGCGCCTGGCGATCGATGACTTCGGGACCGGGACCTCGTCCCTGGCCGAGCTCGACCGCCTGCCGGTGAACTGCCTCAAGCTCGACGCGCGGCTGCTGGACCCGGTGCGCGACGCCGACAGCCGCGCCCCGGTCGCCACCGCCGTGATCCGTCTGGCCGACGCCCTGGGCCTCGAGGCCGTGGCCGAGGGCGTCGAGCGCGAGGAGCAGGTCGCATGGCTGCGCGCCCAGGGGGTGCAGCGCGCGCATGGCCCGCTGCTCGGCGAGGCGACCGGCGCCGACACCCTCGCCGCCCGCCTGCGCTGACGCGCGCCGCGCCCTCGCCCTCGCGCTGGGCGCGCCTCGCCCTCGGTCCAGGTGTCGGCGATGGGCCCGCGTGGAATTGTCCGGCGGGAAGCGGTGCGCGAGGACCGTGGCCAACGCGCGCGCACCGAGCGCACGAGATCCTGACACAGGGGGACCAGACCATGTGGGACAGCTACAAGGCGTTCCTGCTGCGGGGCAACCTCCTCGAGCTCGCCGTCGCCTTCGTGCTCGGCGTGGCGTTCTCGACGGTGGTCACCGCGTTCACCGACGGCATCGTCATGGCGCTGATCGGCGCCCTGTTCGGCGAGCCCAACTTCGACCAGGTCGTCATCCCGGTCGGCGAGGGCCAGGTCCTCATCGGCACGTTCCTCACCGCGGTGCTGGACTTCCTGATCGTGGCCACGGCCCTGTTCTTCGTGGTCCAGGGCGTGGACCGGCTGCGCAAGGCCGACGAGGAGGCGGCCGAGGAGGAGCCGGCCGCGGACCCCGAGGACGTGGTGCTGCTGCGCGAGATCCGCGACCTGCTGTCGGATCGCCAGCAGTCCTGACCCTGGGCGCCCAGCCGGCCATCCACCGCGCGGGCTGGGCTCCGTAGGATGGATGGGGTGCGGCGTGACGCCGCACCATGAGCCAGACCCACCGCGAGCCCGACACGGGGTGACCAGCCATCTCTGGAATCGTCGCCGCACACGGACCCTTCGACCCTGACGAGGGCATCCGCATGATGGATCGCCTGACCCATCGCGGACCCGATGGGGAGGGCACGCACCAGCTCCCGCACGCCTGGCTCGGCCACCGCCGCCTGGCCATCGTCGGCGTCGAGGACGGCGCCCAGCCCCTGCACGAGCCCGACCGCGGCCTCTGGCTCGTGGGCGACGGGGAGGTCTACAACCACCGTCGCCTGCGCGCCGACCTCGAGGCCCAGGGGCACGCCTTCCGGACCGACTCCGACCACGAGACGGCGCTGCACGTCGTCGACGCGTGGGGCCCCCAGGCCCTCGATCGGCTGTGGGGCATGTTCGCCCTCGTCATCGCTGGCGAGGACGGCCGCTTCATCGCGAGCCGCGACACCCTCGGCATCACCCCGCTCTACTGGGCGCGAGCGGGCAACACCACGCTGTTCGCCAGCGAGCTCAAGGCCTTCGACCCGCACTGGCGCGACCACGTCGAGCCGTTCCCGCCTGGGCACGTGTGGACGCCGGGCGACGGCCTCAAGGCGTTCGCCGAGCTGCCGGAGCGGCGCCCTCCGGAGGTCGCCGAGCTGATCGCCGGGCACGAGCAGGACCCCGAGCCACCCCAAGCGGTCCTCGACGCGATCCGCGAGACGCTCGTGACCGCGGTGGAGCGCAGCATGCGGGCCGACGTCCCGGTCGGGGCGCTGCTGTCGGGCGGGCTCGACTCCAGCCTCGTCTGCGCGATCGCCGGCGACATCGCCACGCGCAACGGCTGGCGCCTGCCCACGTTCGCGGTGGGCATGGAGGGCAGCGAGGACCTCGAGGCCGCCCGACGGGTGGCGGCCCACGTGGGCACCGAGCACCACGAGCGCATCTACACCGCCGACGAGCTCATCGACTGGGTGCCCGAGGTGATCGGGGTCATCGAGTCGTTCGACCCGCAGCTGGTGCACAGCTCGGTGCCCAACCTGCTGGTCTCGAAGCTGGCGGCGCGCCACGTCAAGGTCGTCCTGATCGGCGAGGGCGCCGACGAGCTGTTCGCCGGGTACTCCCACTACGAGGAGATCGACAGCGAGGCCGAGCTGGCCGACGAGCTGCGCCGGACCATCGAGGGACTGCACAGCCTGGGGCTGCAGCGCGTGGATCGCGTCGCCGGCGCGAACGCGGTGGAGTCGCGGCTGCCGTTCCTCGACTTCGACGTGGTGGAGCTCGGCCTCGGCCTGCCGGCGCACTGGAAGCTCTCCGGCGCCGACCGCCCCGAGAAGTGGCTGCTGCGCAAGGCCTTCGAGGGCTGGCTGCCCGAGGACCTGCTGTGGCGCAAGAAGGCGCAGTTCGGCGAGGGCACCGGCGCCCGCGAGGTGCTGCGCACCCACTACGAGGCGACGGTCTCCGCGCGCGAGCTCGACGCGGAGCGCCACGTGGTGGACCCGCCCCTGCGCAGCCGCGAGGAGCTCGCCTACTACCGCCTGTTCCAGCGCCACCTGACCGGCATGGACCCCGACGGCATCGTGGGGCGCTTCGCCGAGCACTGACCCCGCAGGGCGGTCTCGGGACGCGTTGGCCCTCAGGCCGCCTCGACCGAGAACGCGAGGCCCTGGTCCTCCAGGCGCGCGCGGTAGGGCGCCCCGAGCGCGGCCGCGGGCGTGAGTTGGCCGGCGACGTCACCGCGGGGGTCCAGCGCCAGCGACAGCAGCGCCTCCCCCAGCATCACCGCGGTCGCGTCGTAGCCCGGGTCCCCGCCGGCCACGCGCCCGATGACCCGCTGGCCACCGCCGCGGCCCAGCAGCGTCAGCGAGAAGCTGCTGCGCGCGCGGCGCTCGGGCGAGGGCCCCTCCCCCGGGTCGGGTGCCAGGCGCGAGAGCAGCGCACGACCGGGGCGCGCCCGCGACAGGCCGAGCGCGGCGCCAGCGCCGGCAGCCGAGCCGACAGCGCGGGGCAGCGAGCGCACGGCGGCGTAGTGGCCGTACCGGAAGTCGCGTCCGTAGCCCTCCAGATGCGCCGCGGAGCGCAGCACGATCGCCGGGTCGATCGTGGGCAGCGGCAGCGCCCAGCCGCCCAGCTCCTCGACGCGGTGCGGCCGCGCGCCGAGCGTCTGCACCGGACGCTGCGCGCCCAGCGGCACCACCGGCAGCGGCTCGGCGTCGCTGCCCTGCAGGCCCAGCCCGCTCGCGAAGGTGCCGCCGCTGAACCGCGCGTTGGCGCGCAGGTAGGCGCGGACCGCGAGGCTGGCCTCCTGGGGCAGCCGCTCGGCCACCATCTGCGCGCCGAGGTCGGGCGGCACCGAGTCGAAGCCGCAGCACGAGACCAGCTGCACCCCCCGCTGCTGGGCGTCGGCGGCGTAGCGCTCCCCGATCAGGCGCACGAAGGGCGACTCGCCGGTGATGTCGGCGTAGTGGGTGCCGGCGCGCACGCAGGCCTGCACCACGAGCTCGCCGTGGCGCAGGTAGGGGCCGACGGTGGTGCCGAGCACCCGCGTGCGCTGCGCGAGCCCTAGCAGCCCGACCAGGTCGCCGACGTCGACGACCTCCACGGCCGGGCCACCGGGCACCGACGCGGCGACCTCGGCGACGCGCTCCGGGCTGCGCCCGGCCACCGCCCACCGGACGTCGCTGCCGGCCAGGCGCCGCCCCAGGTGCTCGGCGACCAGGCGGCCGGTGAAGCCGGTCGCGCCGAGCAGGACGAGGTCGTAGGGCCGGTCCTCCATGGCTGGCATGACTGCGCTCCCGATCGGGTCCCCACGCAGCCTAGGACGGTCGAGGCGCGACGCCGCGCTGGCGTGCGACCCGGCCCGGCTGGACCTCAGGCAACCGGGGTGGCCTCGGTCAGCTCGGTGGCCACCGCTGCGGCCCACGCGCGGATCTGACGGAGGTCGCGCCAGTCACCGCTGGCGTCGCGCGCCATCGCCGCCGCCGGGAAGCCGGTGGCGTCGGCGGGCAGCCTGCCCCCGAAGGTGCGGTGCCCACGGGCCTCGATGCGCTCCATCAGCCGTCGCACCTGGCCGACGGGCGGGAGGTCGAGCCGGCTGGCCGAGTCGTCCAGCGGTCCACTGCTGAACAGCCACACCGGCATGGTGCGCAGCGCTCGCTCCTGGCGCCGCACCAGGCGGTGCGCGGCCGGATGCCAGCGCATGACGTAGAGGCTGCCGCCGATGATGGCCGCGTCGTAGCCGCGCAGCGAGCCGACGTCGGCGGCGCGGCGAACCTCGGCGTCCTGGCCGGCATCGACCAGCGCGGCGCCGATCACCTCGGCGATCCCCGCGGTGCCGCCTCGCTTCGAGCCGTGGGCCACGAGCACGCGCATGAGGGCCACCTCCTGCCACGACGACGGCGACGCCCGGCGCGGGGCCACCGACGCATCCCGGCACCCTTGCCAGGACCGCACGCGAACCGTGCCCCACGCACGCGCGGCATCGATAGGGCCGCTCGGGCAGGCGCCACGGGCCGCTCGGGCCAGGGCCATGGGCCGGTCGGACCAGGGTCGTGGGCGCGCGTCGCGGGCGAGGACCCGATGGCCTAGGGTCGGCCGCCATGCGAGCACCATGGTGGCGCACCGGCGTCTTCTACCAGATCTATCCGCGCTCCTTCTGCGACACGACCGGCGACGGGGTCGGGGACCTGGAGGGCATCCGCCGCCGCCTGGACCACGTCGCCTGGCTCGGCGTCGATGCGCTGTGGCTGTCGCCGTTCTACCGCTCCCCCATGGCCGACTTCGGCTACGACGTGGCCGACCACTGCGACGTGGATCCCCTGTTCGGCACGCTGGCCGACGTCGATCGGCTGCTCGCCGAGGCCCACGAGCGCGGCCTGCGGGTCATCGTCGACTGGGTGCCAAACCACACCTCGGACCAGCACCCGTGGTTCCAGGCCTCCCGGTCGTCGCGCAGCGACCCCAAGCGCGACTGGTACGTGTGGCGCGACAGCCCAGAGGACGCGCCGAGCGAGCCGCCCAACAACTGGGTGCGCGCCTTCGGCGAGGGCCCGGCCTGGACCTGGGACGAGGGCACGCAGCAGTGGTACCTGCACCTGTTCCTGCCCCAGCAGCCGGACCTGAACTGGGCCGACCCGCAGGTACAGGCCGCCCAGCACGACGTGCTGCGGTTCTGGCTGGACCGCGGCGTCGACGGGTTCCGCGCCGACGTGGTCCATCTGATCGGCAAGGACCCCGCGCTCCCCGACGACCCACCGGAGCGCGAGGGCATCAGCCGGGTCGGGTTCCATGACGAGCCGCGCACCCACGGGCTGCTGCGCGACATCCGCACCACCCTCGAGTCCTACGAGGGCGAGCGCACCATGGTCGGCGAGGTGAACCTCTCCGACACCGCGGCGCTGATGCGCTACTACGGCGAGGGCGACGAGCTGCCGCTGGTGTTCGACTTCACCTTGCTGCACGCCCCCTGGAGCGCACGGGCGTGGCGCGAGGTCATCGACGAGGTGGAGCGCCACGCCAACGGGCCGCACCGCTGGCCGACGTGGGTGCTGTCCAACCACGACGAGCCGCGACACCGCACGCGCCACGGCGGCGACGAGCGCATCGCGCGCGCGGCCGCCGTGCTGCTGCTGACGCTGCGCGGCACGCCGTTCCTGTACGCCGGCGAGGAGCTCGGGCTCGAGGACGCCGAGGTGCCGCCCGAGGCCGCGGTCGACCCGGGTGGCCGTGACGGCTGCCGCGCGCCGATCCCCTGGACCGACGCGCCGGGACACGGCTGGGCCGGGGGTGAGCGCCCCTGGCTGCCGTGGCCGCCCGAGGCGAGCGAGCGCAGCGCCGCGGCCCAGTACGCCGACGCCGACGCGATCGTGCATCGCTACCGGGCGCTGCTGGCCGCGCGGCGCGCGAGTCCAGCCTTGCGGCTCGGCGACCTCGCCTGGCTGCACGCGCCCGACGGCGTCCTGGCGTTTCGCCGGCGACTCGGAGGCGACGAGCGGCTGGTCATCGCGAGCTTCGTGGACGCCGAGCGCGAGGTCGCCGTGCCGGGGGCGCGCACCGTGGAGGTGGCAAGCGACGGCGTCGGCGAGGGGGACGCCTTCGCTGGGACGCTGCGCCCCCTCCAGGCGCTGCTGCTGCGGTGAGGCTGGCGCTAGCGCGTGCGCTCGGCGTCCTCGCTGGCTCCCGGGGCCGCCGGCGGGCCGGTCAGCGGCGACAGCGCCGAGGGGTCGTAGCCGCTGCGCGGCGTCAGCACGCGGGCGCGCGCTCCGGTGTCGCGGGTGCGTCGAGCGCGCGCGTCGCCGTCGTGCTCGTCGGTGCCCCGGCGACCAAGACGGGGCAGGCGGAATGCCTTCATCGTGCGATCCTCCCTGGCAGTGCTGATGCCTTGTGAACTCGATCACATGATGGCCAGCCGAGTCGTCCGCGACACGTGCTCGCCGCTGATCACCGGTGGGCCCTGCGGCGCAACCCCTCCACCCTGTCCGATCGTCCAGCCCTCTGACGCGGCCGCATCGGCCGCCGCAGCCAACGGCGCCCCGGCGCGCGCTGGGCGATGCGGGCCGGCGACACCGCGGCACGCTGGGCCCGCCGTCGCGCCACGAGCGCCCGCGACCCCGTGACGCCACCCACGAGCCCCGCCCGAGGAGCACCCCGTGACCGAGCGCATCCACTTCGTGCACGACGTCGTCTGCCCGTGGTGCCACCAGACGTCACGCTGGCTCGCCCGGCTGGAGGCCTCCGGCGAGGTCGCGCTGACCTGGGGGCTGTACTCGCTGGAGCTGGCCGGCGCCGAGCCCCCCGCGACGACCTTCGCCGACACGAGGGTCCGCGCTGAGCGCGCGCTGCGCACCGCCGCTGCCGTGCGCAGCGAGCACGGGCACGCGGCGACCGGCGCGTTCCTGCGCGCGTTCGGGACGCGCCTGCACGAGCAGGGCGAGCGCCTGTCACGCGCCGAGACCACACACGGGGCGCTCGCTGACGCCGGGCTGCCCACCGCCCTGGCGGATCAGGCCATGGCCGACGAGGCCCACGCCAAGGCCGTGCTCGCCGACCACCACTGGCTGGCCGACCGCACCGACGACCCCGGCGTGCCCCAGCTCGTCCTCGACGCCGGGGAGGGGCCCGCGGTCTTCGGACCCGTGATCGCCGAGCCGCCCGCCGACGACGCCGCCGCCCGCGAGCTGCTGGACCACGTGCGCTGGTTCGCCCGCGCCGACGGCGTCTACGAGCTCAAGCGCGACCGTGACCGCGACCCGCCGCTGGCCTCGGTGCGGCGCATGCGCGCTCGCGAGCAGCGCGCCGCAGCAGCCGAGCCCGAGCAGGGCTAGGCGGCGTCAGCTGCCCGAGCCGCTGGAGCCGCTGGCCGCCGCGGCACCGGCGATGGCGGCCATGGCCGCGGCCTGGGCCTCGGTGATCACGCGCCCCACGGCCTCCGGCACCCCGTGACCGGCGTTGAGGTCCTCGGCTCGCGCCTTGGCCTCCTTGACCTGTTGACGCTCCACGAGCAGGGGCAGCGCCCGCACCGGGGCCGCGAGGCCCGCGAGCACGAGGTCCTCCGGGGCGGCGTCGGCGGGCGCGCGCTGGCCGAGCAGCAGCGCCCGGGCGGTGGCGCGTGCCGACGCGGCGCGCGTCGGGTCGACCAGCGCATGCCGCGTGACCGGGATGAGCCCGAGCAGGCGCTGGCGCCGTGGCGCGAGGACGCCCTGATCGACCAGCCGGTCACGCACGGCGTGCCAGCGCCGGGTGGTCGCCTGGCGCTGCACGACCGTGCGCAGCCGCGGCGGCCGACGACGGCGCGCCACGTCGTCCACGACCTCGGCGACCAGCGGATCGTCGGGCTGGGTCGTGCCGGGTCGCACCCGCCCGTCCTCGACCACCAGCGCCTCGTCCAGCAGCGCCTGGACCACCAGGGCACCGCCGACCCCGGCGGGCAGCGTCTGGCCGCACCGACCGGCCACCTTGCCCTTGGCGTCGTCCCAGCACAGCAGCAGCAGGTCCTCGGCGATGAGACGCTGACCCATCGTCGTCCCCTCCGGCTCGGCCACGGCTCGCGGGCACCACGGAGGCCACGAGCCACGCGTCGAGGCGATCGTACTCCGCCACCACGGGCCCGGGGCACGTGCAGCCTCTCACGCCAGCATCACGCCCTGCGACGCCTGTGCGTGCGCGCACGCGCTGGCCATGAGACTGGGCGCCAACAAAGGGGCACCATGCCCATCCTGCGACCAAGGAGGCCAGCGATGACGCGCACCGGGATGCTGCTGGCGCTGCTGGTGGCCGCCGCGCTGCTCGCCGCCTGCGACGAGGCCGACGACGCCGAGCCCGCCGAGGACCCAGACGACGACGCGGTCGCCGAGGAGGACCTCGACGAGGACGACGAGGACGCCGACGAGCCTGCCGAGGAGGAGCCCGCCGACGAGGACGAGGACGACGACGACGTCGAGGACGCGGACGAGCCCACCGACGACGTGACGATCGATCCCGATCTGACGCTGGCCATCGAGTACGACATCGACGTCGACGAGCCCGGCGCGGCCCAGGCCCTGACCGTGGTCCAGGACGGCGCCGAGCGCTCCTCGTGGTGGGCCTCCACCGAGCAGGAGGAGGTCGGCATCATCGAGGAGGGCGGCGACACGATCAGCTGCATCGACGAGGGTGGCGGCTGGCAGTGCTTCCAGGCGCCGGACATCGCCGAGGAGGAGGACCCGCTGGGCCTTGGCTTCGGTGGGGTCGTCGCCGACGACCTCGTCGCAGAGGACGTCGCCGAGCAGGGCTTCGAGGAGGTGTCCGAGGAGACCGTGGCCGGTCGCGACGCGCTGTGCGGCGAGCCCACCGACGAGCTCGAGGAGAACGGCGGCGTGCTGCAGGTATGCCTGGACCGCGACACCGGCGCCGTGCTGCACCTGGAGGACGAGAGCGGCCTGCGCATGGAGGCCGTCGAGGCGCGCGAGCCGACCGACGAGGACTTCGAGCCGCCGGCCGAGCCAGAGGACCTCGGCATGTGAGGCCTGGCGGCGCACGACCGCGACGCGGGGCTGACCTGGGGCTCGCCTGGGTCAGCCCCGCTCGTGCTTGAGGGCCGCGGCCTGGGCGGCGAGGTGGGCGCGCAGCAGCGGCCCGCCGGTCAGCGCGGCGCCGATGTGGCCGGTCTCGAGGTAGCGCACGGGCGCCTCGCCGAAGGCCTCGACCTGGTCGGCGGGCCGCGCGTACTGGTCGTGGCGGGCCAGCAGCGGCGCCAGCCGGGCCGAGCGGGCCATGAACAGGTCGGCGAAGTCCAGCGTGGCGCGCAGCGCGTCGGGGTCGGCGAGCGCTCGCGTGGAGACGGCGCGCGCGTAGGCGGAGTCGACCATCTGCCGGCCGAGGTGCGCGCCGGCGCACAGCGGCGCGGCGCAGTCCGCGCTGTCCCAGCCGGCGCGGTGCAGGCTCGTCACCCAGCCACCCAGGCTGAAGCCGGTGACGAGCACCGGCGGCGCGTGGTCCTTCGCCAATCGTCGCACCACCGCCTCGACGATCCCCGCCGAGGCGGCCAGCAGCGCCATCCATGCCACGAGGTCGCCGATGACGGCGTCGTAGCGGCGCCGCGAGCCCTCGTGCAATGGTGCGCGCACCGCCACGACGGTGGCCGGCGGCGTCCCGGCCAAGAGCGCGCGGTTCAGGGCGTTCGGCGCGCGGCGGCGCAGGTCGAAGGGGCGCTCGCCGCTGCCGTGGTGGGTGACGATGACCGGGGCGTCGGGGCCGGCGTCATGGGCGAGCCAGGCGGCGCCGGTCAGCGGGCCGAGCAGCGTCTCGACGGTGACCTGGACGGGCTCGTCGGTGGTGAGGGGCGGCGCGGGCGCCACGTCGAGGTCCAGGTGCTCCCGCCATCCCGGTCCCTCGGCGCGGCGTCGGAAGTAGCGGGCGCGGTCGCGTCGCACCCGGGCCGCGGCCACCGCGGCCCGATCCAGCGCGCGTTGCGCACGCGCTCCCATGGGCTGGTCCCTCCCGCTCGGAGCCGTCCGACGCGGACGTGGCCGATCGTAGGCGAGGCCCTGCCGCCAGGACACCCCCGGAGGCGGCGACCGCACGGGGCGGGCATGGGTCGGGGCCGCGCCCGCGTGGGCGCGGCCCCGACTTGCCGTCGCGTGGCTGCGCGGGCTACTCGATCAGGTCCCGCGCTGCGTCGACCACCGTGGTGCCGAGCACGGCGTTGCCTCCCACCGGACGGATCCGGTCGATGTCGCCGGCGTTGGCGGTCAGCCAGGCCTCGCTGGCCGCCGAGCTCGACAGGTCGAAGCCGTCGACCAGCAGCAGCACACCACCAGTGCCCTCGGCGATCGCCGGGGCGGTCGCGGCGACCACCGGGGCGGCCGCCAGCGCGTCGGGGAAGTCCCCGCCGGTGGCGACCCAGGTGGTGGCGGGGTCCATCCCCTCGCCCACCGACTCCTCGGCGATCTCCACCGAGGTGGCCCAGCGGTCGGCTCCGGCGAGCCGGTCGGTCCGCCCAGCGCCGCCATCGATCGCGTTCTGCACGCCCTGCGACACCACACCGGCGCCCCCGACGATCGTGACGTCGCTGCGGCCCTGCAGCGCCCCGCTGGTGTCCACCGGCAGCTGGTCGGTGTCGGTCAGCAGGATCGGCGTCTCGGTGAACGCGGCCAGTGCCGACACCGCCACCGCATCCTCCCAGCCGCTGTCAGGATCGCCGCTGACGCGGCCGCGTGCGACGAACGCCGCATCGCTCTCGGGAAGGTCGTCGGCGATCTTCGCCGCGGTCTCGAAGCGGTCACCGCCCGCGTAGCGATCGGTGGTCAGCCCCGCGCCCTCGAGCTGCTGCTCGACCGTGGCCGACAGGGCGGCCTCGCCGCCGAGCAGCCGGGCCTCGTCGGCGCCCAGGCGGTCGATCTCGTCGAGGGTCTCCTGCACCAGGCGGTCGGGGTTGCTCAGCAGGATCGGCGCGTCCAGGTGCGCGGCCAGCGGGGCGCCGGCCAGCGCGTCAGGGAAGTCGTCGCCGCGGGCGATGAGCACCGTGTCGGCGTCCGCGAACTCGTTGGAGAGCTCGACCGCGGTCTCCAAGCGGTTCCCTCCGGCGACGCGGTCGGGGTCCTCGGGCTCGGGCTCGGGCTCGGGGTCCTCGGCGAACGTCGCGGGGATGTCGCCCGAGCTGTCGATCGCGAGGATCGCGTCGCTGTCGGCGCTGCTGCTGGCCAGGTAGAGCGTGCCGTCGCCGTCGATCGGACCGAACACCGTGTCCGCGCCGGAGTAGCCGACCTCGTCGAGGTCATCGACGTCGAGGGCCTCCTCCAGGTCGTCAGGGGTGAAGAACCACTCCCATTCGCCGTTGGGGGCGAGCCCCGTGATGGAGGTGGAGCGTGCCCCGCCGTTGCGGTTCTGGCGCACGAAGAGGCCACCATCCGCGCCGACAGGGACGATGCCTTCCGCGGCGCTCGTGCCACGGTCCTTGGTCCACTCCACCTCGCCGTCGTCCAGCGAGCGACCCACCAGCGTCCGACTGGCGCGCGGCCCCTCGCGGGTCACGACGGTGTCGCCCTGCGAGGCCATCGCCCAGCCCCCGAGCGTGCCCTCGCGCTGCAGCCACTCGTGGCCCTGGCCATCGTTGAGCCCACCACTGACGTCGTAGGCGAGGAGGTGATCGAACTCGGCGTCCTCGGGGCCGA
Organism: Nitriliruptoria bacterium; assembly: GCA_003550425.1. Taxonomy (GTDB): domain Bacteria; phylum Actinomycetota; class Nitriliruptoria; order Euzebyales; family Egibacteraceae; genus PUKE01. The sequence goes on from PUKE01000073.1 coordinate 13,456, forward strand.
GGACGAGCGTGTCGTCGGCGAGCAGCATCCGCAGCCGGCGATAGTCGGTCGGGTCGTGGTCGTCGGGGTCCTCGTCGTCCTCTGCGGGCGGCGTGGGCAGGACGACGCGCGCGTCGACCGTGCCGTCGGCGAGGTCGAAGGCGGCGAGCCCGACGGCGCCGTCGTCGTCCTCGATGCCCAGGAACAGCTGGTCGTCGGACAGCGCGAAGCCGTCGCTGCGGCTGTGGCTGTTCGTCTCGAGCACCTCGGCGATGTCGCCGCCGTCGTCGTCGAGCTCCCAGTCGATGCCGACGTCGGCATCGTCGGCGCTGACGTCCACGGCGACGACGTCCTCGGGGTCACCAGTGCGGCCGAGGACCACGAGCCGCTCGCCGTCGCCCTCCCCGCCGAGCAGCAGGGCGTTCTCGGTGCAGGCTGGCACGGTGCCGTCCTCGCCGTCCTCGAGCGCGACGCGCTCGTCACCGGTCTCGGCGTCGAGGCCGACCAGCTGGGTCTCGTCGCCGGTGAAGTCGGGGATCCACACGCGGCCCTCGCTGTCGACCGCCGGCTCGCAGGGAGAACGGCCGGTACTGCCGAATCCCTCGGTCTCGTGCTCCCACAGGACCGTTCCGTCGTTGGGGTCGAGCGCGAGCAGGACCTGACCTGTGTCCTCGGCCTCGCTCGAGGCCCGCACCAGCAGCTGCCCGTCGGGACCCACGACCGGCATGCCCTGGGCAGAGCCCCCGACCTGGAGTCCCCAGCCGTCCTCGTTGGTGACCGCGTCGTCGGCCTCCTGCTCGGCGAGGTCGCGCACCCACCTCACCCCCGGGTCGCTGGGGCCGTCGGCCTGCGCCTGGCGCGTGTTGCCAGGATCGGCCTGGTAGCTCTCCCAGGGGCTGTGGGCCTGCCCTGCCGCCGGAGCGGGCACCGCCAGCGTCACCCCCATCAGCCCCGCGACCAGTCCGGCCGTGAGCGTCCTCGCGCGTCGTCGTGGTGTGGTCATCGAACTCCGCCTTCGCTCGTGATTCGTGAGACTCGTCCAGTCGTACACCTGGCCTCTCACGGAGCGATCACGGGGCACGAGCGCGCCTCGCGCCAGGCCGGGGCAGGCCGCGCGGACCGTGGGCGCGGGAGCCTGCGCGCCGGTGCGGTGGGGGCGATCATGGTGCTGCCACGCCACAGCAAAGGCCAGCCGTGAAGGACCACTACATCATCTGCGGCTATGGGGTGAAGGGCCGCTCGGCCGCGCGCGCCCTGTGCGAGTCCGGCGTGCACACCGAGGACGTCGTCATCGTCGAGCGCGACCGCGCCCAGGCCGAGGAGGCCAGCCTGCGCGGGCACACCGTGATCGTCGGCGACGCCACGCGCTCCTCGGTGCTGCAGGAGGCCGAGGTCGCCGCCGCCAAGGCCGTCGTCTTCGGGCTGGCGCGCGACGACACCGCGGTGCTGGCGACGCTGACCGCACGCGACCTCGCGCCGGAGGCGCTGCTGGTCGCCGCGGTGCTCGAGGACGAGAACGCCCACCTGCTGCGCCAGAGCGGCGCCGACGAGGTCATCACCTCCTCGGAGACCGCCGGGCGCTTCCTCGGCCTGACCACCCGCCACCCGCGCGTGGGCGAGGTGCTCAGCGACTTCCTGCACTCCGACTACGGATTGTCGCTGCGCGAGCACCTGGTCACCGACGACGAGGTCGGCTGCTCGCTGGCCGACATCGCCGACCAGCGCACCGTGGCCATCAAGCGCGGCGACGAGGTGCTGCGCTACGACGATCCCCGCATCGGGCGGCTCCAGCGCGGCGACCGGCTGGTCGGCCTGCCGCGGTCGCGTGGCCCTGGCGACCCCGTCGACGCCCGCGCGGACCCGACCACCGATGACGCGACCTCCGCGGACGCGCCCGCCGACGACGCGCCCTCCCGCGAGCCCTGACCCGAGCACCCGCCCCGCGCCCGCACACCCCCGCACACCCCCGAGGACCGCACGCCCCCGAGCAGGAGCCGACGCCCATGTTCGAGCACGCCGCCCGCGCCGTGGAGGCCGCCCTGGCCGCCGGCGCCACCTATGCCGACGCGCGCGTGGTGATCGGGCGCTCGGAGCACCTCGACGCCCAGGACGGCGAGCTCCAGTCGGCCCGCACCAACGTGGATGCCGGGGTCGGGGTGCGCGCCCTGGTGGGCTCCTCCTGGGGCTTCGCGGCCACCAGCGACCTCGATGCCGACGCCGCGGCCGCCCGCGTCGGCGCCGAGGCGACCGCCACCGCGAAGGCCTCGGCGCGCGTGCCCGGCGCGGGCCTGGCGCTCGCCGACGTCCCGGTCGTGGAGGACTCCTACGAGACGCCGCACCACGAGAGCCCCTTCGCGGTGCCGCTGGAGGAGAAGGTCGCGGTGGTCACGCAGGCCACGGCGACGATGAGCGCGGTGCCCGGGGTCGCGGTGAGCACCGCCCAGCTCATGTTCTGGGACATCGAGAAGTGGTTCGTCTCCTCGCAGGGGCACCGCATCCACCAGCACCTCGTCGAGTCGGGATGCGGGATGGACGCGACCGCCGTCGGCGAGCACGAGACGCAGCGGCGCAGCCATCCCCAGTCGTTCGGCCACGTCGAGACCGCCGGCTACGAGATGGTCCGCGAGCACGACCTGCCCGGCAACGCCCAGCGCGTGGCCGAGGAGGCGGTCCAGCTGCTCTCGGCCGACCCCTGCCCCGCCGGCGAGATGGACCTGATCCTCGAGTCCTCGCAGCTGGCGCTGCAGATCCACGAGTCGGTCGGCCACGCCGTCGAGCTCGACCGCATCCTGGGCTGGGAGGCCGCCTTCGCCGGCACCTCGTTCCTGGACCTGTCGCAGCTGGGGTCGCTGCGCTACGGCTCGGAGCTGATGAGCATCACCGCGGACGCGACGATCCCGCGCGCGCTGTCGACCTTCGGCTACGACGACGAGGGCACCCCGGCCCAGCGCGTCGACATCGTGCGCGACGGCCTCTGGGTCGGCGTGCTGTCCGGCCGCGACTCGGCGCACCTGGCGGGCCTGGAGCCTGGCGGCATGGTCCGCGGCGACGGCTTCAACCGCATGCCGATGGTGCGCATGACCAACGTGGGCCTCGAGCCCGGCGAGGGCAGCCTCGAGGAGATCGTGGCCGACACCAAGCACGGCGTGGAGATGCGCACCAACCGGTCGTGGTCGATCGACGACAAGCGGCTCAACTTCCAGTTCGGCTGCGAGCTCGGCTGGGAGATCCGCGACGGCAAGCGCACCCGCATGGTCCGCAACCCGACCTACACGGGCCTGACGCCGCAGTTCTGGGCGAGCCTGGACCGCCTCGCCGGACGCGACGAGTGGAAGCCGTGGGGCGTGCCGAACTGCGGCAAGGGCCAGCCCATGCAGGTCGGTCACACCGGACATCCGGCCTCGCCCGCGCGCTTCCGTGGCGTGCGCATCGGCGTGAGCGGCTGACGCGCCCCACCCCTCCCCCCAGCCTCCAGGAGCCCTCATGGACGCCGACACCAGCGACCTCCAGCGCCTCGCCGACGACGCGATCGACCTGATCCAGCAGCGCGGCGCCGCCCAGGCCCAGGGCAGCGCCGTGGAGGCCAACGTCCGTGCCACCCGCACCCGGCTCGGCGTGACGCGGTTCGCCAACTCCTTCGTGCACCAGCACGTCGGCGAGGACACCACCGCGCTGGAGCTGCTCGTGGCCGTCGACGGGCGCACCGCCAGCACCGCGACCACGCGCACCACGCCCGAGGCGCTGCGCGAGGCCGTCGACGCGGTGCTCGACGCGGCGCGCCAGCAGCCCCCCGACCCTCACTGGCCCGGCGCGACCCCGCCGGCGTCGATCCCCGACGAGGTGCGGTTCGACGGGGCCACCGCCGAGGGCGACCCCGCCACGCGGGCCGAGCACGTGCGCGCCTTCGTCAACGCCGGGGAGGGCCTCGACGCTGCCGGCTACGTGGACACCGACGCGAGCTGGACCGCCTTCGCCTCGACCGCCGGGCAGCGCGCGGCGGGGGCGTCGACCCGCGCGACCGTCGACGGCATCCACCAGACGCCGACCTCGGCGGGCTCGGCGCACCAGACCTCCTCGCGCCTGGCCGACCTCGACGGCGCGGCGGCCGGGGATCGAGCCGCCCAGCGCGCCCGCGACGCGGCCGAGTTCACCGATCTCGACCCGGGCACGCTCGAGGTGGTGCTCGGGCCCGAGGCCGTGGCGACGCTGCTGACGTTCTTCGCCGTCTACGGCTTCAACGCGAAGATGCACCTCGAGGGCGCCTCGTTCGTCGAGCTCGGCGCGGCGCAGCTCGACCCGGCGATCACGATCCTCGACGACCCCGAGGATCCGCGGGCGATCGGGCTGCCCTTCGACGCCGAGGGCAGCCCGCGTCGGCCCGTCACGCTGGTTGAGCAGGGGGTCAGCCGCGCGCTGGCCCACGACCGGCGCACCGCGCACCGCGCCGGCGCGACGACCACGGGTGGCGCGGTCCCCGGTGGCGAGTCGCTCGGCGCGGTGCCGCTGAACGTGCGGCTGCTGCCCGGGCAGCGCACGCCCGAGGAGATGGTCGCCTCGGTGGAGCGGGGCCTGCTGGTCACCGAGCTGAACTACGTGCGGGTGCTGGAGCCCAAGGCCCAGCGCGCCACGGGCCTGACCCGCAACGGCACCTTCCTGATCGAGGACGGCGAGGTCACCGGGGCGGTGAGCAACCTGCGCTTCACCGAGAGCTTCCTCGACGCGCTGGCGCCGGGGCGCGTGCTCGGGGTGGGCGCCGACGACCGCCTCGCCGACGGCGAGTTCGGCCCGGGCATGGTCACCTGCCCGTCGCTGCACCTGGCGGGCTTCACGTTCACCGGCGGCGCGCGCGGCTGACGACCGCCGCCGGCCCCTGGCAGGTGAGGTGTGGGCGGTTCGGCCGGTTCCCCGGCCGAACCGCCCACACCTGCCGAGCGCGCGTCCTTGCGTCGCGGTCGCGGTGGACGACCGGATCGGCACGCACGGAACGACAGCCACCCTCGCCATGAGCCACGCCGAGCAGCTGCATGAGCGCCGCAAGCGCCGCGTCTACCTGGTGACGCTGGCCGTGGCCCTGCTGGTCACGCTGGTGCTGATGGGCCTCCAGGGACTGGAGGACCCAGTGCTGCGGGTGGTCCATCCCACCACGCTGCTGCTCGTCGGCGCGGTGCTGGTGGCCACATGGCGCGGGCTGCTGTCGTTTCGCGCCATCGAGCTGGTGATCCTGGGCGCCGGCATCGCGCTGATCATGGGGGCGCTGGTGCTGTGGCGCCTGGGCTGGACGGCCGACCAGCCGCTGGCCCAGCAGACCGCGACCCTGCTGTGGGTGACGATGCTGTACCCGCTGGCCTTCGTGGTGCTCGGCAAGCGTGGGGGCCTCGCGACCTCGTTGGCGGTCCTCGCGGGCGTCGCGGCGATCGTGGGCTCGGCGGTGGCCTCAGGGGCTGCGGCCGCGCTGCCGGAGGGGCTGGGGCTGCTCGCCGCGAACGTGGGCGGGCTGCACGCGATGCTGATCGCGCTGCTGTGGATCATGGCCACCCGCTACGAGACCATGCTGTCGGCCCGCGCGCGGGCCGAGAGGCTGGCCCGTGAGGCGACCACCGATCCGCTGACCGGGCTGGCCAACCGCCGCGCGCTCACCGACGCGCTGGACGACCAGATCGCGCAGGCCCGGCAGACGGGCGCACCGCTGTCGGTCCTCTCGGTGGACCTCGACCACTTCAAGCGGATCAACGACACCTGGGGCCACGATGCCGGCGACAGGGCGCTGGCCGCGGTCGGAGCGATGCTGGCGGGCTGCGCGCGCGCCGGCGACCGCGTCGGTCGGTGGGGCGGTGAGGAGTTCCTGCTGATCGCGCCCGGCGCCGACGCGCACGGGGCGCGCGCGCTCGCCGAGCGCTGCCGCGCCGCGGTCGCCGCACAGGACCTCGGCGGCGGCGAGCGGCTCACCGCGAGCCTCGGGGTGGCCGCGCTGGAGCCCGATGAGGACCGCCGCGCCCTCCTGCGTCGCGCCGACCTGTCGGTCTATGCCGCCAAGGCGCAGGGACGCGACCGCGTCGTCGGCCTGGCCCCGGTCTCGACGGTCCCCGAGGACGTGGAGGCCGCCGACCACGAGGCCGTCGACGAGGACGACACGGACGAGTCGGTGGCGGCGGACGGCTCGGCGACGGCATGGCAAGGCCCCCTGCATCGCGCAGGGGGCCGGTGAGATGTCGGGTGGAGGCGCCGGGAATCGAACCCGGGTCCGGATGTCCTGATCACCGAAGCGGCTACGAGCGTAGGTCCTGGGTCGATCTCGGGCCGCTGGGCTCCAGGACCACGCGGCACAGCGGC
>PUKE01000098.1 GCA_003550425.1 Nitriliruptoria bacterium
ACGGCGCGATGCCACACCAGGGAGGGAGGCTCGAGGCAGCGATGACGCCACTGCACAGCGTGCTGGCCGCAGCCGAGGGCGGCGGCGGGCCGGGATTGTTGGTGCTCGGGATGTTTGGCCTCGTGGCCGCAGTCGCGGTGTTCGGCTGGCTGCGCGAGCGGCAGCGTCGCCAGCAGCGGGACGCCTACGCTGCAGCGAACGGCTGGGAGCAGCTCCATCCCGGACGGGTCACCAACGAGCTGATGTCGCTGCTCCCGACCAGCTCGGGGTCCTTCCGGGAGCGCGTCACCTGGGCCGCCCGCGTGCCCACCGAGCGAGAGGGCACCCTGATCGTCTGTGACTACAGCTACAAGACGCGCAAGAGCTCGGGGAGCAGCCGCAGCGGCAGCCGCAGCAAGACGAGGACCCACCGCAAGGCCGCAGCGGTGCACCGCTCCCCCGCCTCGCTCCCGGCACTCGAGCTGCGGCGCAAGGGCCTGTTCGGGTCGATCGTCTCGGCGCTGTCGAGCCGCACCGTCGAGGTCGAGTCGGCCGCGTTCAACAAGCGCTTCCTCGTGCTGGCCAAGGACCAGCGGTCGGCGATCGCGATCCTCGACGCGCGCACCCAGGAGCGGCTGCTCGAGCTCGACCCCGAGGACGTGCAGCTGAAGTGGGGCAACATCGTGGTCGTCGACAGCTCGCGAAGGAAGGGCGAGGACGGCGCGCCTCAGCACGTCGCGCTCGCCGCGGTGTGCGAGGCCGTGCAGGAGGGGGTGCCCGACTGGGTCTCCCACGACGTTGCCGAGGACGCCGCTGATCCCGACTGGAACGTCAAGGAGCCCGACGCGGTCTAGCCGCGACACCAGCGACACCAGGAGGACGGTCGATGGAGTGGCTGCTGCTCGGGGCCGTCGGCCTCGTGCTCGTGCTGTGGGCGGCGACCTACAACCGGTTCGTGCGGCTGCGCTCGGCGATGCGCTCGTCGTGGTCGGGCATCGACGTGGAGCTCGCCCGCCGCGCTGACCTGATCCCGAACCTCGTGGAGACCGTCAAGGGCTACGCCGAGCACGAGCGGGAGACCTTGGAGCGCGCCGTGGAGGCCCGCCGCAGCGCCGAGCAGGTCCGCCAGCAGGACGACGAGACCGAGACTCGCGCCGCCGTCGAGGGCGAGGTGTCGCGCGCGCTGGCCAGCGTGAGCGCGCTGTCGGAGTCCTACCCGCAGCTGAAGGCCGACGGCCGCTTCGCCGACCTCCAGCGCGAGCTGGCCACCACCGAGGACCGCATCGCCGCCTCGCGGCGCCTGTTCAACAGCAACGTCAAGCAGTGGAACCGCCTGGGCCAGTCGATCCCGACGCGGTTCGCAAGGCCGCGTGACTGGCAGCGCGCGTCGTACTTCGAGGCCGAGCCCAGCGACCGCGCCGCGTTGGACATCGACCTGTCGTGAGGCTGGCCCGCGCGGGGAATCCTCGGGACGACGCCGCGGTGCCGTGACCGAGGAGCGAGCTCACATGCGGGTGCTGGTGGTCGACGCGACGCGCACCGCGTCCCTGGACCATGCCGAGGAGGTCGTGCACGCGCGCAGCGCCGCATCCGCGGTCGCCGCGCTGGAGGACGCCCAGGCGCGTGGCGCACCGTTCGACGAGGTCTGGCTCGACCACGACCTCGAGGACGGCGACGACGCCGGCGCGGTGGTGCGCGCCCTCGAGCGCTGGGCCTGGCAGGGTGAGCCGCTGCCATTGCGCACCGCGCTGGTCCATGCCGCCAACCCGGTGGGGGCTCAGCGCCTGCGCGCTGGGCTGGGCGCGCTCGTGCCGACCCACCCGGCGACGCCGCGCCAGCTGCGAGGGATCGGCGGGCATCCGACCAACCCGGTCTGCGAGCGCCGCGACCTCGGCGAGCCGGACCCGACCGCGCGCTGACCATCCCACGGCGACCCGCGGTCGGTCGCGGGTCTGCCGCGTGGCACCACGGCCAGCGCGCGCCACCGCGCATGCCAGGCGATGCTGGGGGCATGAGGAGCCTGGTGCGCGTGACCTCGATCGCGGTGCTGGCGGTCGTGGTGCTGCTGCTGGCCGGCCAGGGTCCCTGGCTCGCGGACCTGCAGGCACGCGTCCTTGGCGCCGCGCCGAGGGGCGGAGCACCGGCCGCGGGCTCGACCGGCGCGGTGATCGGCATGCTCGCGGGCCTCGGCGCGTCGGTCGTGCCGCCGGTGGCGAGGGCGGTCGCGCAGGTGGTCACGCTGCTCCACGAGCTGGGCCACACCGTGGTCGCGGCCGCGCTGGGCGCTCGGCCGGCGGGGATCGTGCTGCGCCACGATGCCTCCGGTCACGCCACCGCCCGCTGGCGCGGCGATCCTGGTCCGCTGCGACGCCTCGCGCTCGCCGTCGTGGCGCTCGTTGGCCTGCCGGCCCCAGCGGTGGCGGCGGCCGCTGGGGTCGAGCTGCTCGTCGTCGCCGGCCCCGAGCCGGTGCTGTGGAGCGCCGCGATCGCCGGGACGGTCGTGGCGCTGCTGGCGCGCAGCCTGTGGTCGCTGATGGTGGCCCTGGTGCTGGTCGGCCTGGCGATCCTGGCGCTCGGCGAGGCGGCCCAGCCCGGGATCGCCGCCGCCGCGGTGGGGCTGCTGGTGGCCGTGGCGCTGTCCAGCGTGCTCGACGCCCTGCCCCGTCTCACCGGCCGCATCCGCGCCGGCGACGACGCGCGCGTGGTCGCGAGCCTGCTCCGCGTGCCCGCGCGGCTGGTGCGCTGGGCGCAGGTGCTGGCCGTGCTCGCGGCGGGTGGCTGGGCGCTGTGGCGGCTGCTGGCGCCCACGCTCGGGGAGCTCGCCGCGTTGGGCGGATGAGCGCGTCGCGGCTGCCACCGCATGCCCACGCTCGCGGTCGCGGACCGTCAGACCTCGACCAGGCGCTCCGCGGCACGCATCGCGCCCCACAGGTTGCGGCCCGCGGGGCCGAGCTCCAGCTCCGCGAGGGCGCCCAGCACGTGCAGGCGCGGTGCGGCCGCCAGCCGACGGTCCAGGCACGGCAGCCCGCCGAGCGTGGGCAGGTCCAGCCTGGCCAACCACGGGACGTTGCGCACCGACACCGCGAAGCCGGTGGCGGCGAAGGCGCGGGCGTAGGGGCCGAGGACCACGGCCCGGTCGTCGGCGAGGGTGCCGCGCAGGTGCACGGCGCTGCCCTCCGCGGTCGCGTGCGCGTCGAGCACGCGGATCGGGCGCAGCCGCAGCGAGCCCGCCTGGCGAGCGCGATCGAGCGCGCCGCGCATCGAGGGCGTCACCGACGCGACCCGTGACGCTGCCAGCTGGGCCCAGCGGGTCGGGACGTCGGCACGCCAGAAGTCGCGCAGGTGCTTGGGCCCGAACCAACCGGGGTCCACGTCGGTCTGCTGCGCCCGCAGCCCGCCTGGGGCCAGCAGGTCGACGCGCGCCGCGCCGACCTCCAGCAGCGACAGCGCGGCCGTCGCCGCCGAGTGGCCACCGCCGATGACGGCCACGCGACGCCCCGCGACCTCCCACCCCTGGGGCGGCGCGTCGCTCGGCACGCGGTGCACGCCCTCGGGGACGGCTCGGGCATGGGGTGCCAGCCCCGGTGCGGCGACCACGCGCGTCGCGTGCAGGGATCCTCCGTCGGCGAGCCCCACGCGCCAACCACGGCCCTCGCGGCGCAGGTCGACCACGACGCCCTGACGCTGTCGCACCCCGCTGTGGGCCCAGCGCTGGCGCGCGTGGTCCTCGAACACCTCGACGGGCGGGGTCCAGGTGCCCGAGCGCGAGGGCGCGAAGGCGCGCAGCTCGCCGGCGCGGTCACCGCAGTGGTGCACCCAGGGCGAGCGCAGCCGACGCATGCCCAGGGAGCGCCGCTGCCGCTCCCAGCGCACCAGCGGCTCGTCGTGCGGGTCGACCACGTGCACGGCGTCGGCGCCGTGGCGCTCGGCCAAGGCGGTCGCGGCCCTCACTCCGTGCGGACCTGCGCCGATGACCAGCCAGGGGATCACGCTCGGCGTCCCCCTCCCGCAGCCTGCGCGCCCGTGGGCGCCCCGGTCCGAGGAGCGCGCGGCGCCACGATCTCCGGGGCGGGGACCTCGTGCACAGGGATGTCGGCCGCCTGGGGCTCGGCGGCGGGGATCTCGCGCGCGGAGCCATCGGGCGCGAGGACCTCGTCGAGCAGCACGCCACCGATGCGCTGTGATCGGGGCAGGAACCGGGGCTCGGTGACCGGTTGTCCGGCGAGCAGGATCGGGTGATCGCCGCCGCGATTGTCCTGGCGCTGACAGCACCAGCACGGCGCGGCTGGCGCGCACGTCACCTCGCAGTGGTAGCACCAGGTCGCCATGGGCCGCTCGGTGGGTGGGGATCGGGTGCCGTCGACCCTACCATCAGATAGCAACGGTTTTCATTGTTGTCCATGCGCGGGGGTGGGTGTCCCCCCTGCCCGTCGGTGTGGGCGTCTTGGCCGGTATCCCGGCCAAGACGCCCACACCCCGCGCCTGGCCGGGCCCGCGAGCGCAGGTGTGGGCGGTTCGGCCGGGATCCCGGCCGAACCGCCCACACCTGCGGCGACGCGCGAGCCCCACGCGAGGCGCGAGGCCGCACCACGGCGGCGCTCGCCCGCGCCCCACAGCCGGAGGGCCACCGGCCAGGAGACCCTCGCGCCAGCGTCAGGCAGACCGTCAGGCCAGCGTCAGGCCTCGGGCGCACCCGAGGGGAAGGAGGGAGATGCCTCGGCGCTGGTCGGGCCCGCCCCGCGCAACCGGCCGGCCGCCGTCACGCACCCCGAGGCGACCAGCAGGAGCCCGCCTGCGGCGGCCCAGGCGACCGGGTAGCCGGCAGCGTCGACCAGCGCCCCGAACCCCAGCGGCCCGAGCGCGGCACCCGAGAAGAACCCGGTCAGCATGGCGCTGGTCGCCGCCGCTGGTGCGGCCCGGTTCAGCCGCACCACAGTGAGGTCCATGAGCCCGTTCCAGCCCCACCCGGCGCCGAA
>PUKE01000146.1 GCA_003550425.1 Nitriliruptoria bacterium
CACCACTACCGCGACGTGGTCGAGCTGACCTTCCCGACCCACGGGGACCTGGCACGCCCGCTGGACGCCAGCGGCCTGGGCTTCATCGACGACTACGCCCACGCGCGCGGCAACGACTGCGGGATCCACCGCGCCACCGACGTCTTCGGGCCGCACGGCACCCCGGTGATCGCCGCCCGCTCGGGCGAGGTCGCCTTCGCCCCTCGCGAGGACCCCGCGGGCAACGCGGGGTGGATGATCCGGGTGCGCGGCGATGACGGCAACACCTACGACTACGTCCACCTGGGCCGCGACGACGGCGGCCCCGACGACGCCTACGCCGACCACATCGCGCAAGGCGCCCGCGTCGAGCGGGGCGAGCAGATCGGCGTGCTGGGGTCCTCGGGCAACGCCTCGGTCGACAACCCGCACCTGCACTTCGAGGTCCGCCCCACCGACCAGGACGGCGAGCGCGCCGAGCAGATCGCCGCGTCCAACGAGTGGGACTGCCCCTACTACAACCCGCACCCCTCGCTGGAGGACGCGATCGCGCGGGAGGACCTCGTCACGCCCGGCGAGCTCCCCGAGCCTGACGACGAGCCCGACGCCAACGACGACGAGCCCGACGCCGACGACGACGGCGGCCCCGAGGACGACGAGGACGCCGACGACGAGGACGACGGCCGATCCGAGGACGACGAGGACGACGCCGATGACCCCGACGCCGTGGACCGGCTGGCGGGGTCGGACCGGGAGGCCACGGCCGCGGCGATCGCGCGGTCGTCCTGGTCGAGCAGCGACGTGGCGGTGCTGACGGCCTCGGACGCGGTGGCCGACGCGCTGACCGCTGGCCCCCTGGCCGGCGCCCTCGATGCGCCGCTGCTGACCACCTCCGGGGACGCGCTCCACGAGGAGGCGGCCGCGGCGCTGCGCGACCTGGACGTCACGCAGGTGTGGCTCGTCGGCGGTCCAGCGGTGCTCGCTGACGCGGTGGCGGAGGACCTGCGCGCGCTCGGGCTCGACGTCGAGCGCGTCGCCGGCGAGGACCGCTACGCCACCGCCGTGGCGGTCGCCGAGCGGGTGTGGGAGACCGCGGACACCGACCGGGCCGTGCTCGCGCTCGGCGACCACCCCGACCCCTCGCGCAGCTGGCCCGACGCCCTGACGGGCGCGTGGCTGGGCGCGGTGCGCGGCCATCCGGTGCTGCTCGCGGCACCCGACGCGGTGCCCGCGACGACCCTGGAGGCGGCCGAGCGCGCCACGATCGTGCAGCCCGTGGGAGGGTCGGCGGTGATCACGAGCGATCACCTGCACGCCCTCGAGGGCCCCACCCGCGTGTTCGCGCCGCTGGCCGGCGACGAGCGCTACGCGACCTCCCGTGCGGTGGTCGATGACACCCTGCGCGTGGCCGGCCTGTCGCCCTCCCGCGCGTGGCTGGCCACGGGGCACGACTACGCCGATGCCCTCGCGGCGGGGCCGGCCGCCGCCCGCCACGGCGAGCCGCTCGTGCTCGCCCGCCCCGACGCGCGCCCCCGCGAGGACCTGACGGGCTGGCTCGCCGAGCACGGCCTCGATCGGGCACGCCTGGTGGGCGGGGACGCGGCGCTGCCCGAGGAGCTCGAGGCCGCGCTGCCGACCGCTCTGCGCCAGTGACGCCACGGCAGGGGGCCCACGTGCTCCCGCGAGGCGCGTGGGGACGCGCCCACGCTGCGCTCCGCCGCGGGCGCCGCGCGCCCATGGCGATCAGGGAGCCGCCGCACCGATCACGTCGGGCAGGCCCCAGCCCCGTCGCTCCATGAGCGCCGCGAAGCGGTCGAGGCCCACGTTGCCGCCTGACAGGGTCACCCCCACGCGCAGCCCGCGCAGATCGAGCCGCCCCGCCAGGGCGGCCGCCAGCGCCGCCGCGCCGCTGGGCTCGACCACGACCTTGAGCCGCTCGAACAGCAGGGCCATCGTGTCGATGAGCTCGTCGTCGGTGACCAGCACCACGTCCTCGACGCAGCGCTGCAGGACCGGGAACGTTAGCGCGCCGGGCGAGGGGACCTGCTGCCCGTCGGCGATGGTGCGCGGCACCTCGGCGCGCAGTCGCTCCCCGACCGCGAGGGAGCGGCGCGTCACGTCGCGCACGGCCGGCTCGGCGCCGATCACGCGCACCTCTGGCAGCAACGCCGTCGCCGCCGTGGCGCACCCGGCGATGAGCCCGCCGCCACCCACGCACACCAGCAGCACGTCGAGGTCGCCGACCTCCTCGTGCAGCTCCAGCGCGACGGTCCCCTGGCCGGCGATGACCGCGGGATGATCGAACGGCGGGATCAGGGTCAGGCCGCGCTCCTCGGCGAGGCGTCGCCCGAGCGCCTCGCGGTCCTCGGCGTAGCGATCGTAGGTGACGACCTCGGCGCCGTAGGACCGCGTCGCCGCGATCTTGGCGGGCGGGGCGTCGGCGGGCATCAGGATCGTGGCGGGCACCTCGTGCAGGCGCGCGGCCAGCGCGACCGCCTGGGCGTGGTTGCCCGACGAGAAGGCCGCGACCCCGCGCGCGCGGTCCTCGGCGTCGAGGCTCGCCAAGGCGTTGCAGGCGCCACGGAACTTGAACGACCCGGTGCGCTGATCGCACTCGGCCTTGGCGTGCACCTCGGCCCCGGTCAGCGCGTTCAGCGTGCGCGACGTGAGCACGCGGGTGCGGTGGGCCAGGCCATCCAGTCGTCGCGCGGCAGCGCGCACGTCCTCGAGGTCGACGGGGGTCGTCGGCGACGGGCTGGTCATGGTCCTCCCACCTCGGTCCGTCCCGACGCTACACCTCGCACCGGCGCGACGGTCGCACGCCGCTAGCCTCCGGCTCCCCGAGCGCGACCACGCCGCAGCGCAGCCCTCGAGGAGACGACCCTGACCACGCCGGCCCGCACGCACGAGCGCGCGCCCCGGGAGGACCTCGCCGCGCTGCGACGACGGCTCGCGCCCTGGCTCTCGCCGACGGCCCTGGAGGTCGTCCCGCTGGCCGAGGCCGCCGGCCGCGTGGCCGGGGGCGCGGAGGCGAGCGCCGCGGGGATCGCGCCCGGCAGCGTCCTCGGCCCCGCTGGGCTCGCGGACCTCGCGCGCGCCGGCGCGACCACCGCGCGCGTCCATCGCCGGCCGCTGGTGCGCATCGGCGGCCTGGCCGCGCCGAGCGGCACCGCGGGCCACGACCCGGCAGCGACCGCGCGGCAGCGCGCCGCCCGGGCGGTGGTGTCGGGCTGGTGCGCGGTGCACGGCCTCACTCCCGTCGTCGGAGACGACCTCGCGCCGGCGCTAGACACGAGCGCGCCCGACGCCGACGGCCTGGTGGTGCTGGGCGGCGCGGACGCCACCGCGGCGCTGGACCATCACGGCTGGACGCCGGCGACGGCTCAGGTGTCGCTGGCACCCGAGGCCATCGTCGCCGCGGGGCTCCTGGCCGGGCGCCCCGTGGTGGTGCTGCCCGAGCCGACCGACGACCCGGCGCATGCCACGACCACGCTGGGGCTCGGTGCGCTGGCCCTGCCGGTCCTGCGCGTGCTGGCCGGGCACCGTCATCCCGACCTGCCGCGGGTGCAGGCGGTGCTCGGCGCGCCCGTGGACGGGGCGCACCGGGACGGGCGCCTGGGGGTCGGACGGCTGCGCCCCCACGGGGCGACCACGGTGCTGGAGCCCCACTCGGCACGCGCCGCGAGCGAGGATCCCGGCCAGCTCGACGCGCTCGTGGAGGCCCCGGAGGGCACGGTCGACCTGCCGCGGGGCGCAGCCGTCCACGTCACCCCGCTCGCACCGCCGCCCCCCGGCCCGCCACCCTCGGGCCGCCCTGCGGCCGACGGCGCGCCCGCCACCGTCGCGGGCACCACGGCCAGCGACGGCCCCCAGCCGCCCACCGTCTCGGTGGTGGCGCGCTCGGGGACCGGCAAGACCACCCTCCTGGAGCGGCTCCTGCCCGAGCTCACCGCCCGCGGGCTGCGCGTGGGCGTGGTCAAGCACCACGCCCACCCCACCCCGTTCGACCTGCCGCGCAAGGACACCTACCGCCTCGAGCAGGCAGGTGCGGCGGTCGTGGTCGGCGCGTGCCCGGTGCAGGTCGCAGTGTTCCGGCAGGAGGACGGCTCGGCCGACCTCGACGCGGTCATCGCCACCCACCTCGCCGAGATGGACCTCGTGCTCGTCGAGGGCTTCAAGCGCGGCGCCCATCCGAAGATCGAGCTGCACCGCGAGGCGCTGGCCTCGGGGCTGCTCTGCGACCCCGACGAGCTCCTCGCGGTGGTCACCGACGTCACGCTGCCCACGCCCGTCACCGCGCTGGGATGGGACGACGTGACCGCGGCCGCCGACCTGCTCGAGCGCTGGCTTGGGCGCGGCACGACCTGACGGCCGAAGCGCGGCCGCTAGTCGACGACCTCGACGAGCAGCTCCGCCTCGTACTGGGCCCGATCGGCCTCCCCGTCCGAGGGGTCGGGGGCGCGCAGCACCACGGTCCACCCGCCGGGCTCGTCGGGGACCTCCTCGAAGGTGTGGGAGAAGGGCCCGCGCTCGTCGAGCTGGGGCTGGTCGGCCGTGGTGAACTCCTCGGCCACGACCGTGCCGTCAGGATCCACGAGGTCCAGCTGGACGGTCGCCTCGAAGGTCAGCGACGTGCCCTCCACGGTGAGGGGCTCGCCGACGGGGTGCTCGTCGCCATAGGCCGGCACGGTCGCGTCCACGTCGGCGCGCAGGAACGGGTCGGGCTCGATCGGCTCGCTCCAGTCAAGGTGGCCCCACAGCTCGTCGACGGGCTCGCCGTCCACGTGCAGGCGCACGGCCCCGACGTCGTCGAACTGCGCTGCGGCGTGCGCCAGCGCCTGGGCGAAGGCCTCCTCGTGCGCGGCGCCGCCGGGGGTCCCCTCGTGCACCGCGTCGTCGAGGTCGACCGCGAGGACCCCGTCGTCGAGGTCGACGCCGAGCACCTCGGGCTCGCCCTCCACCGCGGGCTCGAGTCCCGGGTCGGCGGGATCGGCGCTCACCAGGGCCTCGACCGCCGCGCCGGCCACGCCGACGGTGGGCTCGTCGAGCGCGACCACGAAGGACTCGACGAAGTGGTCGCCGTCGATGGTGCGCAGCGCGAAGGAGGTGACCTCCTCCACGCCCTCGGCGTCCTCGGCGTCGCCGACCTCGGCGTCGCCGACCTCGGCCTGGTCGTCGTCCTCGACCTCGTCCTCGGCCTCGTCGTCGGACGGGTCCTCGTCGGGCTCGGTCTCGGTGGGCTCGTCGAGGTCGACCTCGTCGGCCGGGTCGTCGTCCTCGCCGCAGGCGGCCAGCGCCAGCACCAGCACCGCGGCCAGCGCCGCCAGCGTCGCGGTCCGCATCGTGCGCTCCTCGCTCATCGGGGTCCTCGCCAGGTTGGACACCAACGGGCGCGCCGGGGTTCCGCGACGCGCCGCAGGGTCGCCGTGGCTCGCGAGGCCCTCGGGGCGAGGACGCGCCGAGGCCTCAGCCCGTGACGCGGTCGAGGAAGTCGGCCACCGCGGCGATGGTGCGGTCGCGGTCGGTCTCGTTGAGGACCTCGTGGCGCGCCCCGTCGAGGACGCGCACGTCCAGATCGGACGAGCCCAGCTGCTGCGCGGCCAGCAGCGAGGGCTCCGGTGGGACCAGCGCGTCGTCGCCGCCATGCAGGTGCAGCACCGGCAGCGTCACGCGGTCAGCCTCCTGCGAGGCCGCCTCCAGCGCGGTGACGATCGCCTGGAGCGTGGGCCGCTTGAACGGGCCACGGTAGACCAGCGGGTCCTCGGCGTAGGCCGCGCCCACCGACGGCTCGCGCGAGAGCGTGGCGGGATCGATCGGGGCGTCGGGGATCTCCTCGGCCTCCAGCAGCGTGCGCGCCGCGGCCCAGTCGCCCAGGACCGGGCTCGACAGCGCCAGGCCGGCGAGGTCCTCGTCGGTGCGCTGGACGAGGCGCACCGCCACCAGGCCGCCGAGGGAGTGGCCGAGCACCGCGACCGGCAGGTCGGGGTGCTCGCGGCGCTCGACGCGGAGCACCGCGTGGAGGTCGTCGGCCAGGTCGTCCAGGTCGTGGATGAGCGCCCGGTCGCCCTCGGAGTGCCCGTGCCCGAGATGATCGGGGGCGATCACGAGGGCCCCGCGCGCCACCAGGGCCTCGGCGACGTGGTCGTAGCGCCCCGAGTGCTCGGCGTAGCCGTGCGCCAGGGCCACGAGGCGGCGCGGTGGCCCGTCGGGGCGCCAGCGCCGATAGCGCACCTGTCCGCGCGCGCCGTCGATGGCGTGGGCGGGCGGGTCGGTCAGCGGGTGCGGGAACGCCATGGCGACTCCTCGTGCTCGGTGCGACCTCTCGCACCGCTGCGGTCTATCCCATCCAAGCGCCTCGCGACCAGGCCCGACCGGTCCTGCGCCGCTGCGTCCCCCGGCCCGAGCCCACCACGCCCAGGAGCCGCTATGGTCACGGCGCTCGTCCGCGCGCGGACGTCCCGTCGCGGTCGCGACCGTGCGATCGCCCGTCCAGGAGGCACACGCCATGCGCACGCTGGTCTACGGGGCGGGTCCCCTGGGCTCGTGGATCGCCGCCCGACTCCACGAGGCGGGCGTGGACGTGAGCCTGCTCGCTCGCGGTCAGCGCCGCGAGGACCTGCGCAGCCACGGTGTGGTCCTCGAGGACAGCCGCACCGGCGCGCAGGAGCGCCATGACGTTCCGGTCGTGGCCGAGCTGGCGGCCGACGACCGCTATGACCTCGTGCTCGTCGTGATGCGCAAGGACCAGTCGGAGGCGATCCTGCCGACCCTCGCGGCGAACCAGCACGTGGGCACGGTCGTGTTCGTGCAGAACAACGCGGCCGGGTTCGTGCGCGACCGCGCGGCCCTGGGACCTGACCGCGTCATGGCGGCGTTCCCCACCGCGGGCGGCGAGCGCCGGGACCCCGTCATGCGCATCATGCCGATCCCCCAGGTTCCCATGCCGCTCGGCGAGGCCGACGGGACCGTCACCGACCGCACCCGCGCGGTGGCCGCGCTCCTCGACCGCATGCGCGACAAGCGCGTGCAGGTCCGCGACGACATGGACGCCTGGCTGGTGACGCACGTCCCGCTGATCATCAACCACCTCGGGGTCTACGCCGCCGACCTCGACGCCGAGCGGTTCGCGCGCACCCGCGACGCGCGGCTGCTGGGCGTGCGCGCCTCGCGCGAGGCGCTCGCGGCCCAGGAGGCGGCGGGCATCCCGATCCGCCCGTCGTGGTTCCGCGTGCTGCGCGTGATGCCGGAGCCGCTGCTGGTCGCCCAGCTGCGCGCAATGGCCCCGACCTCGCTCTACCAGGTGGGCGTCATCGCGCACGCGGCAGCGGCCCGGGAGGAGATGCTGCACCTGCTCGGCGAGCTGGGCGACCGGCTCGACCTCGAGCGCGCCACGACGCCGGCCCTCGACCGTCTCACCGCCATCGCCCGAGGGGATGCCCCACCGCTGCCCGACGGCAGCCGGACCGAGCCCCTGCGCTGGGGCGGCGTGGTGGCCTGGGCGCTAGGGCTGCTGGCCGTCGTCGGGACGGCCCGCGCGCTGCGGCGCCGCCGCTGACGCGACCCGTGACGCGCGTGGACCCCGGCGCCGCGGCGCCGGGGTCCACGCCAGCGCGGGGCCGGGCGCGACTAGCGCCGCCGTCGCGCCGCGACTGCCTTGCTCAGCACCGGCACGGCGACGAGCGCCGCGAGCCCCAGCGCGAGCACGCGCGGGGCGGGACGCACCGCGCCGTCGGCGCGCAGGGTCGCGACCGCGCCGCGAGGCCCGGTCAGGCGGATCTCCACCCCGGTGGCGCGGCTCGCGCGTCGGGCGGGGCGTGCCGCGCCACCGGCCGCCGCCCGACGCGCGAACCGCCACGGGTGCTCGCTGACCAGCTCGAGCGCGGAGCCCCGACCGCGGAGGCGCGCCTGGGCATCGTCGACGCCGATCGCCAGATCGGCCTCGACGTGGACCCGGCCGTCGAGGTCGCCGCCGGAGCCGTGGCCGGGGCTCATCGCGTCAGCCCTGCTGGTTCTTGTCGGTGGTGCTGATGCGCAGGGTCCCGTCGAGGCGCCAGTGCGCCCGCGGGGCGTCAGGACCGGTGTCGCGGGGGACCTCGACGATCATGTCCTTGAACGTGTAGTCGATCACCGCGTTGTTGCCGGTGAGGTACGACCACATCTCCTTGCCAAGGTCCGTCCAGCTGGTGACCTCGCGCTCCTGGGGATCGGCGGCCATGGCTCCTCCTGTGTCGTCGGGTGACCCCAGCATCCCCGACTTCAGCGCTTTTTAGCCATCAACCCCTCGAAGGAGTGCCGGTAGCGTGTGGGGCGGCCGTCAGGAGGACCGCGCCGTGAACGCCTTCGCCGCCCGCGCCGCCGGGGACGCCCTGGACGCCGCCGGCCGCACCCATACCGGGCTCCTGCGCCCGGCCAACGAGGACAGCCTGCTGTGCGAGCCACCGGTGCTGGCCGTCGCCGACGGCCTCGGCGGCCATCCCGCCGGCGACGTCGCCTCGGCGCTCGCGCTGGAGCCCCTCGCCGACCTCGCCGAGCAGGCACGGGCCGCCGACGGGCCGGTCCAGGCGGACGCGCTGGCCGCGGCGGTGCGGCGCGGCAACGCTCGGGTGCACGAGGACGCGCATGCCAACCCCGAGCGGCGGGGCATGGGCACGACGCTGACCGCGGCCCTGGTCGCCCAGGAGCAGGTCCACCTCGCCCATGTCGGCGACAGCCGGGCGTACCGCTGGTCGCCCAACGCTGGGCTGGAGCGCCTGACCACCGACCACACCCCCGCCGAGGAGGCGGTCAGGGAGGGGATCCTCTCCCCCGAGGAGGCCGCGGCCAGCCCGGATCGCCACATGCTGCTGCGGGTCGTGGGGACCGAGCCCGACGTCGAGGTGGACGTCCCCGACCCGGTGACGCTGGCGCCGGGCGAGGCGCTGCTGCTGTGCTCGGATGGGCTGACCGAGCCCGTGCCCGACGCGACCATCGCGGCGGTGCTCGGCGCAGGGCCATCCGCGGAGCAGGCCGCGGAGGCACTCGTCGCGGCGGCGCTGGACGGGGGCGGCCCCGACAACGTCACCGTGGTCGTGGCCTGGCGGCGCTGAGGTCGCGCGCCTAGGCGGCATCCTCCTCGCTGGGCCGCGGGCCCTTCACCGACTCGACCACCTCGGCGAGGACCGACTCGGCGCTGTCGAGGTCCACGGCGGTGATCATGATCACCGAGTCGGTGTCGGGCACCCAGAGCGTGGCGACCCCGGCCATGCTGGCCGCGTGGATGACGGGCTCCTCGGCGACCTCGCCGTCGCTGACCTCCTCGAACAGCTCGCCGAGCCCGGTGAGCGCGCGCTCGCGCAGGCCCGCCGCGTCCTCCTCGGAGTCCACGCGCAGCAGGCTGATCACGGCCACGGGCTGCTCGTCGTCGAGGAGCTCGACGTGCTCGACGTCGCTGTAGGCGTCCTCGGCCGGCTCCAGCGCCTCCTCGAGGTCGTCGGTGAGCTCGGGGTCGGCCTCGCGGCTCTCGAGCCCCTCGATGGTCGGGAAGTGGTCGTCGACCGGTGCGGGCTCGTCGGAGGGCTCGGGCAGCGAGGCCACGGTGCGCTCGGTGCGCTCCTCCTCGGGCTGACCGCCGTCGGCATCGAGCGTGAACGGCACGAACCCGAACGCCGCGCCGCCGGCCAGCGCCAGCACGGCCGCGGCCACCAGGACCCGCACCAGCGGTCGACGATCCAGGCGCTCGCGGCGCTCGCCGCCCTCGCCGCCCTGCGAGGCCGCTGGCGTCCGCTCGTCGTCGGCAGCGGGCTGGCTCTCGGCCTCCTCCTCGCGCGCGGGCTCGTGGTCAGCCGGCTCGTGGTCAGCCGGCTCGTGGTGGGCGCGGGGATCGTGGTCGGTCATGTGGCACCCTCCTGGGCGGTCCCGAGCGGGAAGGGCAAGGGCGTGGGGCCGGGACCACGGCGGCGGTCGCAGTAGGCGGCGAGCTCGTCGTAGACGGCGTCGCCGACCATCAGGCGCAGCTCGGCCTCCATGTGGCGGTAGACGGGCTCGGGGGCGGTGAAGGCCTCGGGCTGCTCGGTGCACCACCAGGCGAGCTCCGCGCCGCCTGGCCCCCAGGCCCCGCGGTCGAAGCTCGTGATCGTGGTGGTCCACAGCGGCTCACCGTCGTCGGCCACCGTCTCGTCGACCTCTCGGCGCAGCGGCACGATCCAGCACACCTCCGGCTTGTGCGCGGTGTGGTGATGCCCGTGGACCACGCTGTAGTGGTGGAACGCACAGCCCGGCCCGGTCGGGAAGCCGCTGCGGTTGAGGAAGATGCAGGCCCCCTCGCGCACGCGGGTGCGCCAGCTGCCGTCGGGCTCCCGCGCCGAGGCCCCCTCCCGCGCGACCTCGCGGTGGCGCATGATCCACTCCGCGCCCATCTCATCGGCGAGGCGCTCGATGCGTCGGCGCTCGTGGTCGTCCATGTAGTGGGCCCCCACCCGGCAGCACCCCCGCTCGGGGTCCCAGCCCGGCGCGGTGCCCGGGCAGCCCTGCCCATAGATGCACTGGTAGGACGACAGCAGGAAGCTCACGTCGAGCAGGAACCGCTGGTGATGATCGTCGGGGTCGACGATGGAGACCCAGTCGCGTTCCAGCATCGAGGTCCAGTGTAGGAGGCGGTGGGGTGCGCGGAGCGCCCGCGCTGGCGGCGCGCCCGCCGCGGTGGCGGGCCGGATCGCGTCGGTTGCGCGGCGAGCGCGCCGCGATCGGTCATACTGCGGCACCGATGCACGAGGACGGCTACCCGGTTCGGATCCTGTGGGGTCGCGTCGCCGCGCTGGCGGGGGCGGTGGTCGGCGCATTCGTCCTCGGCCTGGCCATCGACGTCGGCGGCGACGACGAGGAGGACCTCGAGGCGTTGCGAACCGAGCTCGCCGAGGTGCGCGAGGAGCGCGACCAGAAGCGCGAGCAGCTCGACGCCCTGTCCGCCGGACAGGACGCCGACGAGGACGAGGATGACGAGGCCGACGAGGCCGACGAGGCCGACGAGGACGACTCCGACAACGCCGAGGCCGACGAGCCCGACGACGACCCCGTGGACGACGACGCGCCCGAGGACGAGCAGGTGGCCGGGGAGCCCGAGCCGGCGACGGACGCCGAGCCCGACCCCGACGCGGGCGAGCGCTACGAGGTGCGCGCGGGCGACAGCCTCTACGGCATCGCCGAGCGGTTCTACGGCGACGGCGAGCAGCTGTCGCGCATCGCCGAGGCCAACGGGCTGGACCCCTCCGAGCCGCTGCCCACCGGCGTCGAGCTGGTGATCCCCGAGCCCGAGGACTAGCGCCCGGCGCAGCCGTCGCGTCCCCCGCCCGAGTGGGCGCCTCGACCGTCGACGGTCCTGGTGCCCCGCCGCTATCCTGCAGCGGACGATCTGCCCGCGATCGCCACGCTTCCGACGTCACCCGCCTCGGACCGTGCGCGATGTCCCGACCGCGGCGTTGGCCGTGCTGGAGGCCACCATGAGCGACGTTCCGCCCCCCGACGAGCACCAGGAGCAGGAGCCCCACGCCCCGGAGCAGCCCCGACCCGAGATGGAGCAGCCCGAGCAGGACGCGGACGCGACGAGCCACGAGGACGCCGCGCCCACAGCGCCCGAGCAGGCCCTGCCTCCCGCGGAGGCGTCGCTGGAGGAGCCGGCCACCCACGAGCCCACCTCCGACCCATCCGCCGCGCCCGAGGAGCACGAGCAGCACGAGCCGGCGCAGGAGCAGCCCGAGCAGCCCGAAGAGCAGCCCGAGCAGCCCGAGCCGGCGCACGAGCAGCCCGAGCACGCCGAGGCGACCGACGCCGAGGCGACCGAGCCCGCCCCGGCGCCCGGTGAGCTGACCGCGCACGTGGCCACCGGCGAGCACGCGCAGGAGCAGCCGGACACCGCCGACGCCGCCGACGACGAGACCGGCGAGCCTGCCGAGGCCGCCCACGCAGAGGCCGGCGACGCCGAGGCCGCAGAGGCCGGCGACGCCGAGGCCGCAGAGGCTGGCGACGCAGAGGCCGCCGAGGCCGGCGACGCCGAGGCCGCCGAGGCCGCGGACGGCGAGCAGAGCGGCGAGCAGGGCAAGAAGAAGCGCAAGAAGCGCAACAAGAAGAAGCCCGCCGGCCCGACGGTCGACGAGGTCGTCGCACGGATCGGCACCACGACCGAGGCCGCGCTGGCCTACGTGGAGTCCCCCGAGCCGAGCTGGCAGCGCCTGCCGCGCGCGGCGCGGGAGGAGCTGATCGCCGACCTGCCGGCGCCCACCGCCGCGGCGCTGCTCGGCCCCGCAGCGCTGGCGCGCCACTTCGTCGCCTCCGCCGCGAGCGGGCGCTACCGCGACCTGTTCGCGCTGTGGACGCTGTTCTCCCGCCATCCCCAGGACTGCAAGCCCGAGCTCGCCGAGCGTGGGCAGGCCCTGGAGCGCGCGCGCCGCAACCTGCGGCTGGCCACCAAGATCGGGCTGACCGGGCACGCCTGGCACGTCGCCGAGGACATCCAGCGGGCCGAGGGCCTGATCTGGCAGTGGCTGCGCCAGGTCCTCGACGAGCAGCTGCACGTGGTCGGGGCCCGTCCGATCGTGGCCGCGGCCCTGCTGCGCCTCGAGCCCGACGCCGCGGTGCCGCTGCCCGACGACCCGCCGCCGCTGTGGCTGGCCGAGGCCGCGGCCGCGCGTCAGGAGCAGGAGCTGCCGGCGGTCATCGAGGAGCGCCTGGGCGCCAACGTGCATCGGCTGCCGGCGACCATCAGCACGCTGCGCCTGGCGGCCACGCACTACCCCGACCGGATCCCCCACTTGCTGGACGCCGTCGACCTGGACGCCCCCGACGTCGACGCCTTCCTCGCGTGGGCGCGCGACCACGGGCACACCGACCGGCTCGTCGGCCGGGTCCGTGAGCGCCTCGATGCGGTCGCCGCCCAGGACCGCGAGGCGGGCCTGGCGCTGTGGCACCGGTGGCGCGAGCGCGGGGTGGACCTGGAGCTGCCCCCGTCGCTGCTCGAGCAGGGCCTCGGCGACCTGGACCTGGCACGGCCCGAGACCGCGCACCTGGCCAAGGCGCTGCTCGACCGCGGCGAGGACGTGGCGGTCCAGCAGCGCATCGAGGAGCTCGCCGGCCGCAACCGGCAGCTGGCCGAGAAGGCCTATGAGGCCGCCACCAGCGCGGGCATCGCCGTGACCCTCCCGCCCGCGCTGGAGACCAACCCGGTGGTCAAGGAGGGCACGCGCTGCCCGCGCTGCCACGCCTGGACCTGGGTGCGCCCCGGCCACGAGCAGCGCTGCCCGTGGCCCGAGCCCCAGCCGACCGCGAGCCCCGGGGACGCCTTCGAGCTGGCCGCGGCCGAGGCGTCCGAGCAGCAGTGAGGACCCGCTGCCGCACATGAGCGAGCACGGCACGCCCGGACCCCCCGACCGCGCGCCCGGCGCCGGCGGCGGGGGCGCGCCCCCGCCGCCGGCGCCGGCCCGTGAGGCGTTCCCTCGCCAGCAGGCCCGGACCCGACGGTTCACGCTGGGCGCGCCCCGCGACGTGACGGTCACGCCGGACGGTGAGCAGGTGCTGTTCCTGCGCGCGCTCGGCCCCACCGACCCGACCACGGCGCTGTGGGTGCTGGACGTCGCGTCGGGCACCGAGCGCTGCCTGCTCGACCCTCGTGACCTGCCTGCCGACGCCGCCGACCTGCCGGCCGCCGAGCGGGCCCGACGCGAGCGCGCCCGCGAGGCCGCGGATGGCGTGGTGCGCTACGCGCTCGACCGCGCGGGCGCGACCGCGGTCGCCGCGGTGGGCCCCCATGCGGCCGTCGTCGAGGTCGCCACCGGACGGGCGCACCTGCCCTCCCTGCCGGGCCCGGTCACCGACCCGCGCCTGGACCCCACCGGACAGCGGCTCGCCTGGGTCCGCGAGGGCGAGCTGATGGTCGCCCACGTCGACGGCGAGGAGCCGCGCACGCTGCTCGCCGAGCCTGAGGCGCCGGTCACCTGGGGGCTCGCCGAGTTCATCGCCGCCGAGGAGACCGGGCGCAGCCGCGGGTTCTGGTGGTCGCCCGACGGGTCGTCGCTCCTGGCCGCGCGCGTGGACGTGAGCCCGGTGGCCGCCTGGCACCTGGCCGACCCGGCGCAGCCGTGGGAGGCGCCGCAGGAGCTGCGCTACCCGGCGGCCGGGACCGCCAACGCCGAGGTGTCGCTGGCGCTGGTCGACCTCGATGGCGCGGTCACCCAGGTGACGTGGGACCGACAGGCGCTGCCCTACCTGGCGCGCGTGGACTGGAGCCACGACCGGCCGCTGCTGGCGGTGCAGAGCCGCGACCAGCGGCAGCTGCGGCTGCTCGACGTGGACCCGGCCACCGGCGAGGCCACCGTGCGCGAGGAGCGCACCGACCCGCACTGGGTCGAGCTGATCGGTGGGCTGCCGCGCCGGCTGCCCGACGGCCGGGCGCTGGCGTGGCGCGACGTCGACGACGTGCGACGGCTCACCGTCGACGGGGCCCCGGTCAGCCCTCCGGAGCTGCACGTGCGCGGCCTGGTCGACCTCGTCGACGGGCACGCGCTGGTCAGCGTCGCCGAGGACGACCCGACGGCGCGACCGCTGTGGTGGGTGCCCCTCGACGGGCGGCCAGCCTGGCGACTGACCGCCGCCGAGGGCGTGCACGCCGGCGCCGCCGGCCGCGGGACCGTCGCGGTGACCAGCGCCGCCCTGACGAGCACCCGCAGCGAGGTGAGCGTGGTGCGGGGCGCCACGCGCCGCACGCTCGAGGACCGCTCGGCCACGCCGCCGCTGTCGCCCAACGTGCGGATGCTGCGGCTGGGGCCGCGCGCGCTGCGCGCCGCGCTGCTGCTGCCCCACGGGCACGACCCGGGCGACGGCCCCCTGCCGGTGCTGCTGGACCCCTACGGCGGCCCCCACGCCCAGCGGGTGCTCCAGGCCGGTTCGACGCTGGGGACCTCGCAGTGGTTCGCCGAGCACGGGTACGCCGTGCTCGTCATCGACGGGCGCGGCACGCCGGGGCGCGGGGCCGCCTGGGAGCGGGCGGTGGCCGGCGACCTCGCCGACCCGGTGTTGACCGACCAGGTCGAGGGGCTGCAAGCCGCCGCCGAGGCCCTGCCAAGGACCCTGGACCTCACGCGCGTGGGCATCCGCGGCTGGAGCTTCGGCGGCTACCTCGCCGCGCTGGCGGTGCTCGACCGCCCCGACGCGGTGCACGCCGCGATCGCCGGCGCGCCGGTGACCGACTGGCGCTGGTACGACACCCACTACACCGAGCGCTACCTCGGCACCGATCCGACCGCCGCGCCCTATCGCCGCGCCAGCCTCGTGGAGCGCGCGCCGGCGCTGTCGCGCCCCCTGCTGCTGCTCCACGGGCTCGCCGACGACAACGTCGTGGCCGCGCACACCCTCCAGCTGTCGGCCGCGCTGCTGGCGGCGGGTCGCCCGCACCGCGTGCTGCCGCTGACCGGCGTCACCCATCAGACGCCCCAGGAGGAGATCGCCGAGAACCTCCTGCTGATCCAACGGGACTTCCTGCGCGAGACCCTCGGACGCTGACCGCCCCGGCTACAGTCACTGCGCAGGCGGCGCGGTGCGCACCGGCACCCCCAGCGGCACGCGCATCGGCGCCGGCACGACGGGCGAGACGGCGGGCAGAGGCGATGCACCCCGAGGACCTTGGCGATCCGGACCTGACCAGCGTGCTGCACCGCGACCTGCACGCCTCGTACCCGGAGGCGGTGTCGGCGCAGGGCTCGTTCATCCGCACCGCGCAGGGCCGCGAGGTCCTCGATGCCGCGGCCGGGGCGGCGGTGACCAACCTCGGCCACGGCCGTCCCGAGATCGTCGAGGCGATGGTCGACCAGCTGCGGCGCGTCCACTTCGCGCACACCTCCACCTGGACCACCGCGCCGCAGGAGGAGCTCGCCCACCGGCTGGCCAGCCTGGCGCCCCCGGGCCTGTCCCGCGCCTTCTTCCCCAGCGGCGGCTCCGAGAGCATGGAGACGGCGCTGAAGCTCGCACGGCGCTACTGGACCGAGCGCGAGGGGCCCGACAGCCCGCGGGCGCTGGTCGTCGGCCGCCAGCACAGCTATCACGGCGCCACGCTCGGGGCGATGGGCGTGGGCGACGACGCGCGGCGCGCGCACTTCACCCCAATGCTGACCGACCATCCCCGCGCCGGCGCCTGCGCCTGCCGCGCCGACGAGGCCCCCGGCGAGGTCCTGCCCTGCCGCGCGGGCTGCGCCGAGGGCATCGCCGCCGCGATCGAGGCCGCCGGCCCCGAGCGGGTGATGGCGGTCGCCGTCGAGCCGGTGGTGGGCGCGGCCCTGGGGGCGATGCCGGCCGGCGACGGCTACCTCGCGCGGGTGCGCGAGATCTGCGACGCCTACGACGTCCTGCTGATCGCCGACGAGGTCATGACCGGCTTCGGGCGCACCGGTCGGATGTTCGCCGTCGAGCACGAGGGCGTCACCCCCGACCTGCTGGTCGGCGGCAAGGGCCTCGGGGCCGGCTACCACCCGATCGGCACCGTGCTGGTGGCCGAGCGCATCGTCGCGGCGATCCGCGCTGGCAGCGGCGCGCTGCAGCACGGGTTCACCTACAGCGGCAGCCCCGTGGGGTGCGCCGCCGGGCTCGCCGTGCTCGACCTCATCGAGGAGCACGGGCTCGTGGACCAGGTGGTCGCCCGCGGCGAGCAGCTCGGCGCGCACCTTCACGCGCTGCGCGCCCACCCCCACGTGACCGCGACCCGCGGGCTGGGCCTCATGCGAGGGCTCGCGCTGTCGCGCCCGGACGGCGCGCCGCTGCCCGCCTCGCTGCGCGCCACCGCCCTGCTGCGCCAGCACGCCTGGGACGAGGGCCTGGTCGTCTACCCCGGGCGCGGGCTCACCGACCACGTGCTCCTCGCTCCGCCGCTGACCATCGCCGCCGAGGAGGTCGACCTGCTGGCCGAGCGCCTCGACCGCGCGCTGGCCCGGACCGAGGAGGCGCTCGCCGCCGCCTCGCGCGGAGCGTGACGCCGTGGCGCGCCTGCCCTACGGCGACGAGGTCCGCGATGACCCCCGCACCCGCGAGGTGGCCTCGGCCATCGCCGCGCGCCGCAGCGGCGCCGTGCCCAACCTCTACCGGATGCTGCTGCACGCTCCCGAGCTGGCCGAGCCCTGGGTGGCGCTGGGATCGGCGGTGCGCACGCGCGCCCAGCTGGGCACCGCGCGCACCGAGCTGCTGGTGTGCCTGGTCGCGGCGCTGCTGGACAACGCCTACGAGTGGTCCCAGCACGCCCCGCTGGCGCGCGACGCCGGCTGGTCGGAGGCCGACCTCGCCGCGGTCGCCGACGGGGACGTCGAGGCCGTGTCCGACGCCACCGCCCGCGCCGCGCTGGCCTACGCGCGCGAGCTGGTGCGCTGCGACCGCGCCTCGGCGGCCACGCTGTCGGCCGCGCGCGCCGCGCTCGGCGACAGCGTCACCGCCGAGGTCACCGCGATCGTCGCCTACTACCGCGGCCTCGCGCTGCTGCTCACCGCGCTCGAGGTCGACGTGGACGACGACCCCGATGGCCCGGCGCGACCCTCCGAGCCCGCACGGGACTAGGCTCGCCGTCCCCGACCCTTGGATGTGACGATGCGCTACCGCAAGCTCGGCCGCTGGGGCGTCCAGGTCAGCGAGATCGGCCTGGGCTCCTGGCTCACCTATGGCGGCACGGTTGAGGAGGACACCGCCGTGGCCTGCCTGCATCGGGCCTACGAGCTCGGCGTGAACTTCTTCGACACCGCCAACGTCTACGAGCGCGGCCGCTCCGAGGAGGTCGTCGGCCGGGCGATCGCCGACCTGCCCCGCGACGACCTCGTGCTCGCCACCAAGGTCTACGGGCCGATGTCGCCGCCCGACCGGCCGTGGCCGAACGACCGTGGCCTGTCGCGCAAGCACGTCACCGAGCAGTGCGAGGCGAGCCTGCGGCGCCTGGGCACCGACCGGATCGACCTGTACCAGTGCCACCGCTACGACACCGCCACCCCGCTGGAGGAGACCTGCCGGGCCATGGACGACCTCGTGCGGGCCGGCAAGGTCGTCTACTGGGGCGTGAGCGAGTGGTCGGCCGACCAGATCGCCCACGCGATCGACCTGTGCCGCACCCGCGGCTGGGCCGAGCCCGTCAGCAACCAGCCGCAGTACTCGGCGCTGTGGCGCGACCCCGAGGAGCGCGTCCTGCCCACCTGCGGCGAGCACGGCCTCGGCAACGTCGTCTGGTCGCCGCTGGCGATGGGCATCCTGACCGGCAAGTACCGCTCGGTCGACGACGTGCCGCCCGACAGCCGCGCGGCCGGCGACCACGCGACCCTCATGCGCCGCTACTTCACCCAGGAGGTCCTCGACGCGGTCGCGCAGGCGCGGGAGCTCGCCGAGGAGGCCGGCGTGCCGCTGACCCACCTCGCGCTGCGCTGGACGCTGCGACGCCCGGAGGTCTCCAGCGCGATCGTGGGCGCGACCCGGGTCGGTCATGTCGACGACAACGTCGCCGCCGGCGACCTCGACGTGGACCGCGATGTGCTGGAGCGCTTCGACGCAGCGCTGGCCGCGGTCGCCGCGAGCTGACCCGCACGCATCGCACCGGGGCGCGCAGTGCGTAGGATGCGCCCATGAGCCTGCGAGCGCGCATCGAGACCGACCTCACGACCGCGATGAAGGCCCGCGAGGCCGAGCGCACCACGACGCTGCGCTCGGTGCTCGCGGCGATCAAGAACCACGAGGCCGAGAAGGGCACCCAGGGCCAGACCTCCGACGAGGTGGTCACCGAGCTCATCGGCAAGGAGGCCAAGCGCCGCGCCGAGGCCGCCCAGGCCTACGACGAGGGCGGGCGCCCCGAGCTCGCCGAGAAGGAGCGTCGCGAGGCCGAGATCCTCAAGGCCTACCTGCCCGAGGAGCTGTCGGACGACGAGATCGCCGAGGCGGTGGACGCCGCCATCGCCGAGGTCGGCGCCGAGGGTCCCCGCGACGTCGGCAAGGTGATGGGCGCGGTGATGCCCAAGGTGAAGGGCCGCGCCGACGGGACCCGCGTCAACGCGCTGGTCCGCGAGCGCCTCGGCGCCTGACCCACCCCGGCACGCGGCGCCGGGGGCGGCCATCGGGGCGGCGCTGGCCTACGCGACGTGGCGGGCCAGGAAGTCCCGCAGCATCGGCCCGGTCACGCGCGGGCGGCTCATGTGCACCTCGTGCCCGCCGCCGGGGACCACGCCCTCCTCGACGTCCTCGCCCCAGACCGCCTTGAGCTGGGCGTAGTGCTCGGGGTCCAGCGCGGGGTCGCGGTCGCCGCGCACCAGCAGGCGTGGGCAGGCGAGCGCGTCGAGCCGCTCCAGCGGCACCGGCTGGTGCAGGCCGCTCGCGTCGCGACGCACCACGTCCTTCCACGCCTCCGGGCCGCCCTGCGGCGCGTGGTGGCGCGCCAGCGTCCGCGCCCACAAGGGGTGCTCGGCCTCCATGCGCTCGGGGTCGAACAGGGCCCGCCAAGGGCCGAGCCCGTCGTGCTCGAACAGGCTGACGCCGATCAGCCCGAGGGCAGCGAAGCGCTCGGGGCTGCGCGCCGCCAGGTGGAGCGCGGCGTGGCCGCCCAGCGAGAAGCCGACCACGGCCACGGGCGGGCCGAGGGCGTCGAGCTGCTCGGCCACGGC
>PUKE01000325.1 GCA_003550425.1 Nitriliruptoria bacterium
CGCTGGCGCCGACCGCCGCGCTGGCGGCCACGGTGGTCGACGAGCTGGTGCGCGGAGGCATCAGCGACCTCGTCCTCGCGCCCGGCTCGCGGTCGGCGCCCGTGGTGCTGGCCGCGGCGTCTCACGCCGACCTGCGCGTCCACGGGCGGATCGACGAGCGCAGCGCCGCCTACCTGGCGCTCGGGCTGGCGCGGGCGAGCGGCCGGCCCGCCGCGGTGCTGTGCACCTCCGGCACCGCCGTGGCCAGCCTCCATCCCGCGGTGCTCGAGGCCGACGCCGACGGCGTGCCCCTCGTCGCCCTGACCGCGGACCGTCCCCCCGAGCTGCGCGGGGTGGGCGCGAACCAGACGATCGACCAGGTTCGCCTGTTCGGGCGTGCCGTGCGCGCCGATGCCGAGCTTCACAGCCCGCAGGCGCCGCTCGATCCGACGACGCCGGCGCGAGGCTGGCGCGGCGAGGTCGCCCGCCTGCTGGCGGCGGCCCGTGGCGGCGCGGCCCCGCCAGGACCGGTGCAGCTCAACCTCGGCCTGCGCGAGCCGCTGGTCCCCGAGGACCCCGAGGACGCCGCTCGCGCGCTGCCCGGGCGCGCCGATGCCGCGCCCTGGACCGCGGCGACCGCTGGCGGTGCGCCGGCCCGCGAGGTGGTCGAGGCCGCGGCCGGCGCGCTGGACGCGCCCCGCGGGCTCATCATCGCCGGGGCCGGCACCGTGCCCGCGCACGGGCTCGCCAGGAGCCTGCCGCCCGAGCTGGAGACCCCTGTGGCCGCCCTGGGCCGACGACTGGGCTGGCCGGTCCTCGCCGAGCCCACCGCAGGGGTGGGCACCGGCGCCGCGGTGGTGCCAGCGCCCGACGCGGTCGCGCGCGCCCAAGGCCTGGGTCGCGACGCACGGCCCGACGTGGTGCTGCGCCTCGGCCGCGCGGTGCTGACGCGGCCGCTGGCGGCCCTGGCCGACCGCGACGACGTCCCCCAGGTGGCCGTCGCGCAGGGCCGCTGGCACGACCCGCCGCGCACCGCGACCACCCTGCTGTCGGCCGACCCGATGCGGCTGTGCGAGGCCCTGCTCGAGCGGCTTGGCCCCCAGGGCGGCGCCGCGCCGCCCGAGTGGCTGGCCGCGTGGGTCGACGCCGGCACCGCGGCCCGGCGCGCCTTGGACGCGGCCCTCGACCGCCAGACGACCCTCGGCGAGGCCCGCCTCGCGCGGGACCTGCCGGCCCTGCTGCCGCGCGACGGCGTGCTGATGCTCGGCTCGAGCCGTCCGATCCGCGACGTGCACGAGTACGCCGCGCCGCGCGATGACCTCGCGGTGATCGGCAACCGAGGCGCCTCGGGGATCGACGGGCTCACCTCCACCGTGGCGGGCGTGGCGCTGGGCACCGACCGTCCCGTGACCGCGCTGACCGGTGACCTGTCGGTGCTGCACGACGCGCCCGGCCTGGTCCACGCCGGCGGGCCGCGACCCGACGCCGTGCTGGTGGTGGTCGACAACGACGGCGGCGGCATCTTCGCTCAGCTGCCGCCGGGCGGCCTGCCCGAGGACCTGCGACGCTGGTTCACCACCCCCCACGGCGCCGACCTGGACGGCCTCGCGGCCGCCCTTGGCAGCCGGTGCACCACGGTGTCCGAGCCGCGGGAGCTCGCCGGCGCGGTCGCCGCCGCCCGCAGCCGTGGCGGGCTGCAGCTGGTCCGCGTGCCCACCGACCGCGAGGCCACGGCCGCGGAGCATCGGGCGCTGCGCGCCGAGGCCGTGGCCGCGGCCGAGGCCACCCGCTGATCCTCCCGGCCTCATGACGCCCGCTGCTGCTAGACTGCTGGCGCTGGCCGCCGTCGGCGCCGCCCTCGACTGGGCTGCGAAGGCGCGGGGTTGGCGCACCCGACCCATGACCAAGGCGGCGGTCATCGCGCTGCTCGTCGGCGTCGCCCTGGCCCTGCAGCCGGTCGTGCCCGCACAGCGCGGCTGGGTGCTCGGCGCGCTGGCGCTGTCGCTGGTCGGGGACCTGGCGCTGCTGTCCCCGCGCCGGCTCGCGTGGGGCGGCCTCGCGTTCGCCGGCGCCCACGGCTGCTACCTCGTCGGCTTCGCGCTCCGCGACGCCCCGCCGGCCGGGGTCCCGGGCCTTGGCATCCTGCTCGTGGCCGCGGTGCTCGTGGCCAGCACTGCGCTGCCCGCCCTGCGCGAGCAGCAGGGCACGGCCGTGGCGGCGGGCGCGGCCGCCTACCTGATGGTCCTCGCCGCGCTCGTGGTCGGCGCGGTGCGGGATGGCGGCCCGCTCGCGGTCCTGGGCGCCGGGCTCTTCGCCGCCTCGGACCTCGCGCTGCTGCACGACCGCGCGCGTGGTGGAGTCCGCGGCCTCGGCGTGCTGGCGACCGCGGGCTACCACCTCGCCCAGGGCGCCCTGGTCGCCTCCCTCGCCCTCGGATGAGACCACCGTGGTCGCCGCCGGTGCGGCCTGCTCAATCAGGCAGCCCGCGCGCCGCTCATCCGGTGACGCCCAGCGCCCTGCGCATCGCCTCGAGCTTGAGGCGGGTCTCCTCGAGCTCGGACTCCGGGCGGGAGCCGGGCATGATGCCGGCGCCCGCGAACAGGCGGGCGGTGCTCCCGGCCACCTCGGCGCAGCGCAGCGCGATGGCGACCTCGCCCTCGCCGCGGCCGCAGACCCAGCCGATCGGGCCGGCGTAGCGGCCGCGATCGAGTCCCTCCAGCTCGGCGATCACCTCGGCGGCGAGCGCGGTGGGCGTGCCACAGACCGCGGCGGTGGGGTGCAGGTCCTGCACCAGGTCGAGCACCGGCACCGGGTCGGCCAGCGCGCCGCGCAGGTCGGTGGCCAGGTGGGCGACGTTGGCCAGCCGCAGTACCCACGGCTCGGGATCGACCTCCAGCGCCGCACAGACGGGCTCGAGGGCCGCGCGGGCCGAGGCGACGGCGTGGTCGTGCTCCTCGCGATCCTTGCGGCTGTCGCGCAGCGCACGGGCGAGCGCGGCATCCCGATCGGGGTCGGCATCGCGGCCCGTCGTGCCGGCCAGCACCCGCGAGCGCACCTGCGGCCCGCGGCGGCCCACGAGCAGCTCGGGGCTCGCGCCGACCATCCCGTCGACCATGACGGTGTGACAGCCCGGGAAGCGTGCCGCCAGGCGCCGGGCGACCGCGCGCGGGTCGAACGGCTCGTCGGCCCATACGCCCACGTCGCGCGCCAGCACGACCTTCCCGAGCTCGCCGGCGCGCAGCCGGTCGACGGCCTTGGCGACCCGATCCAGCCAGGCGACCTCGTCCAGCCCGGCCCCCCGCTCGCGCACGCGCGGCGGGTCGGCGAGCGCCACCTGGGCGCGCGGGACGGCATCGGTCGGGTCGGCAGGGGGGCCGCTGGCGCCGATCGCCGTGGCGAACGCGCGGCCGTCGCGCCGGCCGACCACCCGCTCGGGCACCACCAGCGTGGTCTCGGCCTCGGAGTCGGGCGCGAACGTGCCGGCGAGGAACGCCACCAGCCCCGATCCGGGCAGCGCGACGGGGTCGTCGACCGTCGCCGACGCCGCCGCGTCCTCCAGCGCTCGGGCTGCGCGAGCGAAGCGGTCGGGGCCGCCGGGGATCGACAGGCGCAGCGCCTCGCCCCAGCCGATCAGCCCCTCGCCGTCGGTGATCATGGCCAGCCCGGCGCGGTCAGGCAGGCGAGCGAGCAGGTCACCGGGGTCGGCGACCTCGCGGGTGCGCACCCAGAGGCTCATCCGTGGCGCTCCCGGTGCCCTTGGTGCTCGCGGTGCTCCCGGTGCTCTTGCGCGTCGGCGTCGCGGCCCGCGGCGGGCTCGGCGTCAGGGTCGGGCGGCGACAGCGCGCGGCCCTCGAGCCGCGCACGCGCCTGGGCGAGGACGCGTCGCTGGAAGTGGTGGGCGACCAGCGCCGAGGTCGCGGGCAGCGCGGCGCCCAGGGCCTCGACCACCCGCTCGGCGGCCTCCTGGTCGTCCTGGGCCTCGCCCAGGGCAGGGTCGCGGACGAACCTCGCGAACAGGTCCACGGCCCGGGCGGCCGTGGCGCGGACCGCCTGGTCGTGCTCGCGGGCGAGCGCCAGCAGCTCCGACAGCGGCAGGCCGGCCTGCAGCAGCGCCGAGCCGGCGCGCACCGCGGCCAGGTCGGCGCTCGTGTAGGGCGCCTCGCCATCCGAGCGCGGCACGAGCAGCCCCTCGCGCTCGAGCGCCTCCAGCAGCGACTCGGGGACGTCGGCCCGCTCGGCCAGCGCGGTGCGCGACAGCGGCTCCTCGACCTCGCCCCCCTCGCCGACGAGCGCGCCGGCGAGCGCTTGCTCCGCAGGGTCGAGCTCGCCCTCCAGCGTGCGCTGGATGAGCGCCAGGCTGTACCCGCGGGCCTTCAGCGCCTTGATCGCCTCGAGGCGCTCGAGGTGGTGGTCGTCGTAGCGCGCGCGACGCCCCTCGCGCCGTGGCGCGGGCAGCAGCCCGCGGGTCTGGTAGTAGCGGACCGTGTCGACGGTGACGCCGGCGCGGTCCGCGAGCTCGGTGACGCTGTAGGTGGACACGGGCCCACTCTACGAGCGACCGCTCACAACGTCAGGGGTGCCGCTGCCGATCGCGGGGCCGGGCCCGCTGGGCGTTGCCGGGGGTGAGCCGCCCGCTCCGCCGGGGTGCCTGCCGCGCGCCGCTGCAGGCGCGCCAGGGCGCCGCACCCACGGATCGCGGAGCGGGTGCATCCGTGACCATGTCGTGGTCGTCGCCGCACCCAGAGGCCAGGCGTCCTCGCGACTGGGTGCAGGAGGGGACGCTGGCGGGCCGCTGTGCACCCGGTCGACGCGTCCGCCGCGGACTGGGTGCGTGGGCGACCGCATGGTGGTCGTCGTCGCACCCGGTGCCCCCGCGCGCTCGGGACTGGGTGCATCTCGACCGCGTC
>PUKE01000232.1 GCA_003550425.1 Nitriliruptoria bacterium
ACCCGACCACCGAGGACGACCAGACGCCGCTGCGGCTGGACAGCAAGGAGCCCAAGAAGCCAGCCCGCGAGTTCGCGCTCAAGGAGGCGCGGTTCGCGATGCTGCAGCGCACCGCCCCCGAGGAGTCCGACCGGCTGCTGGACCTCATGCAGGCCGACATCGACGAGCGCTGGAAGTGGTACACGCAGCTGGCCGAGATCAAGCGGCGGGTGCCCGACGAGGCCGCCAACGGCCAGGCCGCGCAGGACGGCGACGAGGGTGACGACGCCCAGGGCGCGCAGGAGGACCGCTGATGCCAGACCTGACCACCCGCTACCTGGGCTTCGAGCTGCGCACCCCGGTGGTGGCCTCGGCCAGCCCGATGACCGCCGACCCGGCGTCCCTGGGACGCCTCGAGGAGGCCGGGGTCGGCGCGGTCGTGCTGCCGTCGCTGTTCGAGGAGCAGCTGGTCCACGAGGCCGCGGACCTCGACGCGATGCTCGACCACAACGCCGAGGCCTTCGCCGAGGCCACGAGCTTCTTCCCTGACCTGCAGGACTACAACACCGGGCCCGACCAGTACCTGGAGACGATCGCCGAGGCCAAGCGGCGCCTGACCGCCCCGGTGATCGCGAGCCTCAACGGCACCAGCACCGGCGGCTGGGTGCGCTACGCGCGCGAGATCGAGGACGCCGGCGCCGACGCGCTGGAGCTCAACGTCTACCTGATCGCCGCCGACTTCTCGCTGACCCCCGCCGAGGTCGAGGGCCGCTACGTCGACCTCGTCGAGTCCGTGCGCTCCGCGGTCGACCTGCCCCTGGCGGTCAAGATCGGGCCGCAGCTGACCTCGGTGCCGGTGATGGCCCAGCAGCTGGTGCGCGCCGGAGCCGACGGGCTGGTGCTGTTCAACCGCTTCTACCAGCCCGACATCGATCCCGACACCCGTGAGATCCAGCCGAACCTCGTGCTGTCGACCTCCGACGAGCTGCGCCTGCCGCTGCGGTGGATCGCCATCTGCTCGGGGCGCGTGGACGCCTCGCTGGCGCTGACCAGCGGCGTCCACGAGGTCGAGGACGTCGCCAAGGGGCTCCTGGCCGGCGCGGACGTGACCATGGCGACCTCGGCGCTGCTGCGCCGCGGCGCGAGCCACGTGCGCCACCTGACCGAGGGGCTGCACGCCTGGATGGTCGAGCACGAGTACGACTCGGTCGAGCAGCTCAAGGGCAGCGTCAGCCAGCGCCATGCCCCCGACCCCGAGGCGTTCGCGCGCGCCAACTACCTCCAGACGCTGTCGAGCTGGTCCAGCCCCTTCCCCGCCTGACCCGTCACGCCCGTCCTGTCCCCGCCGAGCCGTTCGTCCCGAGGTGACATGCGCCCCCGGCGGGGACGCTAGGCTCCGACCGTCGAGACTCGGACGAGGGAGGAGCCATGGCCGTCAACCGGATCGTGTGCGGGATCGACGACTCCGACGACTCGCATGCCGCGCTGCGCTTCGCCGTGGACGAGGCGCGCTTGCGGGACGCCACGCTGGAGGTCGTGAGCGTGTACTCGCCGGCCAGCGCCGCGGCGTTCCCCGCGCTGCCGACCCAGTCCGACACCGAGCAGGAGCGCCAGCGCGCCGAGGCCACGCGCAAGCTGATCGAGTCCGCCGTGGAGCGCCTCGGCGATCGCGCGGAGGGCGTGAAGCTCGAGATCAACCCCATGAAGCACTCGCGTCCGGCGGTGGCGCTGATGGATCGCACGTCCGACGCGGACCTCGTCGTGGTGGCCCACCGCGGGCGCGGCGGCTTCAAGGGCCTGCGCCTGGGCTCGGTCAGCGAGCAGCTGACCCGCTGGGCCAAGTGCCCGGTGGTGGTGGTCCGCCCGACCACCAGCTGACCCGCCATGGCGCGCTCGGCCCAGCACGGCGCGCGCGTCGCCGCGTCGGCCGGATCGGCCGGAGCGGCGCGGCGACGCGGTAGACTCCCCGCCCCGCCCGGGGGAGCCCCCGGGGTCGGCTCGGATCGCTGGAGGACCACCATGGGCCCCCGACTGCTCGCGGCTGCCCTGCTGCTGGCCGTGGCCGCGGCGCTGGTGGCGCCGATCGCCACGCCGGCGCTCGCCGAGGAGGAGCTCGACGAGGTCGAGGAGGAGGTCGACGAGGAGCTGCCGAGCCTCGAGGAGGTCGGCACCGGCAGCGAGGTCGCCGAGGAGTTCCGACCCGAGCCCCCCGAGGAGCCGCCGTTCACCGGCGCGCTGGTGCTCCCGCTGACCGGCCTGGCCCTGCTGCTGGCCACCGTGATCCTCGTGCTGTACCTCTGGTGGATGCCGCGCTTCTCCGAGGAGCGAGAGGACGCGCAGCGCCGCTAGCCCCACGCCCGCCCCTCGCGCCGTCGTCCGTCTCGGGGCCCCTGTGAGCGATCCGACCCGCACCGCCGCCAGCCCCGGCGCCGAGGCCCCGGCCCTGGCGGACTGGGACCTCGCCCGGCGCCTGGCGACCCACGTCGCCGCCGGGGCGAGGCCGCGCCCCACCCGCGCGGAGGCCGCCAGGCTGCGCGGCCAGCTCCACCAGATCGTCGCCGAGGTCGAGCCCGAGGTGCGCGCGGCCACCGACCTCGGCCACGACCTCCCGCGACCCACGGTGCGCGTCGTCGGACGCTCCGGCTGGGTGCGGGCCAACCTCGCCGCGCTCGCCTGGCTCACCGCGCCCGTGGCGCAGCAGCTGCTGGAGCGCTCGCCGGTGGGACGCGAGGTCGCCCAGCGCGTCTACGCGGTGCAGCTCGGCGCGGTCCTCGGCTACCTCGCCACGCGCGTGCTCGGCCAGTACGAGGTGCTGCGCCCCGGTGGCGCCCCCGGACGGCTGCTGCTGGTCGGCCCGAACCTGCTGGGGGCCGAGCGCACCGCCGCCGAGCAGGGGCTGGACGCCGAGGCGGTCCAGCGGGGCGTGGTGGCCCACGAGCTCGCCCACCACCTGCAGTTCGAGGGCGTGCCCTGGCTGCGCGAGGAGCTCACGACCATCGTCGAGGGCTACCTGGCCGACGTGCAGGTCGACCGCGACCGCGTCCGCGAGCTCGCGCGGCGCGTGCCCGAGCTCATCGCCGACCCGACCCGCCTGCGCGACCCCTCCGCCTGGCTGGAGCTGCTCCTGACGCCCCAGCAGTCGGCGCTGCTGGAGCGCGCCCAGTCGCTCATGTCGCTGCTCGAGGGCCACGGCAACGCCGCGATGGACTGGACCGCGGCCCGCGACCCGCGGGTGGCCGACCCCGCCGCGGTGCGCCAGCTCCTGCAGCGTCGCCGCGAGCAGGCCGTCGACCGCGTGGTGCGCGACGCGCTCGGCCTGTCCATGAAGGCCAAGCAGTACCGAGTGGGGGAGCGGTTCGTGCTGGACGTGGCCGACCGCCACGGCCTCGCGGCGCTCAACCGGGTGTGGGCCGGCCCCGAGCACCTGCCCACCGCCGAGGAGCTCGAGGATCCCGATGCCTGGGTGGGACGCGTGGCCGCCTGACCACCAGCGGAGCCTCGGTCCCCTCCCGCCGGGGGCCGCGCCCGCGGTGCTCGTGGACCTCCTGGCCGCGGCGCTGGCCGACCAGCCGCGCACGGCCACGGTGGTCGTGGGCTGCTCGGGAGGGCCCGACTCGGCGGCGCTGCTGCGCCTGGCCCGCCGGGCACGACCCGACCTGGACCTCCTCGCCGCCCACGTGCGCCACGGCCTGCGCGACGACGCCGACGACGTCGCCGCGGCCCGCGCCCAGGCCGAGGCCGCCCACGCGCGCGTGCGCGTCGCCCCGGTCACGGTGCGCGACCGGGGGGAGGGGCCGGCCGCGGCCGCGCGTCGCGCGCGCCTGGCGGCCCTGCGCGCGATCGCCGAGGCCGAGGGCGCGGTGGTGGTGCTCCTCGGCCACACCGCCGAGGACCGCGCCGAGACGGTGCTGCTGAACCTCGCGCGCGGCGCGGGGCTCGACGGCCTCGCCGCCACCGCCCCGGAGCGGCGCGACGGGCCGGTGCGCTGGCGGCGCCCGCTGCTGCGCGCGCGGCGCGCCGACGTGCGGGCGGTGGCCACCGAGGGGCCCGCCACGGTCGCCGATCCCAGCAACGCCGACCCCGCCCGGCGCCGCACCCGCGCGCGCCATGAGGCCCTGCCGGCCCTGGAGCGGCTCGCCGCGGGGCCGGGCGACGCCGTGGGCGCGCTGCTGCGCACCGCCGACCTGGCCCGCGAGGACCGCGAGGCGCTCGACGCGCTGGCCGACCGGGTCGGCGCTGCCGCGCGCCACGACTTCGGCGGGGTGGCGTGCCTCGCGCTCCCCGCGCTCGACGACGAGACGGTC
This sequence comes from Nitriliruptoria bacterium, assembly GCA_003550425.1. GTDB lineage: Bacteria > Actinomycetota > Nitriliruptoria > Euzebyales > Egibacteraceae > PUKE01. The sequence continues at coordinate 4,284 of PUKE01000232.1, forward strand.
GCGGTGGCCCGCCGCGTGGTGCGCGCGCTGCTGGCCGACGCCGGGGCCGCCCCGCAGGCCTGGGCGGTAGAGGCCGCGCGCGCCCTGCCCGCCGGCGCGGCCGTGACCGTCCCCGGCGGGGTGACGGTCCGGCGCAGCGGCCCGTGGCTGACGGCGCGCCCCGCCGCCCTCGGCGCGCTGGCCTCCCGGCCGCTGCCCTCGATCGGGATCGTGCCGGGTGCGCAGGCCGGGGCGACCCTGCGGCTGGAGCCCTGGCCGCCGTCGGCGCCGACCGGGGGCGCCTGGCCGCCGTCAGGGTTGACCGGCGGCGCCCCTGACGCCGAGGCGACCGGGGGCGCCGCCGACGCCGAGGCGCCCTGGCACGCGCCCCCACCGGCCCGCGCCGCGCTGCCTGGCGCCGCGACGCTGCCCCTGGCCACGACCACCGGCGGCGTGCTCCGCGCCCCCCAGCCCGGTGATCGCGTCTGGCTGGAGGGCCGCGCGCGCCCGCTGGCCGCGGTGCTCGACCGCGCCGGCGTCCCCGGCCCCGTTCGTGACCGACTGCCGCTCGTGTGCGAGGCTGACGGGCGCGTCGCCGGCGTGCTCG
>PUKE01000180.1 GCA_003550425.1 Nitriliruptoria bacterium
ACTGAAAGACGATATGAATATCCCGACACTAATCTCGAAAGCGTTGGATGAATACGAGGAAAACAATGATGTTTGAACCAACCGAAGCCGAACGGAAAGAGTACGAGCGCAAGCGCAAAGAGTCCGAATGGAAAGCCGAACAGATTGAAAAGGAACGGCTCGAGATTGAGCGAGCAAAGGCTACGTGTGTTGAAGAATGAGCGATAACTACACCGACGGTACTGAACGCTGTCCGTATTGCGGCGGAAAAACCGAAGATGAGGGCGCGTCTAACCGCCTCGGGACGCAGGCTGCGTATTGGACAGTGTGTACCTCATGTCCAGCAGTCAAACCCGAGTTCGGGGAGTGGTCCCTACAAGCGGATACTGAACAGTAGCACTAACCCTATGCTATCCAAATGCACACTAAACAGTATGTCCGACACTCCCGAAATTGTGGCTATCGAAGATAACGGAGTGCTATTCCTCTATGAAGAGGATACCGAAAGTGAGAATCGCCAAGTGCGGGCCGATACGTGTATTTCAAGCGATTATTGGATTGAGGTGAAGAATGAGTAATCCCTTCGCTGGATACACAGACGACGGGAGACTTTGGACCGCTCACGGTGGCGAGATTTGGTATCTCAAACCCGTGGATAGTCTCAACAGACGCTATACCGTGGACTACGTTGAGGTTATCGGGTTTGGTCGGAACGATACGATCAACCCTAAAGAGTCAGACCTACCGGCACACGTCCAAGAAACCCTAGAACAGCACGGCAAAGAGTACGCACGAACAGCCGACAGTCTCGAGTCGGCCATGCAGTAAACCACATACCGAATAGATGAGCGAAACGTCAGAACTCCGGTTTCAATTGAAGCGTAGGGCAAGGAATACCGCACGAAAAAGATCCGAATCGTTAGGGGATGAGAGGTGCGTAAATTGCGGGAGTTCCGAAGGTGTTGAAATACACCACCGAGATGGGGATTGGCTGAACAATCACCCTATGAATCTTATACCCTGTTGCCACGGTTGCCATATGCGGGCGCACAGGGTATATGACATTAACCGGCGGATTGAGTTAATGTACAATGAGTTCGAACGGCTTTGTGAGACTCCTAAAGACGCATGAGTAAGAGCAAACGCATACGGATCGAACAGTACCGAGAACTCAAGCGTAACGGCTGGCAAATCGAAGACAATAGCAGTTACATCAAACCCAACTCAGGGAGTGAGAAACTGTCTCATCTTGTGGCAAAAACTGTAGCCGCGAAGGTAGCGATTGACGCGGGCTATACAGTTGCCAGCGAGGTTGAGAACTACCACGGAAAGGAAGCCGACATTTTGGCTTACGGCCATGAGAATAGACGGCCAATCGTTGTGGAACTCGAGAACGGTCTAACCGACGAAACCAAGGACCGGAAGCTCAGACATTACCATGTCGCTCCGGTTCGTGAGGTTTGGCTTATCAACCTTGACGAATGGGAAAACAACAATCCTGCATGGTTGCGAGAGTACGTTAAGGAAGTGACGGGCCTATGAGTGACGATACATACAGTAACGGTATTGAGCGTTTCATATCAGAGAACGAGCCTGTGGATCAAGACGTTGTAGTGGATGAGTTTGGGCGACGTGCCCTCGTTTCACTGCGTGAGTTAATGATTCAAAACAAGGTATCGTACACGCTCGACTGGAAACTACAGTCGGAGAGTGACCAATGACTAACCAGCAACTAATGGCGGCTGTCTACCGCGCTGAATTACGTCTCGAAAGCCACAAGCACAACGTTGATCCAGAACACTCGGAACAACTCGAAACCACGCTAGACGAATTAGAACAGCTTAGAAAGGAACTCACACCAAACACGTACTTCGGAGAGTTAGAATGAGTCACGAATGCCCGACTTGCGGCGACGAGTTCGATAGTACCAGAGCCATGCGCGTGCATCACTCCCGTTCACACGGCGAAAAACTCCATAAAGAAACAACGTGTAACCACTGTGGCGAGACGTTCACTCACAAACGCGATCCGACGAAGCCACACAAATACTGTTCTGTCGAGTGTGTTGGAAAAGCAAAACGGGACCGGGTGGAACTCGAGTGTGAATATTGTGGTGAGAGTTTCGAGGTTCCAAAATCTGAGTCTGGCCGGAGATACTGTTCAACCGAGTGCGGGCACAAAGACCGATCCAAGTACGTCAAAAAAGAGTGTGGGCAGTGCGGACGGACGTACCGGCACTACCCAACGAAGAACATAGACTATTGTTCAAAGGCTTGCCAGCACGAAGCTCGAGCGGACAAACCCCGTCCAGACAATCCGTATATGGTACTCTGGCTGTTTTACGTCTATCAAGATTGGACGCTTGAGTATACGTACCGGAGGATTCGGGCCTATCTTGGTAACAAAGATCGGTTGACCCACGACGAGATTAGAGACGCACTTGAGGATATGGGTGTCTATGAGAACAAACACCAACTAAACACCACTCTAAGTAACATGGACCCAGACGAAATCACTAGCCCAACTCCCGAAGGTGACGATAGCTGGAAGAAACTCTATAGCGATTAACCAATACGCTTTTGATTGTGGTCGTTGAGACTGCAACCATGCTTATTACGGACCTTGAAACGGTGAGTTACGGGGATTTCTGCGAACTCGAGATAGACGGCAGGCTACTCTTTGGGGAAGTTGACGACGTGGATTACAAGAACGGTCGTATCATTGTTGACTTGGATAACGACTGATTAGCAGGCGATAGCAAGCGCGTAACTAATAGCGTGTCTCGTCTAGGGCTATCTATGTCGCAAGCACTGCACGAACAGTACGGTGGCATTGAACGGCGAGAGAACCCAACCAAGGACACGGAAGATAGACAGAAAATGGCCGACGTAATTGAAGAAATGTGGCCCGCACAACTCAACGATATGGCCGACGAAGCCGGATACTCTCGCCAACACTGCAAAAACGTCTTAGACAGTCACTTTCGACTGATTGAGCGAGACGACGAACCGCAGACTGAAAGTGAAGACACTAATGGCCTAACGATCCAAGTGCCGGATAACGTGGACAAATCCAGTTACCTCCGTGGCTTGGTTGACGGGATGGAAAAGGCTCATTAAATTGAATAGGCTGTGGGATAGACTCTTACTTGTCCGATAAGGCCATTTGGTGCTGGATGACGCACAATCAGGCTAAAAGTCTGTGAGAGTGCTGGGACGGCACGTATGGCGCGGACTGTCACACTTCCACCTAACTGTTTAGGCTGATTATTAGATTTGATAATTCGGTTGGACAGTCGCGTAGACCATAATCTATTTAGCATGGTAGCCGCAAGGCTATGCCAACGAAAGACCGGAGAAGGGTGGTGGTACACTCTTCTCTAAAACGGCGACCGAGTTAAGTCTATCGGTTAGCCTTGCGTCTTTCGTTCGACAAACCATGAGCAAGGAAATCACGAACGTTCGACGTGACGAGTACCGAAACGCCCCTGTTGGGCCGGTCGGTGACGAACTCTGTATTAGGACAAGTGACGACTGGAGTTACGTCTTTAGGCGGTTGACTCAACAGGAGCCGTTTGAATTAATCCACAAGCGACGGCCGGACGGATCGAAGAGTACGGACAAACACGTTCCCAAACCAGTGATTGAGTATTTCGAGGAAACGCCGAACATTGAGCTAGTGAACGCGAAGGTGATGAAACGATGAGTAAGATATGCGGGGCTCTAGGCTGTCGAAACGAAGCGGACGGGAAGATACCACACAACGGACGGCTTGTGTGGACGTGCGAACAGTGCGCTGGCGCGAGACACCTACTCAAGACAGAGGGTGAACGATGAGCGGGTGTTACTTTTGCGACGAAAACGGCATTACTGAAAGTCACCATATAGTTCCAAGACGGTTTGGGGGGTCTGACAGTGAGGAAAACCTTGTTGACGTGTGTCCGACGTGCCATAGTAAACTCGAATCCTTGTATAACAAACGATTTTACCAGGAAATATCGCTATTCACCCCACCAGATGAACGGTATGAGCAGGGTGTGATTGACGCCACCATTTCAGTGAGATCGTTGGACTACACGGAAACCGGCAGAAAGAGAAAAAGATTGGAATTCTTCGATCACAAACACCGGGCTGTTGAAAAGGTAATTGATGAGTGTTTGGGTGGGGAATATCGGCGCTGCAAAGCCTGTTCTCACACCACCAAGAGCGACCCTTGCCATATGTGTGAGTCACCTAACCATGACTAAGGAACGTCGAACAGTATCAATAGAGAAGGAAGTCGATGAATACCTAGCTTCCGAGGGTGTGAACGCGAGTGAATTAGTGAACAAACTCGTCAAAAACCACGCTTCGGCAGGTGGCGACAAACGCGCCATGCTTGAATTGCGTGAAGAACAGTTACTGTCAGACATAAATAGCCTTGAGCAACGGTTAGGCTCAAAGCGTGAAGAGCTTGAACGGGTTCAAACACAGTTGGATAAACACCAATCTGAACGGGAGAATATCATAAACCAAGCGTCGGAAGCGTTGGGGGTGGACGACTTAGATCAAAAGAACCGGAAGGTCGAATATTGGGCTGGTGAGGTTGACCTTCCCGTAGATGAGTTTGTTGACCTAATGAGGGGCAGGGTATAGTATACTATAGTATACGTAATAATACCGTATTACGCTTCACACACAACACACACCACACACACCACACTATGACACCACAGATTCACGCTGAACTTTCGGACGAACTTGGAACGTTCTTGCGTCGGTATTACGACCAAGAAATCAAGGAACTCGCCCAACGGTATCCGAACGAACAGCGGCACCTAACCGTTGAGTGGTTCGACCTATTCCAATTCAACCAAGACATAGCAGAGGATTTCATCAACGATCCTGAAA
>PUKE01000001.1 GCA_003550425.1 Nitriliruptoria bacterium
ATGCGACCGCGCTGGACGGCAAGGAGCTGCGGGAGCTGCGCGCTGGCAAGGTCAGCATGGTCTTCCAGCGCTTCGCGCTGTTCCCGCACATGACGATCCTCGACAACGCCGCGTGGGGCCTGGAGACCCAGCACGTGGATCGCGAGGAGCGCGAGGAGAAGGCGCGCAAGGCGCTGGCCACCGTCGGTCTCGACGGCTGGGAGGCCAACTACGCCAGCGAGCTCTCCGGCGGGATGCAGCAGCGCGTGGGCCTCGCCCGCGCCCTGGCCACCGAGGCCGACATCCTGCTCATGGACGAGCCCTTCAGCGCCCTTGACCCGCTGATCAAGCGGGACATGCAGTCGCTGCTGATCGAGCTCCAGAGCGAGCTGCGCAAGACCATCATCTTCATCACCCACGACCTGAACGAGGCGATGCGCCTCGGTGACCGGATCGCGGTGATGAAGGACGGGCGCATCGAGCAGACCGGCGAGCCCGATGAGATCCTGTCGAACCCCGCGACCGACTACGTCGCCGAGTTCGTGCGCGACGTCGACCGCTCCCGGGTGCTCACGGCCGCCAACGCCGTGCAGGACCCGCTGGTGACCCTGTCGCCGGACACCCAGCCCCGCGCGGCCATGGTGCAGATGCGCGACCACGAGGCCGCCGAGCTGTTCGTGACCAAGGCCGACCGCACCCTGGTCGGGGCGGTGCGCGACGACGACGTCGCCGAGGCCGCCAAGCGCGGCGACCGCACGATCGCCGACATCCTGCACCACGACTACGGGCAGGCCAGCGAGGACACCCCCCTGGGGCACACGCTCCTCGACGCGGCCCGGTACACCCTGCCGCTGGCGGTCGTGGGCGACGACGGCAAGCTCCGCGGGGTCATCCCGCGGGTGACGCTGCTGTCGGCGCTGGCCAACCAGGACGTCCTCGAGGAGGAGGGCGACCCCGAGTCCAACGGCAACGGCCCGCCCGACGCCGCCGAGCTCGTGGCCCAGGCCGCGCACGACGGCCAGCCGGTCGCCTCCGATGGCCAGCCCCACATGCGCGGCGAGGCATCGACCGAGACCGAGACGACCGAGGAGGGCGCCCACCATGGCTGAGGAGGCCCTGTCCCTGCCCCGCGTCCCGATCGGTGACGGCGTCGATGCCGCCGTCGACTTCCTGCGCACCGAGCTGAGCGGCTTCTTCAACGCCGTCCAGACCGTGTTCGGGGCCAGCGTGGACGCCATGGAGTGGCTGATCACGCTGCCGCCGCCGCTGCTGTTCGCCGCGATCGCCGGCCTCATCGGCTGGCGCGTGCGCTCCTGGCAGTTCGGCGCGTTCGCGGTCGTGGCGTTCGGCGTCGTGGACTCGATGAACCTGTGGGACGAGACCATGGCGACGCTGGCGCTGATCCTCATCGCGACGGTGCTGGCGGTGATCATCTCGCTGCCCGTCGGGATCCTGGCGGCCCGCAGCGACGCGGTCAGCACGGTGGTCCGCCCGATCCTGGACTTCATGCAGACCCTGCCGGTGCTGGTGTACCTGATCCCGGCCGTGCTGCTGCTGGGCATCGGCACGCCCGGCGGGCTCGCCGCGACCCTGATCTTCGCGCTGCCCCCTGGCGTGCGGCTCACCGAGCTGGGCATCCGCACCGTCGACTCGGAGGTCGTGGAGGCTGCGGAGGCCTTCGGCTCGAGTCGCAACCGGACCCTGCTGCGCGTGCAGATGCCGCTGGCGCTGCCGGCGATCATGCAGGGCATCAACCAGATCATCATGCTCGCGCTGTCGATGGTGGTCGTCGCCGGCTTCATCGGCGCCGGCGGCCTGGGCAACGAGGTCGTGCGCTCGATCTCCCGCGTGGAGGTCGGCACGGGCTTCGAGGCCGGACTGGCCGTCGTGATCCTGGCGATCTTCCTGGATCGCCTGACCAGCGCCGTCGGCCAACCGACGCGCAAGAAGAGCAAGCAAGCCGCATAGCGCACGCTGTCGACCCCCGAGCCCGCTTGGTACGGTCGACGGCGGGGAACCTACGAACCGTGTAGTGGATCGCTGCTCGCGATCCAGCACGACCCTGACACGAAAGGGAGGATGCAAGGTGATGCAGTCACAGCGGACCGGGCGCATGCGCCTGACCTGGATGCTCGCTCTCATCGCAGCGCTCGCGCTCGTCGCGGCCGCCTGCGAGGAGGACGTCGCCGACGAGCCCGAGGACGAGCCCGTCGACGAGGAGGAGCCCGAGGAGGAGCCCGAGGACGAGCCCGAGGACGACGATGAGGCTCAGCTCGACACCGTGACCATCGGGATGGTCGAGTGGGCCGAGAACATCGCCAACACCGCCCTCTGGGAGGAGATCCTCACCGAGGAGGGCTACGAGGTGGAGGTCGAGGTCCTCGACCCCGGCGCGGTGTTCGCGGGCGTGGCCGACGGCCAGCTCGACCTCTTCCTCGACATGTGGCTCCCCGTGACCCACGCGGAGTACGAGGAGGAGTTCGGCGACGACTTCGAGAACCTCGGCACCTGGTACGACGGCGAGGCCGCCCTCAACCTCACGGTGCCCGAGGACGTCGACGACATCGACGAGATCCCCGACCTCATCGGCGAGGCCGACCGCTTCGACAACGAGATCGTCGGCATCGACGCCGGCTCGGGCCTGGCCCAGACCACCAACGAGGAGGTCATGCCGGGCTACGGGCTCGACGAGGACGGCTGGGAGCACCTCGAGAGCTCCGAGGCCACCATGCTCGCCGAGCTCGACAGCGCGATCGCTGCCGAGGAGGACATCGTGGTGACCCTCTGGACGCCGCACTGGTCGTATGCGGAGTACGACCTGAAGGCGCTGGAGGACCCCGAGGGCCTCTACGGTGACCTCGAGGAGCTCTACGCCATCTCGCGGGACGGCCTCGCCGAGGACGACCCGCAGCTGGTCGAGTGGATCGAGAACTTCATGATGACCGAGGAGCAGCTCGCCGAGCTCTCCCAGTACATCGAGGACGAGGAGCAGTTCGACTTCGCCGACGAGAACGAGGCTGCTCGCGCCTGGTGGGAGGAGAACGAGGACGTCGTCGACGAGTGGCTCGGCCGCTAGGAGCGCGCCGACGCCGCCCTGACGCGGACGTCACATGAGAGGGGGAGGGTCGATGACCCTCCCCCTCTCGCATGTCGGCGGCGAGGCGCTTCAGTCCTCGGGCGGCGCCCACCGCACCCCGTCGGCGAAGCTGTCGCGACCGTCGTAGCCGCCCCAGATGAGCAGCTCGTCGCCGGTCCAGGCGCTGGTGGGGTGGATGCGCGCCTGACCGGGCGCGGCCAGCGGGAGGCTCGCCCAGGAGGCATCGTCGACGTCGTAGACGCCGCCGCTGCCGCGGATCCAGCGGTCGCGGATGCGCCCGCCCCAGATCAGCAGCTCGCCCTCACCCCACTCGGCAGCGTGCAGGGTCCGGCGGCCCACCGGCGCGGCACCGGTCCCGCGCCACTCGTCGCTGTCGGGGTCGTACTCGCCGAGGGTGGCGCCACCGGCGAAGTCGCAGCACAGCAGCGCGCGATCCTCGCCCCAGGTCAGCGACGGGGTGCCGGTGCCGGAGCGGCGCGGCAGGTCGGCGAGGGGCTCCCAGCGGTCGGCGTCGGGGTCGTAGGCCGCGCCCGCCCAGGCGATGGCCTCGTCCTCGTCCTGGGGCTGGTCCGGGGGCTGTGAGAGCGCCGTGGCTGCCGCCACGGCCTCCGCGCCCTCCGCCACGGCCTCCGCGCCCTCCGCGGCCGTCGCGTCCTCCTCGGGCTCATCGGCCGGGGCGGTCCACACGAGCAGCTGCCCGCACCGTGGCCCCTCGCAGTCCTCGCCCGTGGCGGCCGTGGTCACGCCCATGCCCTCCACGTCAGAGGGCGCGGCGATGGTGCGCCACGCGTCCTCGGCCGGATCGTAGGCGGCGCCGTCCGCGACGGGCTGGCCGCCCTGGCGCCCGCCCCAGACCACGACCTCGTCGCCGAGGTGTGCGACCGTGTGGTAGCGCCGCCCCTCCAGGGGCGCCTCGGGCAGCTCGCGCCACGACTCCTGCTGGGCGTCGAAGGCCAGGCCCACCTCGTCGCCGGGGTCGCCGCCCCAGACGATCAGCTCCTCGCCGGTCCAGGCGGCCTGGTGCTCGGGCGGGCGGATCGCAGCGGGGGCCGAGGGCAGCTCGCGCCAGGCGTCGGCCTCGGGGTCGTAGGCGCCGGCCGAGGCCGTCGGCTCGACGCCCAGGTCGCCGCCCGCGACCACCAGCTCCTCGCCCGTCCAGGCCGAGAACGCCCCGAAGCGCGGCTGCAGGGGGCTGTCGGCCAGCGGCTCCCACGCGCCACCGGCCAGGGCCCGCTGATCCGACAGCGCGGGCGGTCCCTCCAGCGGCTCGCCCTCGGCCTCGTCGCCGGGGCCGAGCCCGTCGGGCTCCTCGGCCTCGCCGGGCTCGTCGCGCTCGGCGTCGTCGCCGCTTGCGTCCTGCTCGCCAGGGGGCTGGTCCTGCTCGATGGCCAGCTGCCCGTCGTCGCCGTCGTCGTCGATCGCGAGGAGCGCGGCCACCAGGCCGACGCCGGCGAGGGCGCCGGCGAGCAGCACGAGCGTGCGGGGGCCGCGCCAGGGGCTGCGGGTGCGCTCGAAGTCGCTCATGGCTCCACCTTGCCCCACCGCGAGGGGCGTGCGCCTGCCATGCACCCGGTGACAGGGGCCCCTCACGATCCGTTAGGGTGAGATGCAACCCGAGTTGACCGGCCCTGTCCGTGGGTCCGGTCACACCCATGACCAAGGGAGCCCGATGGGAGCGATCGAGTACGCGATCGACAACTGGGGTCGGCTGCTCGAGTTCGCCCTGCAGCACATGGGGTTCGTGCTGCTGTCGATCGTCA
>PUKE01000129.1 GCA_003550425.1 Nitriliruptoria bacterium
CGCCGACAGCGCGCCCTCGGCCACCAGCGGCGCGAGGTGGGCGCGCCAGGCGCGCCAGTCGGGCTCGTCGGCGCCGGCGGAGCTCATGGCCCACAGCCTGTCGAGGATCGCAGCCTCGCGCTGTCGCGTGCCGGGTCGGCTCGCTGGCCACCGGGCGCCGCCGCTGATGTCCTGATAGGTGGGATGACCGACACTTCGTTTCGTGTTGGACAGGCTTCGCTTGGTGATGCACGATGTGTGCGGATTTGCGAAGCGGGCGAGCGATCGCGGCGGCGGGCTGCGAGAGGTGAGGGTCATGAGCGCGGCATCCGATGGGCACCGATCCCGACAGCCCGACGATGACGGGCTGTTGCCGCTGGGACGGGCGGCCGCGCTGGCCTGGCAGGCCACGCACGACGTGCGCAGCGCCTGGCTGCACGCGCCGGGACGGTGCCCGCAGCTGCTGCCCCCGGAGCGGCACGCCGATCGCGTGCGCGCCCGCTGCCAGCGCGGCTGCGTGTCGCTGTGGTGGCAGGTGCTGGAGCGCCTCGGCGTGGCGCTGACCGACCCGCTGCCGCCCGGGGTGCTCGCGGCGGAGTGGCGCGTCCGCGCGGTCATCGCGTGCACCGACGTGCTGCGCCGCTGGGAGGACGACGGACAGCGCGCGGACCGCGGGCAGGATCCCGTCAAGGAGATCGAGGAGCTCGTCGTCGACCACGCGCCGCTGCTGCGCGAGGCCCTCGCCGACGAGGACCGTGGCAGGTGAGGCGACACGCTCGCCGACGAGGACCATGGCGGGTGACGCGGCGCGCTCGCCGACGGGGCCCGGCAGGCTGGCGCGCCGCTCGTGCCGTGTCACCCTCCTGCGGCACACTCCGAGGTGATGACGCGCCGCACCGCGCCCGCCCACCGCGAGGTCTTCAAGCACGTCACCGCGGAGCACGCCGAGCGCTACCGCGCGGTGATGGGCTGCTTCGCTGCGGCGAAGCAGCGCTTCGTGGTGCATCTGCGTCCCGAGGACGTGCACGCCGCCCTCGCCGATCGCGACGGCGGCCAGCCCGAGGGCGAGGCGCTGACGCTCGAGGCGGTCAGCGCTGCCCTCGATCAGCTGCGGGCGTGGGGCAACCTGCGGGCTGACCCGGACACTGCCCGGGTCACCAGCGTCGAGGACTTCAACCGGGCTCGCTACCTCTACCAGCTCACCCCTGCGGGCGAGGCCGCCGAGGAGGCGCTGGCCGCCTACGACGCCGCCCTCGGGCGCCGCGGTGCCCTCCAGGCGGTCGCGCTGGCCGACATCCGCGCGCGGCTTGGCGAGCTGGCGCACGAGGCCCGCGCCGCGCAGCCGGACCCGGGTCGCACCCGCCAGGCGCTGCGCGACCTCGTGGTGGTGTTCGATGGGCTCGCCGACAACGCGCAGGCGTTCATGGCGAGCCTGCAGCGCACCATCGACCTCCACGACGCCGACGTCGAGGCCTTCCTCGCCTACAAGGAGCAGCTGGTCGCCTACGTGGAGCGGTTCGTCGGCGAGCTCGTGACCGCCTCGGCGGCGATCGCCACCATGCTCGACGACCTCGACGCCGCCGCCGTCGACCGCCTGCTCCTGGTCGCCGCCGAGGCCGAGGCCCCCGACGCCAGCCCCGACGAGCCCGACCCGGTCGCCGTGCGGCTGGCCGCGTGGCGCGATCGCTGGCGCGGCCTGCGGCAGTGGTTCATCGGCTCCGAGGCCGCGCCCGCGCAGTCGCAGCTGCTGCGCCGCCGCGCCCGGCAGGCGATCACTGCGCTGCTCGGGGTGGTCACCGAGCTCGCGGAGCGCTCCAGCGGGCGCAGCGATCGTGCCGCGGACTTCCGCGAGCTGGCCCGCTGGTTCGCGCAGGCGCCGAGCGAGGCCGACGGGCACCGGCTGTGGCGGGCCGCGTTCGGGCTCGCCTCGGCCCGCCACCTCACCGTCGATGCCGACACGCTCGCCGCCCGCGCCGAGGCGCCGGTCGCCAACGCGACCCGCTGGCGTGATGCGCCGCCGGTGCGCGTGAGCCCCCGCCTGCGGGCCACCGGACGCTACGAGCGCCGGGGCAGGCCCCAGCGGATCACCGATCGCAGCGACGCGCGTCGCGCGCTGGCCGAGCGGATCGCGGCGGAGTCCGCCCAGGCCGAGGCGGCGCGCGCGCGACTGGCCACCGATGGCCCGGTGTGGCTGTCCGACCTCGGCCACCTCGACCGCACGGCGTTCGCGCTGCTGCTCGATCTGCTCGGCGAGGCGCTCGCCCAGCCGCTGACGCCGGGGCGCGCCGTCGAGGCGACCACCGCCGACGGGAACCTCGCCATCCGCCTCACCCCGTGCGGCGACGGGCGCCGCGCCACGATCCCCACCGAGAGCGGCGAGCTGCACGGGCCCGAGTGCGAGGTCGCGATCCAGCCGGTCGCGCCCGGCGCTCGCGCCCAGCCGACCGCGGCCGACGAGGGCGCCGGATGAGCACCGAGCCGTCGCCGCAGCGCCTGGCCAGCGAGCGCGCCGCGGCGCCGCCAGGCAGCGCCCTGGAGGATGCCCGCCAGCAGGCGCGGAGCGCCGAGCTCGCCCGCGCGCGTCGCGCGCTGCTGCGCCATCCGCTGCTGACCGAGGCCGGCCCCGACCCCGCGGCGCTGACGCTGGTGCGACGGCACGCGAGCGAGCTGCGCGCCTGGTTCGCCGACGAGACCGGCTGGGCGCTGCTGGTGGGACCCGAGTCGGCGCGGCTGCGCAAGGCCCCCGCGGACCTCGGCGACGCGAGCCGTCCCGCACGCTCGGGGCGCGGCCAGCCGGCGTTCAGCCGCCGCCGCTACGTCCTGCTGTGCCTGGCGCTCGCCGCGCTCGAGCGCCTCGAGCAGCAGACGACCCTCGGGCTGCTGGCCGAGCACGTGCTCGGCGCGGCCAGCGACCCGGCCCTGGTCGAGGCTGGCATCGGCTTCACCATGGAGCGCCGCGACGAGCGCAGCGACCTCGTCGCCGTCGTCCGGCTGCTCCTCGCCCATGGGGTGCTCGCCAAGGTCGCCGGCGACGAGCAGGCCTACCTCGACGAGCGAGGCGACGCGCTCTACGACGTCGACCGGCGCGTCCTCGCCACGGTCCTGTCCTCGCCGCGCGGCCCCTCGACGATCGCCACCGCCGACCACGACGAGCGGCTCGCCGCGCTGGCCGGGCAGCGCGAGGAGGACGCCGAGCCCGCCACGCCCGCCGCGATCCGCCGTCGGCTCGCGCGGCGCCTCCTCGACGATCCCGTCGTCTACACCGCCGAGCTCGACGCCGACGAGCAGGCCTACCTCGCCACCCAGCGGCCGCAGCTCGCGCGCCGCCTCGCCGAGCCGTGCGGGCTGGTGCCCGAGCTGCGCGCCGAGGGCACCGCCCTGCTCGACCCCACCGGCGAGGCGACGGATGCGGCACTGCCCGAGGAGGGCACCGACGGGCACGTGACGCTGCTGCTCGCCGAGCACCTGGCGGCCGCGCCCGATGCGTGGCACCGCCTCGAGGAGCTGGAGGACCACACCATCGCGCTCGCGGCCGAGCACAGCACCGCGTGGCGCAAGGCCGCCCGCACGCCCGAGGGCGCCCGCGACGCCTGCCACGACGCGCTGGCGCGGCTGGCGGGGCTGCGCCTGATCGAGCGCGACGGCGACGCGGTGCGGGCGCTGCCGGCGCTGTGCCGCTACGCCGCTGACGAGCCGACCGTGGCCGGCGCGCGCCAGCCCGGCCTGCTGACGGGCGAGGACGCGCCGTGAGGCCGCCGCGAGTGGAGCCCCATGCACGCTGAGCAGCCAGCCGCCCTCGGTGACGGCCAGCTCCTGGCCACGCAGGGCGATCGATCGCCCGACCTGCCCGCGCCCACCCGGACGCGCTGGCAGCCCCTGCGCCTGGGCCTGGTCGACGTGTTCCACTACGACGCCCAGGAGCTGTGGTTCCGCGACGGGCGGCTGCTGCTGCGCGGCAACAACGGCACGGGCAAGTCGAAGGTGCTGGCGCTGACGCTGCCGTTCCTGCTCGACGGCGAGGTCGCGCCGCACCGCGTCGAGCCGGACGGCGACCCGGGCAAGCGCATGGAGTGGAACCTGTTGCTCGACGGCGCCTACACCGAGCGCACCGGCTACGTGTGGCTCGAGCTGGGGCGGCTGCGCGGCGGCTCTGGCGGCGACGACGGCGGCGCGGCGACGGGCGAGCCCGAGACGCTGACGCTTGGCTGCGGGCTGAAGGCGACCCGCGGCAAGGGCGCGCCGACCCGCTGGTTCTTCTCCACCCGCCAGCGCATCGGCCGGGACCTGTGGCTGGTCTCCAGCGCGCGGACCGCCAAGACCAAGGAGCGCCTCACCGAGTCGCTGGACGACACCGGTCGCGTGGTCGACCAGCCGAGCGCCTGGCGGCGGCTGGTCGACGAGGCCCTCTTCGGCCTCGGGCCCGACCGGTACGAGGCGCTGCTGCGCCTGCTCATCCAGCTGCGCCAGCCACAGCTGTCGCGTCGCCCCGACGAGGAGGCGCTGTCGGCGGCGCTGACCGAGGCCCTCGCCCCACCCGACCAGGACCTCGTCCACGACGTCGCCGAGGCGTTCCGCAGCCTCGAGGCCGACCGCGCCGACCTCGCCGCGCTGGCCGAGGCCCGCGAGGGCGTCGCCGCGTTCGCCGAGGCCTACGCCGCCACCGCCGGGATCGCCGCGCGCCGCGCCGCTGGCGCGGTGACCCGCGCGAACGCCGTCTACGAGCGCCACAGCGGCGAGCGCAGCGCCGCCGAGCTCGAGCGCGACCGGGCTGGCGAGCAGGAGCAGGCCGCGGTCGCCGAGATCGCCGAGATCGACGCCGACCTCGCCAC
>PUKE01000049.1 GCA_003550425.1 Nitriliruptoria bacterium
AAAACAAGTCTAAGGGGATAATTGTGCCTGTTAAGTCAAAAAACTCTCCCGGAAAAAATGTTGGATGTGTCAGCCAAACTATCCACTTTTAATTCTAAAAGGTCTTGACACAGCACATTTACAATGGGCTGATAAAGGAGTTATTGCGTTTCATTGATAAAGTAGTCTCTCAAAAGCCATTGAGCCTCCATCAACCGAAGTAATAGTCTTAAGTTTTCCAGTAATTATATCTAATTTATAAAACCCTCCTGCAAAATTAGAAACAAAAAAGATAGAGTCTTCCATCTTAACTAAACCAGTAATATGTGAAGGTAAATCTTCAGCTATTATATTATAATCCTCAGGTGAATTTAAATAAAATTGTATTATTTTTGATGAAGCAGCTACAAAACTTTCATTAGTATCTATGTCGTAAATAATCGACCCCAGCCAAGGCAGGATAGGAATATTCACCAATACTTCACTTTCTCCAGTAACACTGCTCATTTTAATAATGTTAGAATAACCATCCTCACTTACTATTAGTGTCTCTGGGTCAAGGAAAAAACCTGAAACATTCTGCAACCGCAAATCAGGCTCATCTAGAATTAAACCATGATTTAGAAATTCGCCTTCTAATGAAAAAAAATGAACATCATCATGTTTATTTGATATTACAGCAATTTTTCCATATCCAACTACAAAACTAATGCCAAGACATCTATCTAAATCTAAATCTTCTAGTACAATAGTTCGAGATAAATCCAAACTATCCCCATTTATGTTATATTCATGTACTTTTTTTGTATGACGATCCCAGCTGTATAAATGGTCATCCCAGGAAAAAATATCTGAAGCATTAATACCAAGTAGTTCAATTGTTCCATCCTTTTTTAATCTTGTCACTTCTCCGTTTCTAATAGTATAAAAGAACCCATATTCATCATCATCTACTTCATCATTATTAAAGCTAAAGTCTATAAGTTCTACCAAATTGTAAATACCTTCATCACCTGACGTTTTAGCCTTTACCAGCCCCAAATAAGGAGCAAACCAAAAATTAATTTCAATTATTTCAATTTCACCATTATCCTCATGTTTTTCTTCAGCAAAGAAACGCCACGCTTTAAATTCTCCTGCTTCAGTTTCAATATATTCTATTTCTTTTGCCTCAGCAAATGGAAGACTTTCTTCTGATCTTAGATCTCCGTATTGGAAACCCAAATCTCCTTTAGAAACGGGTTTTTTTACCCCGAAGGCCCCCTTTTCTTTATTTAACTCATTTTCATCAAAAATATCCTCTAAATCCCTGAATGTATAGTATTCCTTTTCTTTTCTGGTAACAAAAAAACTTGAGCCCCCGGTTCTTTTTCCCTCATAAATATCTATCCCATTTTCGGTTTTTAAAAAAGAATATTTCTGGACATACTCATCTTTGATATGCCCATCTTTTCCTCTAAATTTAAAACTAGCTCCATCTACAAGCCCCATATAATCTTCTGAATATCTGTAGAAATAATTTTCTTCTTTTTCAAATACTGCAGTTATATCTTTATCAGCATCCATTTCTATTTCTAAAACAGGGTCAGTTCCTTCTGCATCACCCTGCCATTCTTTAAACTCCCAGCCGGTATCTGGAACCGCTGTCAGGACGACTGTAGTCCCCTCTGGGTACTCCTCAAGGTCAGGGTCTTTGTGAACAGCGCCTTCTCCTTCTATTTCAATTGTTAGCGTATAACTTACTTCTGAAACCTCTCCAAGAATATACACCGGCATGGTATCTTCCAGCGTTGTCCTGGATATCTCTTCTCCAAACTCTGTCGCTGTTTCATCTGGCTCCAGGATAGTAAAGCTCTCCGCTCCCTCTACTCCTTCTACACTATGCACCCATACTCTATATATGGTGGAAGGACCCACTGCCAGCACTTCTACTGACACATTGGCCCAGGCTCTTACCACTGGTATCCCATCAGGATTCTCTGCATCATAGATTAAATCTATACCTGACAATACTGCTTCTTTTTCTCCTTCATCTAATGCCATCCCTGTCTTGGCATCTATAAGGTCGGGCTGGTCCGGCAATTTTATGTAAAGATGCAGGTCATCATACACATACCCCACCTCTGCAAACTTCTCGTCCAGCAGGCTATTGAAATGCTCCTGTTCTGCAAAAGCATAATCGAATTCCACGGCTATATCATTAATCAAAATATAGCCTTCAGGAAATTCTGCTCCACTACCCAAACCCTCAACCTCTAAAGGTATATCTTCTTCATCATACTCCCTGTTTTCTACATATCCTTTTGCCAGATAGTCAGCAGAAACACTTCTATAAACATCCTCTACAGGTAATACCTCCTGCCAGGTCTGTGTGCTCTGGGTAAGCTCAATCTCTACAATTTCCTGATATGAGCCAGAGGGGATTGCAACTTCACCCAGTATTTCTCCTTCTTCATTCAATAAAACAAGGACCATTGTCTCCGCAAAACTTAGCCCATAAGAGGTTTCATTTAAATCCTTTTTAACACCACTATACTCTTCTTTTGCAACCAGGCTATATCCAGCTACGTTCTCTAAACCCTCTACCGACAGCAGGTCCACCTTGTAAACATGCATGTCATCTACTATAAGGCTTTCCACAGATACCTCTGCGGTCAAAGACTCAACTAGGGTAAAAATTATTGCTTTATCTTTACTTTCTACCTCTAACTTTTGAGGAGTAAAATTATAACCTTCTTTCAAAGGTCGGATTACCACAGTTCCCTCTACCCCAGCATCCCATCTTCCTTCTGCATCTGTTTTTACAGTACTGGTCTCCTTGCCCTCAATGGAAATGGTTATGTTTTCTAAGCCCTTTCCTTCCACATCCTGCACTATACCAGAAATATTGTAGCCTTCTTCAAACATTGAACAACCTGCCAAAACTACTAAAAGCATAACCAGAAAGACTGGCAGTATTGCCCATTTACAAACCTTCATCATTGGCACCTCCGGTTTTTTCTTTATCTTTTCTCAACATATGCTTACCCTGCTTTCCTACTCTTCTGCCCACTGTAAAAAAACATCCTCATTTTCCAACTCTTCCAGCGTAAGCTCTCCTATTGCCAGAACATTATCATCACCATCTACAATATATAACGGCATCGTCTCTTCTAAGGTATTTCTGGCCATCTCTTCACCTATAGGAACTGTTTCCTGCTCTTCATCCAATATCTTAAAACCAACAGCACCTTTTATGTTTGTCTCCCATACCCAAACTCTAAATATGTTGGAAGGACCCACCTGCAGGTATTCAACTGAAATATTGGCTAAAGGCTTTTCATCAAAAATTGCTGTTATTTCCTTATCTTCATCCATCTCTACTTCTATAACAGGGTCAGTTCCTTCTACATCACCCTGCCATTCTTTAAACTCCCAGCCAGTATCAGGCACTGCGGTCAAAGTAACTTCATCACCATAATGATATTTCTCCTGGTCTGGCCCTATCTCTACAACTCCATCTCCTTCAACTTCTATGGTTAATTGGTATTCTTCTTTTTCAAATACCGCAGTTATATCTTTATCCTCATCCATCTCTATTTCTATAACAGGATCCGTTCCTTCTGCATCACCCTGCCATTCCTTAAACTCCCAACCGGTTTCCGGAACAGCTGTCAGTTCTAATATTGTTTCATAGGGATAATCACCTTCAGGAGTGCTTAAAACTTCCTTTTCTACTTTCCCTTCGCCTATTATATCGATATTTATGCTATAGTCTTCTCGCTCAAATATTGCCTTTATATCTTTATCCTCATCCATCTCTACCTCTATAACAGGGTCAGTGCCCTCTGCATCACCCTGCCACTCCTTAAACTCCCAACCATCATCTGGAACTGCGGTCAAAGTTACTTCATCACCATAATGATATGTCTCCTGGTCTGGCTCTATCTCTACAGCTCCATATCCTTCAACCTCTATGGTTAATTGGTATTCTTCTTTTTCAAATACAGCCGTTATATCCTTATCTTCATCCATTTCTACCTGAATGCTCTCTTCGGTTCCTTCTGCATCTCCCTGCCATTCTTTAAACTCCCAGCCAGCATTAGAAACGGCTGTTATTGTAACTGTAGTACCCTCTGTGTACTCCTCAAGTTCAGGGTCTTTATGAACAGAACCTGCCTCCTCTTTATTTACACCAACATCCAGAATATATGTAGTATCCCCCAACAAGCCACAACCAATTAATAAGCCTGCTAATAAAATCAATGCCGAAATAAAAATTCCAAGCCTGATTTTCGAAATAGCAGGTCCTCCCCCGCTGTTCATTTTAATCCCCCTTAAAATATATAGTTATTACTAATTATCACCTTTGCCTCCTGATAAAACGTTTTTTGCTGATTGGAATCGTGAGCGCTTCCTTTCCTGGGCCGAAAAAACTGGTTCTGCCACCCGGAAAGTGATTGAAGCTATACTGGATCGGGCCATCATTGAGCAGCAAGCCTATCGCTCCTGCTTTGGGGTTCTGAACTTGAGAGAAAAGTATGGTCCCCACCGACTGGAACGAGCCAGTAGTCTCATCCTGGAAAGAACGTCTTCGCCCACTTACCAGCAGATCAAAAACATCCTCGAAAAAGAACAAAAGGATGACCCTAACACGTCAAAACAGAAAGACCAGAAACATCAGCCGGCCTGCCCCAAGGGATTCCAGCGTGGTACAGAATACTTTGGAGGTGATGGCCATGATTAGGCAGGAAACCTTAAATAAGTTGAAATACATGAAAATGACAGGAATGGCGGAAGCATTGGAACACCAGGAAGCAGATACTGCCTACCAAGAGATGAGTTTTCA
>PUKE01000044.1 GCA_003550425.1 Nitriliruptoria bacterium
ACCGCGCCGCTGGCGGGCAACAGCGTCCACGCCGATCGGGCGTTCCTGGCCGTGCACATGCCCGCGCTCGAGGCGCACCTGCATCACCGCAACGTGGACGTGTCCACGCTCAAGGAGCTGGCGCGACGCTGGCATCCCGAGGCGCTGGCCGGCGCGCCGCCCAAGGGCGGGGGGCACCGGGCGCTCGCCGACATCCGCGAGTCGCTGGCCGAGCTGCGCTACTACCGCTCGGCGCTGTTCGTCGAGGCCGCCCGCTAGGCCAGCCTCGCGGCCGGCCTCGACGGCGGCCGAAGCTGACCGCTAGCCGGCCTGGCGGCCCGAGAGCTTGGCCTTGCGGTAGTCGCGGTTGAGCCAGGCGATGAAGTCGATCGAGATGTCCTTCGGGCACGCCGCCTGGCACTCGCCGTGGTTGGTGCAGGAGCCGAAGAACGCCTCCATCGTGTCCACCACGTTGGCTGCCCGCTGGTAGCGCTCGGGCTGGCCCTGGGGGAGCATGTTGAGCTGGGCGACCTTGGCGCCGGCGAACAGCTGGGCCGCGCCGTTGGGGCAGGCCGCGACGCAGGCGCCGCACCCGATGCACGCGGCCGCCTCGAAGGCGCGGTCCGCGGTGGCCTTGTCGACGGGGATGAGGTTGGCGTCGGGCGCGGCGCCGGTCGGGGTGCTGATGTAGCCCCCGGCCTCGATGATCCGGTCGAAGGCGCTGCGGTCCACCGCGAGGTCCTTGATGACCGGGAACCCGGTGGCGCGCCAGGGCTCGATGGTGATCTCGTCGCCGTCGGCGTAGGCGCGCATGTGCAGCTGGCAGGTGGCGGTGTTGCCCCACGGGCCGTGCGGCCGACCGTCGATCATCAGCCCGCAGGTGCCGCAGATGCCCTCGCGGCAGTCGGACTCGAAGACGACCGGCTCCTCGCCACGCTCCGACAGCTGCTCGTTGAGCAGGTCCAGCATCTCGAGGAAGGAGGCCTCCTCGGGCACGCCCGTCACCTGGTAGGACACGAAGTCGCCCGGGGTGTCGTGTCGAGGCTGGCGCCAGATCCGCAGGGTCAGGTCCATGGCTTCGTCCGCTCCCAGGGTCGTGCGGGCCTACTTGTAGCTGCGCGTGGCGATCGTCACGTTCTCGTACTCGAGGGGCTCGACGGTCAGCGACGGCTCCTCGCCGAGGCCCCGCCAGCCCCACGCGGCCACGTGGGCGAAGCGCTCGTCGTCGCGCAGCGCCTCCCCGTCGTCGGTCTGGTGCTCCTCGCGGAAGTGGCCGCCGCAGGACTCCTCGCGGTACAGCGCGTCACGGCACATGAGCTCGCCGAGCTCGAAGAAGTCCTGCACGCGCCCGGCCTTCTCGAGGGCCTGGTTGTAGTCGTCGCTGCTGCCGGTCACGTTGACGTCGGAGTAGAACTCCTCGCGCAGGGCCTTGATCTCGGTGATGGCCTTCTCGAGCCCTGGCTGGTTGCGGCTCATGCCGCAGTAGTCCCACAGGATCCGCCCGAGCTGGCGGTGGAACCAGTCGACCGTGCGCGAGCCGTTGACCGACAGCAGACCCTCCACGCGGCCGCGCACCTGCGCGGCGGCCTCCTCGAAGGCCTCGTGGTCGGTGGGCAGCGGCTCCTCGCCAAGGCGCGGCGCGAGGCCGTCGCCGATGGTGTAGGGCAGGACGAAGTAGCCGTCGGCCAGGCCCTGCATCAGCGCGCTGGCCCCGAGCCGGTTGGCGCCGTGATCGGAGAAGTTGGCCTCGCCGATGGCGTACAGGCTCGGGATCGTGGTCTCCAGGTTGTAGTCGACCCAGAGGCCGCCCATCGTGTAGTGCGGCGCCGGGTAGATGCGCATCGGGACCTTGTAGGGGGCCTCGCCGGTGATGCGCTCGTAGATCTCGAACAGGTTGCCGTAGCGCTCGGCGACCCGGTCGGCGCCCAGGCGCTGGATGGCGTCGGCGAAGTCGAGGTACACCCCGTTCTTGAGCGGCCCCACCCCGCGGTTCTCGTCGATCATGCGCTTGGCGGCGCGGCTGGCGATGTCGCGGGGCACGAGGTTGCCGAAGGCGGGGTACATCCGCTCGAGGTAGTAGTCGCGGTCGGCCTCGGGGATGTCGCCCGGGTGGCGGTCCTCGTCGTGGGACTGCGGCACCCACACGCGCCCGTCGTTGCGCAGCGACTCGCTCATCAGCGTGAGCTTCGACTGCGTCTCGTCGCTCTGGGGCAGGCAGGTGGGGGGGATCTGGGTGAAGCACGGGTTGGCCATGAGCGCGCCCTTGCGGTGCGCGCGCCAGATGGCCGTGGCGTTGCACATCTTGGCGTTGGTGGACAGGAAGAAGGCGTTGGAGTACCCGCCGGTGGCCAGCACCACCGCGTGGGCGGAGTAGCGCAGGACCTCCCCGGTCAGCAGGTCGCGGGCGATGACGCCGCGCGCCCGGCCGTCGTGCACCACCACGTCCAGGACCTCGACGCGGTTGTGCAGGTCCACGGTCCCGGCGTGGACCTGGCGCATCATCGCCTGGTAGGCGCCGAGCAGCAGCTGCTGGCCGGTCTGACCGCGCGCGTAGAAGGTCCGTGAGACCTGGGCGCCGCCGAAGCTGCGGTTGTCCAGCAGCCCGCCGTACTCGCGCGCGAAGGGCACGCCCTGGGCGGTCGCCTGGTCGATGATCTCGTTGGAGACCTGCGCCAGCCGGTAGACGTTGGCCTCCCGCGAGCGGTAGTCACCGCCCTTGACCGTGTCGTGGAACAGACGGTGGACGGAGTCCCCGTCGTTGCGGTAGTTCTTCGCCGCGTTGATGCCCCCCTGGGCGGCGATCGAGTGCGCCCGCCGCGGCGAATCGTGGTAGGTCAGCACCGTCACCTGGTAGCCGAGCTCCCCGAGCGTCGCCGCGGCCGAGGCACCGGCCAGGCCGCTGCCCACGACCAGGATGCGGAACCGCCGCTTGTTGTTGGGGTTGACGAGCCGGAGGTTGAAGCGGTGGTGGTCCCACTTCTCCTCGATCGGGCCCTCGGGGACCTTGGCATCGAGCTGCATGAGCGGATCAGCCTCCTCGACGGATGAGGGTCGACAACGAGGCGAGGCTGGCGACGGCGCCACCGCCGGGAGCGGCGCGGGCCGCCGGCGCGGCGGGCTGCCCACGCCACGCGCGCCCCTCCAAGGCGTGGCGCCGCTCCCTGGGCGGGGGGCGCCGGCCCGAGTCGGGGCAGCGCGATCGCATCAGCCGACCAGCCCCACCTGGACGGCGACCGGCATGGAGATGTTGCCCACGGCGATCAGCACCGCGAAGCCGATGGCGAACCAGCGCCGCCAGTGGTTGAAGCGGGGGCTGTTCCAGCCCATGGACTGGAACAGGCTCCAGGCGCCGTGGTAGAGGTGCAGGCCGAGCGCGGCGTTGGCGAGGATGTAGATGCCCGCCGACACGGGGTTCGCGAAGCTCGCCACGACGTTGTCGTAGACCTCGAGGTACTCCCACTGGGGGTTCACCCACTGGACGCCCCACGTGAGGTCGGCGAGGTGGAACACGACGAAGAGCCCGACGATGACGCCGGTCCAGCGCATCGTGCGCCCGGCGAAGTCGACGGCGGCGTAGTGGCGCTCCGCGTAGCGGCCGCTGCCGCGGGCGAGCTGGTTCATCCGCGTGAGCTGGGCGGCGGCGATGATGTGCACGCCGAAGGCGAGGATGAGGATCACCCGGGTGGCCCAGATCGCGCCGTACTCGGGGATCAGCGGCTCGCCGAGCTCGCGCAGCCAGATGGCGTACTCGTTGAGCGACGCCTCGCCCTCGAACAGCTTCCAGTTGCCGATCATGTGGATCAGCACGTAGGCCATCAGCACGATCCCGCTGATCGCCATGAGGTACTTCTTGCCCAGCGCGGACCGGTAGAGCTCGGTGAGGACGTTGCCGCGCCGCTCGATCTTCGGGGGCTGCTGGTTGCCCACGGGTCGGGAGGGGGGCGTCGAGCTCGTCGTCATGCTGGCTGCTCCTCGCAGGGCTGCGGCCAAGGCGTGGGCCGGGGCCGTCGCTCGTGGAGGGTGAGGGTAGCAGCGGCCCGTGCGCTGGCCCCAAATCCAGGCGCTGGCGCACCGATACGCGGACGTTAGCCCTCTTCTTTGGGGCCAAGGGTCCCGTAGACTGCGCGGCCCCCGCAGCAAGGGTTGGGCCATGGCATCTGACGAGCGTCGCACCGACGCCGACGAGCGTCGCACCGACTCCGGGATCCCCGTCGCGCCGGTGTACCGCCCCGAGGACGTCGACCTCGACTACGAGCGCGACCTCGGAGACCCCGGCGCGCCCCCCTACACCAGGGGGATCCACGCGTCCATGTACCGCGGGCGCCTGTGGACCATGCGCCAGTACGCGGGGTTCGCCTCCGCCGAGGAGTCCAACCGCCGGTACCGCTACCTGCTCGAGCAGGGGCAGACGGGGCTGTCGGTCGCCTTCGACCTGCCCACGCAGATGGGCTACGACTCCGACCACGACCTGGCCGAGGGCGAGGTCGGCAAGGTCGGGGTCGCCATCGACTCGCTGGCCGACATGCGGGCGCTGTTCGAGGGCATCCCGCTCGATCAGGTCTCCACGTCGATGACCATCAACGCCCCGGCTGCGCTGCTGCTGCTGCTCTACGAGCTCGTGGGCGAGGAGCAGGGCGTCGACCCCGGTCATCTGCGGGGCACCATCCAGAACGACGTGCTCAAGGAGTACATCGCCCGCGGGACCTACATCTTCCCGCCGGCGCCCTCGCTGCGGCTGATCACCGACACGTTCGCCTACTGCGCGCAGCGGCTGCCGCGCTTCAACACGATCTCGGTGTCGGGCTACCACATGGCCGAGGCCGGGGCCACCGCGGTCCAGGAGGTCGCGTTCACCCTCGCCAACGCCCTCGCCTACCTCGAGGCGGCCCGGGACCGGGGCCTCTCGGTCGACCGCATCGCGCCGCGCCTGTCGTTCTTCTTCGTCGCCCGCGCCACGCTGCTGGAGGAGGTCGCCAAGTTCCGGGCCGCCCGCCGCCTGTGGGCCCGCCTCACGCGCGAGCGCCTCGGCGTGACCGACCCCAAGGGCCAGATGCTGCGGTTCCACGCCCAGACCGCCGGGGTGGAGCTGACCGCCCAGCAGGCCGAGGTCAACCTCTCCCGGGTGACCGTGCAGGCGCTCGCCGCCACCCTCGGCGGGGCCCAGTCGCTGCACGCCAACGCCTACGACGAGGCGCTGGCGCTGCCCAGCGAGAAGGCCGCGCGCCTGGCGCTGCGCACCCAGCAGGTGCTCGCCCACGAGACCGACGTGCCCGACGCCGCCGACCCGCTCGGTGGCTCCTGGCTGATCGAGTCGCTGACCGACGAGATCGAGCAGGCCGTGCGCGCCGAGCTCGACCGGCTCGACGAGCGGGGCGGTGCCGTGGCCGCGGTGGAGGACGGCCATCAGAAGCGCGAGATCGAGCGGACGGCCTACGACGTGGCCCGGGCCATCGATCGCGGCGAGCGCGTGGTCGTGGGGGTCAACCGGTATCGCCTCGACGAGGACGTCCAGCCCCAGCTCCACCGGGTCGACCCCGAGGCGGTCGCCGCCCAGCGCGAGCGGCTCGCGCGGGTGCGCGCCGAGCGCGACGACGACGCTGTGGCCCGCACGCTGGCGGTGGTCGACGCGGCCGCGCGCGGCGACGCCAACCTGCTGCCGCCGATGCGGGAGGCGCTGCGCGCCCACGCCACGATCGGCGAGGTCTGCGACGTGCTGCGGGGGGTGTTCGGGCACCACCAGCCGGCCGACGCGCTGTGAGGCCGGCTAGGGCGAGGAGAGCTCGCGCGGCAGGACGAGGTCGTCGAGCGTGGCGCTGCCCGGTCCCGCCTCCGCCCAGTCGCCCGGCAGGGTGAGCAGCGCGACCGCCGCGGTCGGGAGCTTGGCCCGGGCCTCGGCGAGGCGACGGCCACGGCCCGCCAGCTCCAGCACCAGCCCCTGGCAGGCGGGGTTGTGGCCGATCAGCAGCGCGCTGGTCACGTGGTCGGGCAGCGCGCGCACGCGCTCGAGGAGCGTGGCCGCGCTGGCGTGGTAGAGCGCGTCCTCCACGTGCGCCTGCGCGCCGGTGGTGGTCGCCTCGAGCAGCGCGAGGGTCTCGGTGGTCCGCCGGGCCGAGGAGCACAGCACCACCTCGGGGCGCAGGCCGCGTCCGGCGAGATGGCGATCGACCCGTGGGGCCGCGTCGCGCCCCCGCGGGGCGAGCGGCCGCTCGTGGTCCTCCAGCGCCGGGTCATCCCAGCTGGACTTGGCGTGCCGCATGATCGCCAGCGTGCGCATGGGGGCAGGATGCCAGATCCGGTGCCGGGGTCCGCGCAGCGCTGCGGCGGCGGCCCCCGGACCGCCGCCGCAGCGGTTCCCCTCGGTGTGGGCTTGGGTGCGCGCGCCGAGGCGCGCGCAGCACGGGCGAGCTAGAGGTCCTCGTCCTCCTCCTCGTCCATGTCCTCGTCCTCGTCCTCGTCCATGTCGAGGTCGTCATCCATGTCGTCGTCGAGGTCCTCGACCTCGTCGCCCTCGTCGAGGCCGTCGTCCAGGGGCTCCTCCTCGACGGCCTCGTCACAGGCGACGAGCCCGAGGGCGAGCAGCGCGGCGGCGAGCAGTGTGAGCAGGCGGCGCAGGATCATGGTGGCTCCTTGTGGTGGGGCGGATCGGTCGTGTGCAGCGAGTCTGCGCGATCGCCGGCGCGCTGGGGCAACGATCGGGCCCGTAGGCAGGCCAGCCGGACAGGTCGCGACCCTGGCTAGTGTCCGAATGGTCGGGCGAGCGTCGCGTGGCGCGAGCCCGACGGGCGTGTCCGGCGGGCGCTCGTTAGGCTCCCGGCCAGGCGACAAGCGAGGACCCCATGAGGATCGTCATCCTCGGCGGCGGGCCGGGTGGCTACGAGGCGGCGCTGGTCGCCGCCGACCACGGCGCGGAGGTGGCCGTGGTCAGCGAGGAGGGGCTCGGCGGCAACACCGTGCTGTGGGACTGCGTGCCCTCCAAGGCGCTGGTCGTGTCCTCGGAGGCCCGCGACTGGGTGGGGCGCGCCCGCGAGCACGGGGTGCGCTGGCGCGACGGCGCCACCGCCGAGGACGCGGCCCGGGTCGACCTCGGCGCGGTGATGGACCGCATCGCCACGCTGGCCAGCGACCAGTCCGCCGACATCGGCAAGAAGGTCGCGCGGTCGGGGGTGCGCATCGTCGAGGGGCATGGGCGGCTGGCCGACGCGCGCACCGTCGCGGTGACCCACCCCGACGGCGCGACCTCGCGGCTCGAGGCCGACGTGATCCTGATCACGACCGGGTCCCGGCCGCGTCGCCTCGACTACTCGGTCCCCGACGGCGAGCGCGTGTTCACCTCGCGGGAGCTGTTCTCCCTGCGGGAGCTGCCCGAGCGGCTCATCGTCGTCGGCTCGGGGGCCACCGGCGCGGAGTACGCCAGCGCCTTCGCGCGCTTTGGCTGCGACGTGCACCTGGTCTCGAGTCGCCAGCAGATCCTGCCCAGCGAGGACCCCGACGCCGCTGCGGTCATCGAGGACGCCTTCGAGCGCCGCGGCATGACCATCCACCGTGGGTGCCGGGCGGTCGATGCCACCCGCGACGCCGACGGGGTGCAGGTCAAGGTGTGGCAGCGCCACGACGACGCCGAGTGGTGGCTGGAGGGCAGCCACGTCCTGTGGTGCATCGGCCAGGTGCCCCAGTCCGACGGCATCGGGCTCGAGGACGCCGGCGTGCGGGTCGACGACCACGGGGTGGTCCCCGTGGACGGCGTCAGCCGCACCAACGTGCCGACCATCTACGCCGCCGGTGACGTGACCGGGGGCATCATGCTCGCCAGCGTCGCCGCGATGCAGGGGCGCAACGCGATGTGGCACGCCCTCGGCGAGGCGGTCGCGCCGCTGCGCGCCGAGGAGATCTCGGCGTGCGTGTTCACCGACCCCGAGGTCGCCACGGTCGGCATGACCGCGGCGCAGGCCGAGCGCAGCCAGGTGCCGGTGCGCACCGAGACGCTGCCGCTGGCCGGCAACCCGCGGGCGAAGATGGCCGACATCACCGACGGGTTCGTCAAGGTCCACGCCATGCGCGGGTCCGGCACCGTGCTGGGCGGCTCCGTGGTGGCCGCGCGGGCCAGCGACCTGATCCACCCGCTGTCGGTGGCGGTGCACAACCGCCTGACCGTCAGCCAGGTGGCCCACGCCTTCTCGATCTACCCGTCGCTGTCGGGCAGCGTCCAGGAGACCGCGCGCCTGCTGATGCGTCCCGACGCCCCCGAGGCCTGGTAGCGCCCCCCCTGCACGCGCGGCCCCGAACGCACAGCGGCCTCGGGCGTCGCCGCAGCGGGGAGGGGTGTCCGCCGCAGCGCTGCCCGAGGCCGTTGCGAACCGCGGCCCGCAGGGGGAGGGGTCACCCCACGACCACGCCCGCAGTCGCAGTAGGTCTAGGCTGTGCGAAGTGGAGTCTATAGCCGTCGGTCGTTCGCGCACAAGTTGGGAGCACCGGATGGGGGAGGTCGAGCCCACCCGCCTGGCGGCATGGCAGGCGTTCCTGTACAGCCACGCCGCCCTCGTCGAGCGCCTCGGTCGCGAGCTCGAGGAGGAGTGCGGCCTGCCGCTGGGCTGGTACGACGCGCTCGTGGTGCTGAGCGAGTCCCGGCCCGACGGGCTGCGGCTCAACCAGCTCGCCAACCATCTGGTGCTGTCCCAGAGCGGCATCTCCCGCCTGGTCGATCGCCTGGAGCGCGCCGGCTACGTGCGCCGCTCGCGCTGCCCCGCCGACGGCCGCGGCACGATCGCCCTGCTCACCCAGGAGGGGCAGGCGGTCCTGGAGGCGGCGGCGCCGGTGCACCTGCGGGGGGTGCACGAGCACTTCGCGCGCCACCTCTCCGACGACGAGGCCCTGCTGCTCCAGCGCGCCCTGTCACGGGTGGTCGCGCGGCTGCGCCCTGACCGCCAGCTGCTCGCGCCGCCCGCCGACCAGGGCGCCGAGGCCGGTGGCGAGGCGCAGGGCAGCGCGACGCCGCCGGGCTGAGGGCGGTCGCCCCTGGCCGGGCGGGCGCGGCGCGTCACCGCGCGTCACCGCGCGTCCTGGTCCTCCTGGTCCTCCTGGTCCTCCTGGTCCTCGATGGTCACCAGCGCGTCGCCCCGCCCCAGCGTGGCGCCGAGGGTCGCGTGGACCGCGGTCACGGTGCCGTCGCGGTGGGCGCGGACCTCGTTCTCCATCTTCATGGCCTCGAGCACCGCGACGCGCTCGCCTGCTCGGACCATCGTGCCCACCGCGACGTCCAGGGCGGTCAGCGTCCCCTGGAGGGGGGAGGCCAGCAGTGCCTGGGCGGGATCGGGTCCGCGGGCGGCACGCCGGCCCGCGTGGCTCGTGCTCGCGCCGGCGCTCGCCCCCTGGGGGGCGGCGTCGGCTGGGGCATCGGGGGCGTGGCCCTCGGGGGCGTGACCCTCGGGGGGAGCAGCCGCGGGCGAGGGCGCACCGTCGAACACCGCGACCTCCAGGCGCCGCCCGTCGACCTCGACGGTGAGGGTCCGCGAGGGCGCGGTCGGGCCGACGCCGGGCTCGGGCGGGGGCTGCTCGGCCAGCGACGACAGGTCCCACTCCCGCTCCACCGACACCGTCGAGGCGCGGGCATGGCGGACGTCGGGATGGTCGAGGGCCAGGCGGTGGAAGGCCGCGGTGGTCGGCACCCCCTCCACCACGAGCTCGTCGAGGGCGCGGCGCAGGGTGGCCAGCGCCTCGGTCCGCGTGGCCCCGTGGGCGATCACCTTGGCCAGCAGCGAGTCGTAGTGCGGGGGCACCTCCCAGCCGGTCGCCACCCCGGCATCGACGCGCACCCCGGGTCCTGCGGGCGCGACCCAGCGCGTGACCAGCCCGGGCGCCGGGGCGAAGTCGCGCGCGGGGTCCTCGGCGTTGATCCGCGCCTCGATGGCGTGGCCGCGCACCGTGATCGCCTCCGCGCCCCAGGGCCGCTCCTCGCCGGCGGCGATGCGCAGCTGGGCGCGCACCAGGTCCACGCCCGTGACCAGCTCGGTGACGGGGTGCTCCACCTGCAAGCGCGCGTTCATCTCGAGGAAGGCCCGGTCGTCGCCCTCGATCAGGAACTCGCAGGTGCCCGCGCCCACGTAGCCGACCTGCTCGGCGATGCGCACGGCGGCGGCGGCGAGCTCCTCGCGGGTCGTGGGGTCGAGGTCGGGGGCCGGGGCCTCCTCGAGCAGCTTCTGGTGGTGCCGCTGCACCGAGCAGTCGCGGTCGCCGAGCGCCACGACGTGACCGTGGGCGTCGGCGAGGACCTGGACCTCGACGTGGCGAGGGCGATCCAGGTAGCGCTCCAGGTAGACCTCGTCGCGCCCGAACGCGGCGCGGGCCTCGCGGCGGGCCGCGTCCAGCTCGCGCGGCAGGGCGTGTGCCTCGCGCACCACGCGCAGGCCTCGGCCGCCGCCCCCGTGCGCCGCCTTGATGGCCACCGGCAGCCCGTGGGCCTCCACGAACGCGTGGGCGGCGGCGGGATCGGAGAGCGGCTCGTCGGTGCCGGGCACCACCGGCGCCCGTGCCGCGCGCGCGACCGCGCGGGCAGCGAGCTTGTCGCCC
The DNA here is from genome assembly GCA_003550425.1 of Nitriliruptoria bacterium. Classification (GTDB taxonomy): domain Bacteria; phylum Actinomycetota; class Nitriliruptoria; order Euzebyales; family Egibacteraceae; genus PUKE01. The sequence goes on from PUKE01000044.1 coordinate 10,543, forward strand.
AGGCGCTCCAGGGCCTGCGGGGGCGGCCCGATCCAGGTCAGCCCCGCCTGGGTGACGGCAAGGGCGGCGTCGGCATGCTCCGACAGGAAGCCGTACCCGGGGTGGACGGCGTCGGCGCCGGCGCGGTGGGCGACGTCGATCACGCGCTGCACGTCCAGATAGCTCTCGCTGGCGGGCGCCGGGCCGAGCAGGTGGACCTCGTCGGCGAGGTCCAGCCACGGCGCGCCGCGGTCGGCCTCGGAGTGGACCGCGATGCCGCGCATCCCCAGCTCGCGGCAGGCGCGCAGCACGCGCAGGGCGATCTCGCCGCGGTTGGCGACCAGGACGGCGTCGACCATGCGGGCCTCCAGGGGCGGTCGGCGCGCGGGCGGACCGCGTGCCAGCGGTCCGTGCGCGAACGGGGCGCATCCTAGATCGCGCGGGCCGCGCGTCGGCGCCTCGTCCAGCGGCGGCGTGGGCGCCCCGCCTGGGGCCTCGTCCAGCGGTCGCGCGGGCGACCGCCGCGCGGCTCCCAGGGCGGCAGGGCGGCGCACGCCGCGGCACACTGGGCCGGCAGGAGGGACCTTCGACCTGGCTGTGAGGGCCTGTCGACTCGCGTCGCGGGCGCGTGCCCGGGCGCGAGGCACGGCCAGCGCCGGGTCGGCCCCACCGCGCCATCGCCCAAGGAGCCCCCATGCTGCGCGTCACCATCCTCGCCGCCCTCGCCATGCTCGTGGCCGTGCTCGGCGCCTGCGAGGAGCAGGACCCCGAGATCGCCGAGGAGGACCAGGTCCCGAGCGACCTCGTCGAGGACGAGGAGGACGACGGCGAGCCCGCCGACGACGAGGCCGCCAACGGCGACGTCGTCGAGAGCGTCGAGGTCGTGGCGACCGACAACGACTTCCCGGAGATGGACGACCAGATCACGCTGCCTGCCGGGACGGTCGAGTTCGCCCTCGACAACCAGGGCAACGCCATCCACAACCTCGTGGTCGAGGACACCGGCGAGACGATCGTCGGCGACCTCGACGGCGGGGAGCAGGAGACCGGCACCTACGACTTCGAGGACGGCGACGAGCTCACCTTGATCTGCGACATCCCGGGGCACGAGCAGACCATGCGCTTCGACGTGGAGATCGAGGGCTGAGGGGGCGAGACGAGGCGTCGGTCCCGCGGCCTGCTGGCGTCCCCGGTCTCACGCGCCTCGCGAACGGTCCGCCGCCAGGTCGGCGCGGGAGGCGACGCGGGCGCCGGTGACGTGCTCTCGGCGCCCGGCCCGCGCCCACGCGCTGGCCCCACCGCGGGGTGGCCTGCCGCGCTCGCCTCTGGCGGCCCCGGCCGGGCTCGTCGCGGAGCTCGTGCTGCCGCGAGCCGCGTCCGCGCGGCTCACGGCGTCGGCCATGACGGCGTCGAGGGCGACCACGAGCGCAGCCAGCTCCTCGGGCGAGGCGTGGCCGCCGCGCACCACCAGCACGCTGCCGTCGGCCAGCCCGGCCGAAGGCAGCGTCGCGCGTGGTCGGCCGGCGGGGCGCGCTCCGTGGTCGGCTCGGCGCGTCGACGCGCTCACAGCGGCAGGTTCCCGTGCTTGCGCGCCGGCGGGACCTCGCGCTTGGAGCTCGCGAACCGCAGGCCGTGGATCAGCTGTGACCGCGTGGCACGCGGGGCGATGACCGCATCGACGTAGCCGCGCTCGGCGGCGCGCCAGGGGTTGGCGAGCTCGCGGTGGTAGTGCTCCACCAGCTCGGCGCGGCGCGCCTGCGGGTCGTCGGCCTGCTCGAGCTCGCGGCGGTACAGCACGCTGATCGCGCCCTCGGGGCCCATCACCGCGACCTCGGCGCTGGGCCAGGCGAGGTTCAGGTCGGCCCCGCAGTGCTTCGACCCCATCACGTCGTAGGCCCCGCCGTAGGCCTTGCGGACGATCACGGTGAGCTTGGGCACCGTGGCCTCGCAGTAGGCGTACAGCAGCTTCGCCCCGTGGCGGATGATCCCGCCCCACTCCTGCTCGGTGCCCGGCAGGAAGCCGGGCACGTCGACGAACGTGAGCAGCGGCAGGTTGAACGCGTCGCAGGTCCGCACGAAGCGGGCGCCCTTCTCCGAGGCGCGCGCGTCGAGCACGCCGGCGAGGTGGCGCGGATCGTTGGCGACCACGCCGACCGGCTGGCCGTCCAGCCGGGCGAGCCCGCACACGAGGTTCTCGCCCCAGGCCTCGTGGATCTCGTACAGCCCGCCTGGGTCGACGACGCGCTCGACGAGGTCCCGGGCGTCGTAGGCCTGGTCGGGGCGGTCGGGGAGGAAGGCGTCCAGCGCGGGATCCTCCCGATCGGGGTCCTCCTCCGGGGGGCCCGCCGGCGGCTCCTCCAGGTTGTTGTCGGGCAGGAAGCCCAGGAGCTCGCGCGCGTGGGCCAGGCACGTCGGCTCGTCGGGTGCGGTGACGTGCGCCACCCCCGAGCGCGTCGCGTGGCTGTCGGCGCCCCCGAGCTCCTCGGCGCTGACGTCCTCCCCAGTGACGCTGCGCACCACGTGCGGGCCGGTGACGAACATCCTCGCCGCGCCCTGGGCCATGAGCACGAAGTCGGTCAGGGCCGGCGAGTACACCGCCCCGCCCGCGCAGGGGCCGAGGATCAGGCTGATCTGCGGGATCACCCCGGAGGCCAGCACGTTGCGCCGGAAGATGTCGCCGTACCCTCCGAGGCTCGCCACGCCCTCCTGGATGCGCGCGCCGCCGGAGTCGTTGAGCCCGATGATCGGCACGCCCATGCGCAGCGCGAGGTCCATGACCTTGCCGATCTTCTCGGCGAAGACCTCGCCGAGGGAGCCGCCCATGACGGTGAAGTCGTGGCTGAACACGCACACGCGCCGCCCCGCCACGGTGCCGTGCCCGGTGACGACCCCATCGCCGGGGATGCGCTGGTCCTCGAGGCCGAAGCCGGTCGACCGGTGGGTCGCGAGCTTGTCGAGCTCCACGAAGGAGCCCTCGTCCAGCAGCAGGTCGAGCCGCTCGCGGGCGGTCAGCTTGCCCTTCGCGTGCTGGGCGGCGATCGCGTCCTCGCCGCCGCCGCGCTCGGCCTGCGCCTCGCGGCGCGCGAGCTCGGCGAGGCCCTCGGACGCGGCCGCGCCAGGCTCGGCAGGCGCGTCGGCCTGGCCTCGAGGGCTGGTGGGTGGCTCGCTCACCGGCACGCCTCCTGCCGTGCGCTGGCGGGAGCGGGAGTCTAGTGGGCCGCCGCGGGTGCCCGGCGGGCTCTAGGCTCGGGGACGATGGACGCGCCCACCGCACCGCCCCCGGCCCTCGTGGCCTCCCTGGTCGACGGTCCCTCGCTGGTCACCGCCGTGGAGTGGCACGAGCGCATCGACTCGACGAACCGGCGCGCCTTCGAGGCCGGTCACCGCGAGGGCGGACCACCAGGGCTGTTGGTCGTGGCCGACGAGCAGACCGCTGGTCGTGGGCGCCAGGGCCGAGGCTGGAGCGCCCCGCCGGGATCCAGCCTGATGCTGTCGGTGCTGCTGGAGCGCGGCTCGCTGGGCGGCGTGAGCCTGCTGCCGCTGACCGTCGGCGTCGCGATCGCCGAGGCGGCCCGCGCCCACGCCGAGGGCGCCGAGATCGCCCTGAAGTGGCCCAACGACCTGCTGGCCCGCCGCGGCGCGGGCGGCTGGGGCAAGGCTGGGGGGATCCTCGTCGAGTCCGACGACCGCTGGGTCGTGGTCGGCTGCGGCATCAACGTGGACTGGCGTGGCCTGGAGCGCCCCGAGACCCCCTTGCCGATCCGCTCGCTGTCGGAGGTCGCCAACGCCCCCGTGGACCGCTGGCGCCTGCTGGCCGGGCTGTGCGGGGTGCTGACCAACCGCCTCGACGACGCCGCGCGCGACCCCGAGCGCATCCGCGGGGCCTATCGCGACCGCTGCGCCACGCTGGGCCAGCAGGTCCGCGTGACGCTGCCCGGCGCCGGCGAGGTCCACGCCCATGCGGCCGACCTGACGCTCGAGGGCGCCCTCGTCCTCGACGACGGGGCTGACCAGCGGGTCATCCACGTGGGCGACGTCGAGCACCTCGCGGCCGAGGCCGAGGGCCACGGTGGCCACGGCGACCACGACGGCCACGGGTCGGGCGAGGAGGGCTAGGCCCTGCCCGTCAGCTCGTGGCGGGCCTCGGCAACGGGGTCTGCGGGGGCCGTCAGCGGTGGCCGGAGGCGTCGGCGGTGGCCTAGGCGTCGTCGGCGGTGGCCTCGGCGTCGTCGGCGGCGTCGCCGAGCACCTCCTCGAGGGGGCGGAAGCGCGACGTGGCCGGGTCGAAGGCCTCCACGTCCTGGGTGGCGAGGTCTAGGTGCCAGCCGTGCAGGGTGAGCTGGCCTCGTGCGCGGCGGTCGGCCACGAGCGGGTTCGCGGCCAGCCGCTCGAGCCCGAGCAGGACGGCGCGTCGCTCGAGGCGGTGGGCGGCCTCGGCCGGTGCGAGGTCGGCGCGCTCCTCGGCGGGCAGGGCCGCGTCGGCGACCTGGGCGAGCCAGTGCTGCAGGTGGGGCATGTCGTCTGGCGCGCCGGCATCCAGCGCCTTCATCGCGCCGCACTGCGAGTGGCCGCAGACCACGATGTCGCGCACGCCCAGCGCGCCGACGGCGAACTCGGCCGCGGCCTGGGTCGGCTCGCCCGGGGTCTCGTGGGGACCCACGATCGCCCCCACGGTGCGCACTACGAACAGGTCGCCGGGTCCTGAGGCGGTCAGCAGGTCGGGCACCACGCGGCTGTCGCTGCAGCCGACGAACAGCACCGGGGGCTGCTGCCCCTCCTCGGCCAGGCGCCGGTAGCGCTCGCGATAGCGCGCCAGGTCGGTGGTGCGGAAGTGCTGGAACCCCTCGAGCAGCGCGTGTGGCATGGCGCGCAGGCTAGCCGATGGGGGCGGTCGGCTGGGCCAGCGCCGGGTTGTGCTCGGCCGGCACGCGCTCGCCGGCGGGGGGTGGCGGCGGTGGCGTCGCGTCGCCGAAGGGCGATCCGCCGAGCTCCTCGCGATGGTGCGGCTGCGCCCAGGCCGCGAGGTCGGGTCCGGCCGGGATGATCCCCGACGGGTTGAGCCCCGTGTGCACCAGGTAGTAGTGCTGCTTGATCTGGGTGAAGTCCGTGGTGTCGCCGAAGCCCGGCGTCTGGAACAGGTCGCGCGCGTAGGCCCACAGGGCGGGCAGCGCGGCGAGCGTGCTGCGGTTGCAGCGGAAGTGGTGGTGGTAGACGGCGTCGAAGCGCACCAGCGTGGTGAACAGCCGGACGTCGGCCTCGGTGAGGTGCTCGCCGACGAGGTAGCGCTGGACGCGCAGGTGCTGCTCCAGCGCGTCCAACCGGTCGAACACGCGCTGGAACGCCTCCTCGTAGGCGGTCTGGGTGGAGGCGAACCCCGCCTCGTAGACCCCGTTGTTGAGGTCGCGGTAGATCGGCGCGCTGACCGCCTCGATGCGATCGCGCAGCGCGGGCGGGTAGAGGTCGGGCGCGCCGTCGCGGTGGTGGCGCCGCCACTGGGTGGCGAGGTCCACGGTGATCTGCCGGAAGTCGTTGGTCACGACCTGGCCGCTGGGCACGTCGACGATCGCGGGCACGGTGATGCCGCGGTCGTAGTCCGGGTCGCGGGCCAGGAACGCCTCGCGCAGCCGGTGGATGCCGAGCACGGGGTCGACCGCACCGGGATCGAGGTCGAACGTCCAGCTGCGCCAGTCGTGGGTCGGGCCGGCGATGCCCATGGACAGGGCGTCCTCGAGGCCGAGGAGTCGTCGGACGATGACCGCGCGGTGCGCCCAGGGGCAGGCGCGCGCCACGACGAGCCGGTACCGGCCGCCCTCCACCGGCCACGTGGCGTCGGGGTCGTCGAGGATGCGGTCGCCGAGGTAGCGCGTGTCGCGCTCGAAGCGGCCCTCGTCGGGCGTCGGGTCGGGGCGGTCCTCGGCCATGGCTGGTCCTCTCGGTGGTCGCGGAGCGAGGGCTGGCGCGGTCGCGGCGTGCTGCCCGGGGGCGTTGCCTGTGCGCGTTGCCGTGCGGCGATCGGTCAGTGCGTCGTCAAGGACACGATGCCCGCTGACGGGGTGCCTCACCCCGCGAGACGGGCCGCGGGGCCCCACCCCTCGGATCGGAGGTGTGGGCGGTTCGGCCGGGATACCGGCCGAACCGCCCACACCCCGAGTCCAGGAGCCCCTCCGCGGGCTGGTGTGGGCACTTCGGCCGGGATCCCGGCCGAAGTGCCCACACCGGCCTGGCGGGTCGGGGGCTGCGCGGGGCGCGCCCGCACCAGGCCCCGCTAGGCCCCCCGCTCACCGCCGCGGGCGAGGACGTCCTCGGTCACGGGGTCGAACAGGGTGAGGCGCTCGCCCGCAGCGGTCACCCACACGCGCTCGCCCCGCCGCGGCAGCGGGCGGGACAGGCGCAGCACCAGGCGCTGGGCCGCGCCGGCCAGCGCCACGTGCACCAGCCCATCCGACCCGAGGCTCTCGACCAGGTCGACCTGCGCCGGGACGCTGACCTCGGGGTCGTCGGTCAGCGTCAGGTGCTCCGGGCGCGCCGCGATCGTCACCGGTCGGTCCGCGAGCGTGCGGATCGGGCCTACCGGCGGGTCGAAGGGCCAGGCGCCGTGCCCCACGCGCAGCCAGGCGGTCCGCGCGCCGAGGGCGACCGTGCCAGACACCAGGTTCGCGCCGGGCATGCCGAGGAACTGGGCGACGAACGGGCTGTCGGGCCGGTGGTACACGTGCTGGGGCGGGCCGATCTGCACCAGGCGCCCCTCGTTGACCACGCCGAGGTCGTCGCCCAGCGACAGGGCGTCCACCTGCTCGTTGGTGGCCATCAGCGTGGGGGCCTCGAGCCCCTGGAGGTACAGCGACAGCTCGGCGCGCACGGTGCTGCGCAGCCCCGCGTCGAGCTTGGCCATCGGCTCGTCGAGCAGCATCAGCTCGGGCACGCGGACCGTGCCGCGCGCCAGGGCAGCCTGCTGCCGCTCGCCGGCCGATAGGCTCCTCGGGCTGCGTCGCAGCAGGTCGCGGAGCCGGTGGACGCGGCTCTCGGCCCGCACGCGCTCGTCGCGCTCGGCGGCGGCGATGCCGCGCATCCGCAGCGGGAAGGCCAGGTTCTGGCCGACGTCGAGATGCCGGTAGAGGGTCGCCTCCTGGTCGACCAGGGCGAGGTTGCGGCGGCCGGTGGGCAGACGGTCGATGCGCTCGTCGCCGAGCAGCACGGCGCCCTCGGTCAGGTCGTCGAGACCGGCGACCAGCCGGATGATGGTGGTCTTGCCCGAGCCCGACGGGCCGACGAGGGCGCACACCCGCCCCTCCTCGACGGCCAGGGAGATCTCCCGCACCAGCGGCGGCTGCACGTGGGCGGGCCCCGTCACCCCACTGAGGATGAGCGGTCGCATCGTCGGCTCCCACGTCGCCGCTGGTCGGCCCCATGGTCGCAGGCCCGCGCGACCCCGTGCCACGCCACCAGCCCGAGGGTCAGGTCGGAGGCAGCCGATCGGGCGTGGGTCGCACGCCCGCCCGGCTCAGGCCCGCGCGGAGGGCGCGCGGTCAGCGCGGCCCACCAGGGCCCAGGCGCCGGGGAGCAGGCCGGCGGCCAGCACCGCCTTGGCCAGGTCGCCGAGCAGGAAGGGGACGAGGCCGACCTCGATGGCCTGCGCGGCCGGCATGCCGAGGCCGAGGTGGAGCCACAGGGTCCCGGGGACCAGGACGGCGAGGCTCGCCAGGACGAAGGCGCCGACGGTCCCGACCACCGAGCGGTCGTGGCCGGCGCGCGCCATGCGCCCGATGATCGCGGCGGCCAGCGGGAAGCCGGCGAGATAGCCGGCGGTGGCGCCCTGCCACACCGTGACGCCGGACTCGCCGCCGGCGTAGAAGGGCAGCCCGAGGCTCACGAGGAGGTAGGCCAGCAGCGCGATGGCCCCGCGCGCGGGACCGAGCGCGGCGCCGACGAGCAGCACGCCGAAGGTCTGCCCGGTCAGCGGCACCGGCGTGAACGGCAGCTCGATGCGGATCTGCGCGGTCGCGGCCACGACCAGCACGGCGGCGAGCACCAGCGCCACGTCGCGGACGAGGGCGCCGGGCAGCAGGTCGGCCAGCACCGGGCGGCGGACGGCGACGGCAGCGGACATGCGAGCTCCTCCCTGTGGCGGGGCGCGCCCCGAGGCGCGCGCGGGGACCCGGCCTGGCGCTCGTGGTGGCCGGGCGGGCTGGCGGCCTCGGGCAGTCTAGGACTGCCCGAGGCCGCCAGCCCGCCGCCGCGCGCTACTCCTCGACGGTCACGGTGATGACGTCGGTCTGGCCGTAGGCCATGTGACCGCTATCGCCGATCTGGGCGCACAGCTCGTACTCGCCGGGGTCGAGGTCGATCTCGTCCTCGGCCTGGCCGTCGCTGAAGTGCCAGATCTCGTTGGCGTCCTCCAGGTCGTCGCTCGGCCCGGGGATCACCTCGCCGTCGGGGAAGCAGTCCTCCTCGGCGAGCACGTGCAGGTGGCCCTCGCCGACCGCGGGCGGGTTGTCGACCGAGGCGAGCTCGAAGCCCTCGGTGTCGAGCTCGATCGTGACGGGCGTCGAGACGGTGTCGCCGTCCTGGGGGGTGACGAAGGACACGCTCGCGTCGTCGGGCTGGTCGGCGGGGTCGTAGTCGGCGACGTCGTCCTCGTCCTCGTGGTCGTCGTGCTCCTCCTCCTCGTCGGGCTCGGGGTCGGCCTCCTCGGCCTCGTCGGCCTCGCAGGCGGCGGCCAGCAGCGTCAGCGCGGTGAGCGCGGCGAGCAGCAGCAGGATGCGGCGCATGG
>PUKE01000003.1 GCA_003550425.1 Nitriliruptoria bacterium
GCCCGGGCGAAGAACGCCTCGCGGGTGGCATCCCACACGAGCGTGGCCAGGGTGCGCTCGCCGGTCGGGCCGAGCATGAGCGTGGCCGGCAGCTCCTTCATCGCGGTCAGGAACACGAGCGCGCCCCCGGTGATCAGCCCCGGGCGGACCATCGGGGTGGTCACGCGCAGCAGGACGCTGACGCCGGAGTGGCCGAGGCTGCGCCCCGCCTCCTCCACCGACGGCGGGACCTGCAGCATCGAGGCGCGCGCCGCACCGATCGCCTGGGGCAGGAACAGCACGACGTAGGCGAGGATCAGCAGCGGCACCGTCTGGTACAGCGGGCCGCCGTAGCGCGCGCCCAGGAACACGATGGACAGCGCGATCACCACGCCCGGCACCGCGTAGCCGATGTAGGTGGCGCGCTCCAGGAGCACCGAGGCGCGGCTGCGGTAGCGCACCGAGATGGCCGCCACCGGCACGGCCAGGGCGACCGCGGCGACCGCCGCCATGCCCGACCAAGTCAGCGAGTTCAGGGCTGCGCTCCAGGTCTCGGCCGCCAGCCGCAGCGGCTCGCCGGCCGCCACGCCGCGCACCAGCCAGTAGCCCATCACCCCGAGCGGCACCCCCATGGCCAGGCCGACCACGGCCACGCACAGCCCCACGGCTGGCCACCGCCAGCGGCCGAGGGCCACCACGCGAGGCTCGCGGCCCGCACCGCTGCCGGTGCGATGCTGGGAGGCGCGTCCGCGGAACTTGGCCTCCACCCACAGCAGCACCACGGTGAACACCACGAGCACGAGCGCCAGCACGATCGCGCTCAAGCGGTCGAAGCCGGCCTGGTAGCTCGTGTAGATCGCGCGGGTGAACGAGTCGTAGCGCAGCAGGCTGACCGCGCCGAAGTCGCTGAGGACGTACAGGCCCACGAGGAGGCTGCCGGCGCCGATCGCGGGTCGCAGCAGCGGGAGCGTGACGCGACGGAAGGTCTCGCCCGCGGAGTGGCCCAGGCTGCGGCTGGCCTCCTCCAGGCTCGGGTCCATGCCCTGCAGCGCGCCGCGCACGGTCAGCAGGACGTAGGGGTAGCTGATCAGGACGAGCACCAGCGTGGCCCCGAACAGGCCGTAGATGCTGGGCAGCCGCTCCACCCCGAGCAGCGACTGGACCATGCCGCGGGGCCCGAGGGCGCCGATGAAGGCGTAGCCGGCCACGAAGCTCGGCACGACGAGCGGCAGCGCCGTGGCCACGGCCCAGAACCTGCGCGCGGGCAGGTCGGTGCGCGTGGTCAGCCACGCGAAGGTCACGCCGAGGGCGACCGTGCCCACCACCACCAGCACCGTCAGCACGACGCTGTTGACGAGGATCTCGAGGGTCGAGGCCGACCAGGCTCGTCCGAGGGCCTCGGTGCCGGCCTCGAGCGCGCGCACGATGAGGTAGGCCAGCGGCAGCGCAGCCGCGCCGGCGGCGAGGATCGCCGGGATGACGAGGTAGGGCGGCGGCCAGCGACGCGTGGCGCGGCGCGCGCGCCAGGTCGCCAGCGCGGCGCGCACCCGCGTCGGCACGCCGCGGGCGGTGGTGTCGTCGACGGTCTCCACGAGGCTCCAGCGCCTGGATTAGGGCTCCCTAAGCCCTTGAGTGTGGCGAGGCCCTGGGCGCCCCGCAATGACGAGCGTCCCGCGCACGTGGGACCCCTGGCCCGACCGGCGCCGTGGCGGCCCGCGATGAGTAGGCTGCGCCCCATGATCCTCGGAGCGCACGTCCCCAACGACGATCCGCTGGCGGCTGCCTCGGCGCGCGGCGCCGAGTGCGTGCAGGTCTTCCTGTCCAACCCCCAGAGCTGGAAGGCGCCCGTGTCGCGCAGGGACGCCGCGGACCTGGCCGCCGACCCATTGCCGATCTATGTCCATGCGCCCTATCTGATCAACGTCGCCTCGCCGAACAACAAGGTGCGGATCCCCTCGCGCAAGATCCTGCAGCAGACGTGCGACGCGGCGGCCGAGATCGGTGCGGCGGGCGTGGTGGTGCACGGCGGGCACGTCGATGCCGACACCGATGTCACCGTCGGCTTCGAGAACTGGCGCAAGGCGCTCGAGCGCGTGTCCAGCGAGGTGCCCATCCTGATCGAGAACACCGCAGGCGGCGATCACGCCATGACGCGGTACGTGGATACGATCTCGACATTGTGGTCATACTTCGAGGGGCTGGACGTCGGGTTCTGCTACGACACGTGCCATGCGCACGCGGCGGGCGAGGACGTCGTCGAGGCGATCGATGCGGTGCGGCAGGTGACCGGGCGCATCGACCTGCTGCATCTGAACGATTCGCGTGATGCGCCCGGATCCGGTCGTGATCGCCATGCCCCGCTGGGACAGGGGGAGATCCCGGCCGACGCGCTGGTCGCGGCGGTGATGCGCGCTGACGCCCCGGTGGTCTGCGAGACGCCCGGCGACGTCGACGACCACCGCGCCGACCTCGCGTGGCTGCGCGAGCGGCTGCCGAGCACGAGCGCCTAGCGGGCGGGTCGCGCCCAGCGCGCGATCCCGCCCGCGCCGCGGCCCATCACCGCGGCGCCCCGCCCCTCGGCGCTCGCCCCCAGGTCAGCGCTCGAACAGGATCGGCGCCCGGCCGGGGCCGCTGTGGCTCGGATCGGGCCCGTGCTCGGTCACGGTGCCCTTCTCCACCTCCTCGCGCACCACGCGGCGCGCGACGGCGAGCGAGCCGCCCGACGCCCGCACCACGTCGTTCACGGTGAAGGTGCCCTGGGGGATGGCCGCCCGCACGTCCTCGGCCGACACGCGCTGCTTGCGCGGCGTCGTCTGCTTGCGCGTGCGACGTCCCGCGCGACCGCGGCCCCCGACCGGGAACCCGGCGCGCCGCAGCGTCGTGTCGGACACGCCCTCGGCGCGGAACGCCGCCGCGGTGATGCCGTGGCGCTCCGCCCACTCCTTGGCGTGGGTGACGAAGCGCTCCTCGAACTGCTCCAAGGACGGGTTGCGCACCTCCTGGAGCTCCTGCTGGAGCTTCACGCGCTCGATCTGATCGTCGGTCTCCTGCAGCCGGTGCTCGATGTCGTGCACGCGCTGCTCGTCGACCATGCTCGCGGGGTCCTTCAACGCCGTGAGGTAATCCCGCACCGCTTCCTCTTGGGCCTCTGTGGTCATCCTGGAATCCTTGTCCGATGCAAACGATGATGCGTTCGCAGCATACCGCCATCACATCATGCCACAGGGAGGGTCATGCAATGCCTCGGCGCTGCGATCCCATTGCGATCGCGCACCCTCCGGTCACGGCGGTGCGCGTCGAAACTCCGGGACGCGGGGTGGCAACGACGGATCCCGCCCATCCGCTGAAGGCGCTCGCGGCACCGCCGAGAAGGGTCGGCAGGGGCCCGCGGCACGCAAGGTGAGCCCCCTCGACCGGGCAGACAGGTCGGCGATGTGAGATCCGCGGGCGCAGCGGCCATACTCTGCGTGCACCCGACCGGCCTCATCGTCAACCCCAGGAGCCCCCAGTGACTGCTGCGGAGGAGCACGAGGCCCCACCACCGCTGTTGCCCGACGAGGTCGTCGAGGGCGTCAAGCAAGGCGACCCCGCCGCGGTGGGCGAGGTGTACGTCAAGCTCGCGGATCGGCTGCTTGGCTACCTGATCGCTCGTGTCCGCGACCGCGCGGCTGCCGAGGACCTGCTCGAGGCCACGTTCATGGAGCTGCTCCAGCGCGGCAACACCATCCGTGGGGGCTCGGCCTCGATCAAGGTGTGGCTGTTCCGCGCCGCGCACTTCAACGCCCTGGACCACCTGCGCAAGCTCAAGCGCCGCGGCGAGCGGCTCGAGGCCGACCTGACGCCGTTCGACCAGCCCGATGGGGCGCGCGGGCCAGCCTCGCGCGCGGAGGCGACCGAGGCGGCCGAGCACGTCCATGAGGCGATGGAGCGGCTGAGCGTCGAGCAGCGCCAGGTGCTGCTGCTGCGCTACGTCGCGGGCCTGTCGGCCGCCGAGGTGGGCGAGGTCATGGACAAGACCCCCGGCGCCGTCCGTGCGCTGCAGCATCGCGGCGAGCGCTCGCTGGGGCGCGTCCTGCAGTCCGAGGGCGCAACGCCGGAGGCCGCCGCGACGTCTGAGGCCCAGGAGGAGCGCTCGCGGCGCGAGCGTGCGGCGACTGGCGCTGGCGCCCCGCCCCGGGGGTCAGCCGAGGGGTAGCGCGACGGGGGGCACATGACCGACCGCGACCAGGGGCGAGACCCGCGCCTCGAGGACGCCCTCAAGGGGGCGTACGATCCGCGGCTCGAGGTCGACACCGCCGCCAACCACCTCTGGTCGCTGCACCGGGAGGCGACCCAGCGCGAGCGGCGCCGCAAGCGGCAGCGCCTCGTCGCCACCGCCTCGAGCCTGGTGCTGCTGATGGGCGGGCTGGCCACGGTGAACGCCAGCGCCACCGCGGTGCCCGGTGAGCCGCTCTACCCCGTGAAGTCCAGCGTCGAGCGCGTCGAGCTCGTCCTGTCGTTCACCGACGACGCCGAGGCCCGCATGCAGCTGCGCCATGCGGCCGCGCGCCTCGAGGAGGTCGAGCACCTCGTCGACGACGACCCCGAGCGCGCCGACGAGCTCCTGGAGCGCTTCGAGGAGTCGCTGGGACGCGCCGAGGAGCTGGCCACGCCCGAGCAGCAGGACGAGGTCGCCGACCTGCGCGACGAGGGCGACCGCGTGGCCGAGCAGATCACCGCCGCGCTGGCCGACCACGACGCTGACGAGCGCCTCGACCAGGTGGCCGACGCCGAGGACGGCGACGATGCCGCGGGCGACGACGAGGCCGAGGAGCCCGC
>PUKE01000338.1 GCA_003550425.1 Nitriliruptoria bacterium
AGCCACCGTGGGCCGCGGGCTCGGCGTCACCCCCGACGGCGGCCGACCCGTGCCCCGCGTCCTGCTCGGCGAGCAGCCGGGCCTGCAGCTGCAGCGCCAGGCGCAGCATCCGGTAGGACTCGGCTGCGTCGCTGTCGGGACGGCTCTGGGTCAGCACCCGCTTGCGGCGGGCGAGCGGCCCGAGGCGGGGGATCTCGGCCACGACCGGCAGGTCGAAGGCGCGCTGGGTCGCCTGGCGGGTGCGCACCCGCAGGTCGAGGCGGTCGGCGACGAGCACGAGGCCGAGGCCGATCACCACGGCGACGCCGGCGGCCGCGCCCACGCGCTCGCCCCGCGTGTCCGGGACGGTGATGGGCGCGTCCCCACCGGCCGAGATCGCCACGGGCGAGGCGTCCTGGAGCGTCACCATGCCCGCGCTCTCGACGTCGCCCTCGCCCTCGGCCTCGGCGATGCGCTCCTGCACCTGGGAGTAGGTGTTGGTGACCACGTCGCGCTCGGCGAGCAGCAGCTGCACCTCGCCGGTGTCGGCGTCGGGGCCGCCGGCGTCGTCGATGTCGGCGTCGAGCTCGGCGATGCGCTCCTCGAGCTCCTGCTCGCGCTCGAGCGCGCGCTCGAGGTCCTGCTCGCGCTCGGCCTCCTTGCGCTCGATCAGGAAGTCCTTGATGCCCTCGGCGTAGGCGTCGGCCCAGGCCTCGGCGGTCTCGGGATCATCCTGGATCGTGGACACGCGCAAGGTGCCCATGTCGCCGTCGGTCTCGATGGTGAGCTCGGAGACGAACTGCTGGCCGTCGCCGTCGTAGCCGACCTCCTCGGCGATGTCAGAGGGCACCTCGCCGGTGGTGGCCAGCAGCTCGAGCGTCTCCAGCCCCATGGGCATGACGCCGGCGGTCTCGTCGCGGTAGAGCGTGTGGGTCGCTTCGTACTGGGTGTCGCGCGCTACCCGTTCCTCGGCCTGCTGCGGGGTGGGCGCAGTGGCGAAGGCCGCGCCAGCGGCGACGACCACGCACACCACCGGCAGCCACCACCACTGTCGCAGCGCCTTCAGGTAGGCCAGGGGCTCCATGCAGGGGTTACCTCGCGGTCCTCGTCGCTCGAGGGCAGGTGCAGCTCGGTGCGCTCGTCGTGGGCCAGGGCGAGCAGCGCGGCGGCGGTGCTGGGCTGGTCGTGCTCCAGCAGGTGCAGCCGAATCTGGGACAGCTGCTCATCCAGCCGGTCGGCAGGGAGCGCACCCGGGTGAAGGGCGGAGATCGCCGGATGCGCGGTCGGCTGCGGATGGGCGTCGGGCTCGGCGAGCTCCTCGGCGAGCTTCTCCCCGGGCCGCGGGCCAGTGATGCGGATCGGCACGTCGCGGCCTGGCTCGTGGCCGGCCAGGCGGATCATGCGCTCGGCGAGGTCGAGGATGCGCACCGGCTCGCCCATGTCGAGCATGAACACCTCGCCGCCACGTGCCAGCGCGCCCGACTGCAGCACGAGCTCCACCGCCTCGGGGATGCTCATGAAGTAGCGGGTCATCTGCGGGTCGGTCACGGTGACCGGGCCCCCGTCACGGATCTGGCGCACGAACGTGGGCACCACGCTGCCACGACTGCCGAGCACGTTGCCGAAGCGCACCGCGCACCAGGAGGCGTCCTCGGGGCGGTAGCGCTCGACGAGCTGCTCGCCGACGCGCTTGGAGGCGCCCATCACGTTGCGGGGACGCACGGCCTTGTCGGTCGAGACGAACACGAGCTTGCGCACGCCCGTCTCGCGCGCCGCCTCGAGCACGTGCTGGGTGCCGAGCACGTTGGTGTGCGCCGCCTCGACCGGGTGGTCCTCGAGCAGCGGAACGTGCTTGCGGGCAGCGGCGTGGTAGACGACGTCGGGCGCCCAGCGGGCCATGGCCTGGTGGACCTGGTCGCGGTCGCGGATGTCGAGCAGCAGCTGGACGGCATCGGGGCGCACGGTCGCGGCGACGTCGAACAGGTGGGTCTCGTCGTTGTCGAGCAGCAGCAGCTCCGCGGCGCCGAGGCCGTCGACCTGCCGAGCGATCTCGGAGCCGATCGAGCCCCCGGCGCCGACGATCAGCACCCGCCGGCCCTCGAGGGCGCGGCGCACGGGCGCGGCGTCGGAGGCCACGGGGTCGCGGCCGAGCAGGTCCTCGATGGCGATGTCACGGACGTCGGCCACCCCCGGCAGGCCAGCGACCAGCTCGGAGACCCGGGGTAGGGTCTTGAGGGTGACGCGGGCCTCGTCGGCCAGCGTGGCGGCCCGGCGGGCGGTGGCGCGCGAGGCGCTCGGCATGGCCAGCAGGGCCTTGTCGGCGCGGTGGCGCTGGGCGACCGCGGGCAGCGCGGCCAGCGGGCCGAGCACCGGCACGCCGGCGACGTTGCGACCCTGCAGGTCCGGGTCGTCGTCGAGCAGGGCAACGGGCGCGAGCCCGGCGTGGGGGTCGCGCGCCATCTCGCGGACGAGGTTCGCGCCGGTCTCACCGGCCCCGAGGACCACGACGCGGCTCGCGTCGCGCTCGCCGCCGCGGTGGAACGCGAACAGCCGGGCGTGGAAGCGCTGCACCGCCACGAGCCCCGTGGCGATCACCGAGCCCATCAGCACCACGCTGAGCGGCTGCGGCAGGATCCCGGGGGCGGCCAGCGCCGCCAGCACCGCGCCGGCGCTCGCGCCGCCAAGGAGCAGCCGCCGCGCCTCGGCCACGCCCGCGTGCTGCCACATGGCCCCGTAGGAGCCCGACAGGCCGAAGGCGAGCAGGTGCAGCGCCACCGCCAGCGGAAGGAACCGCACGAAGGCGGTGAGCCACGTCTCGGGCACCACGCCCTCGAAGCGGGCGAGCAGCACCGCGAAGTAGGCGGCCGAGATCAGCGCCACGTCCAGCGCCACGAGCACGGCGTCGTGGCGCACCCCGGCGGCGGTGCGGGCCAGCCGCACCGCCAGCGGCTCGCGCAGGGTGGTGGTGCTCATCGGTCGACCTCGTCGTCCTGGGCGTCGGGGTCGGGGGCGTCGCGGCGCTGGACGGCGGCCTCGCCCACGTGCAGCAGGCCGGCCTCGCGCAGCTGGTGGAGGGCCGTGGCGACGTCGGCGGCGATGCGCTCGCGGTCCTCGCCGAACAGCTCGACGACTCCCTCGATCATCTCCTCGGGGGTCGTGGCGCCGTCGCACAGCTGCCACAGCGCCAGGGCCGTCTCGTTGACGAGGTGCTCGCTGCCGTCGTCGGGTCGGCGCAGCACGTGGACCCCGTCGCCGAGGTGGGCCTCGACCTCGGCGGCGCGCTGGGGCGGCTCGGCGCTCATGGGCTCCTGGGCGCTCGTTGGCTCCTGGGCGCTCATGCGCTCCTTGGCGCTCATGCGGTCACCTCCATGGCGTCCAGCGAGGCGCGCAGGTCGTGGTCGCGCACCAGCGCGACGGCCTCGAGGCGGCTGTGGACCTCGAGGCGCGACAGCACGTGGGAGAGGTGGCTGCGCGCCGTCTGCGGGGTGATGACGAGCTCGCGCGCGATGGCGGGCACGTCGTGGCCGTCGCACAGCAGGGCGAGCACCTGCCGCTCGCGGGCAGTCAGGGTCGCCAGGCGGGCCAGGGCCTGGTCGGCGCTGCGACGACGCTCGATGAGGCGCTGGAGCAGCCCGCCGAGCATGCCCGGCGGCACCACCGTCTCGCCGCGAGCGACGGTGCGGGCCGCCTCGGCGATCTGCGCGAGCGGGCGCTCCCAGTCGACGAAGCCCGCGGCGCCGGCGCGCATGGCACGCTCGAGCTGGTCGGCGTCGGTGTCGCCGACCACCAGCGCGGCCGCGCCGACGTGGTCGGCGAGCGCGGGCACCGCGGCCGGGTCGGGCAGGTCGCCGGCCGAGAGCACCACGACGTCGGCGTGGGCGGCGCGGCGGCGCGCGTCGGGGTCGGAGAGCTCGCCGTCGGCGACGACGTCGAGGCCGTGCTCGGCGAGCCCCGCGGCCAGCGCGCGTCGGGCGAGCGGGGTGGCCAGGACGGCGACGCGCAAGGGGGTGGGGTCGGCGCTCATCGAGCCGCCCCCTCGGTGGCGGCCAGCAGGTCCTCGGCGGCCATGACGGCCTCGAAGCGGCTGCGCACCCCTAGCTTGCGCAGGATGTTGCGCACGTGGGTGCGAGCGGTGTGCGGCGACATGCCGAGCTCGGCGGCCACCGCGTCGTTGGAGGTGCCCCGGGCCAGCAGGGCGAGGACGCTGCGCTCGCGCGCGGTCAGCGCGCTGGCGGGGTCGCTGCTCGCGCCGGCGGCCGCGGCCGGGCTGCGCGTGCCCTTGGGGTCGCGCACGGCGGCGGCCAGCTCGGGAGCCTCGGGAGCATCGAGCCAGGCGGTGACGCCACGCAGCGGCCGGCTGCCGTCCGAGGGGCACAGGGCGAGCGTGTGCTGGGCGAGCCGCTGGCGCGCCGCCACAGCCTCGCGCTGGGCGGGGGACAGCCCGGCGGCGTCGACGACCAGCACGTGCTCGTCGCGCAGCGGCGGCTCGCCGTCCCGCGGCTCCCCGTCGAGCGTGATCGCCGTCGCGGCCACGCGCCGCGCGCGCAGCAGGGCGGCGAGGGCCTCGGCCCAGCCGGGCTCGACCGCGAGGACCGCGGCCGCGGGCCGGCGGCGTGCGGCATCGGGGCTGGTCATGCGCGAGCCCTCCTCCTCATCGGCACTGCGGTGGCGCAGGGTCCCGGCCCGGCGCGGGGCCCACGGCCCGGCGCCGGGACCAGGCCCCGGCGCCGAGGTGGGGGCACCCGGGGTGCCGCGTCCCCTCTCAGCGGCGCACCGGGCATCTGCTACGCAGTGTGGTGGAGGTGCG
>PUKE01000154.1 GCA_003550425.1 Nitriliruptoria bacterium
GCTAGCGACGAGGGGAGCCCCAGCCCATGTGCGGATTCGGTGGAGAGGTGCGTCGCGACGGCGAGCCCGCCGACGTGGAGGCGGCGGCGCGGATGATCGACCGGCTGCGCCCCCGCGGGCCGGACGGCACCGGGGTGCAGGCGCAGGGGCGGGTGGCCCTGGCGCACTGCCGCCTGAAGATCATCGACCTGTCCGACCGCGCCGCGCAGCCGATGGTCGACCCCGACCTCGGGCTCACCGTCGCGTTCAACGGGGTCATCTACAACTACCCCGAGCTGCGCCGCGAGCTGCAGGAGCACGGGTACCGGTTCTTCTCCTCCGGCGACACCGAGGTGGTCCTGAAGGCCTACCACGCGTGGGGCGAGCGCTGCGTCGAGCGCTTCCACGGCATGTTCGCCTTCGTGGTCACCGAGCGCGACACCGGGCGGGTGGTCCTCGCCCGCGATCGCCTCGGCATCAAGCCGCTGTACCTCGCCGAGCGGGGGAGCCGCCTGCGCTTCGCCTCGTCGCTGCCGGCGCTGCTGGAGGCCGGCGACGTCGACACGAGCATCGACCCGGTCGCCCTCCAGCACTACCTGACGTTCCACTCGATCGTGCCGCCGCCCCGCACGATCCTCTCGGGCGTGCGCAAGCTCGAGCCGGCGACGCTGCTGATCCTCGAGCCCGACGGTCGCCAGCGGCGCGAGCGCTACTGGGAGCCGAGCCTCACCCGCGACCCCGACAAGGCCGACTGGACGCGCCAGGACTGGCAGGAGGCCACCCTCGAGGCGCTGCGCACCGCGGTGCGGCGCCGGCTGGTCGCCGACGTGCCCGTCGGCGTGCTGCTGTCGGGCGGGCTGGACTCGAGCCTGGTCGTCGGGCTGCTGGCCGAGGAGGGCCAGGAGCGCCTGTCGACGTTCAGCGTCGGGTTCGAGGCGGTCGGCGGCGAGGAGGGCGACGAGTTCCGCTACTCCGACGTGATCGCCCGCACCTACGGGACCGACCACCACCGCTTCCGCGTGCCCACCGAGCGGATGCTGCCGGCGCTCGGCGACGCCGTCGCGGCGATGAGCGAGCCGATGGTCAGCCACGACGCCGTCGGCTTCTACCTCCTCAGCGAGGAGGTCGCGAAGTCGATCCGGGTGGTGCAGTCCGGCCAGGGCGCCGACGAGGTGTTCGGCGGCTACCACTGGTACCCGCCGATGCTGGACGTGCCCCGGGGCGACCTCGGCGTGGACGCCTACGCGCGCGCGTTCTTCGACCGCACCTACGACGAGGTCGCCGCCACGGTGCCGCCGGATCGCCTCCCCGCGCGCGACCACGCCTATGAGCTCGTCGCCGCGCACTTCGCCAAGCCGGGCGCGGAGACCCCCGCGGACCGCGCGCTGCGGATCGACACCCAGGTGATGCTGGTCGACGACCCGGTCAAGCGCGTGGACAACATGACGATGGCCTGGGGGCTGGAGGCTCGCGTCCCGTTCCTCGACCACGAGCTCGTCGAGCTGGCCGCCAGCTGACCGCCCGAGCTCCACCTGGAGCACGGCGGCAAGGGCGTGCTCAAGGAGGCCGCGCGCCAGGTGATCCCGGCCGAGGTCATCGACCGGCCCAAGGGCTACTTCCCGGTGCCGGCGCTCACCTACCTCGAGGGCCCGTCGCTGGAGCTGGTGCGCGAGGCGCTGCACGCGCCGGCCGCGCGCCAGCGCGGGCTGTTCCGCACCGAGGAGGTCCAGCGCCTGCTCGCCCTCGCCGACGAGGGCAAGGCCGAGCTGACGCCGCTGCGCGGCAACAAGCTGTGGCAGCTCGGGCTGCTGGAGCTGTGGCTGCAGACCCACGAGGTGTGAGCGGTGTCGGGCCGAGGCTACGACCCGCGGGTGCGCCGCGACGACGCGCTGTCGACCCGCAGCTGGGACGCGGTGGGCGAGCACACCCGCCACTCGACCGAGGAGGTCGACGCCGAGGTCGCGCTCGACTGCGGCTGGGGGCGGGTCATCTTCGGCCAGACCTTCGCCGACCAGGCGCGGGCGCTGGAGCTGCTGCGCGACGAGCGCACCGGTCAGCGCGACATCGCCATCTACCTGCGCGACCCCCACGTGCTGGTCGCCCAGGCGCCCGACGAGGCGTTCATCGACCCGTCCCTGACCTATCGCCTGTGGCTGTGGCACCACCGGCATCGTCGTGAGCCGATCCGCGGGGTCGTGGTGCGCAAGATGCGCACCGAGGCCGACGCGGAGGCCACCAACGCGCTCTACGCCACCAACGGGATGGTCGGCGCCGACCCCGCGGTGCTGTGGGCCAACCAGCGCACCCGCACGTTCACCTACCTCGTCGCCGAGGACGCCGAGTCCGGGCGCGTGGTCGGCACGGTGACGGGGATCGACCACGTCGAGGCCTTCGGCGACCCCGAGGGCGGCACGAGCCTGTGGTGCCTCGCCGTCGACCCGCAGGCCAGCCCACCGGGGGTCGGCGAGGCGCTGGTGCGCACGCTGATCGAGCGCTATCAGGCACGCGGGCGCAGCTACCTCGACCTGTCGGTGCTCCACGACAACGTCGCCGCGATCCGCCTGTACGAGAAGCTCGGGTTCGAGCGCGTCCCGGTGTTCGTGGTCAAGCGCAAGAACCCGATCAACGAGCCCCTGTTCACCCCGAGCCCGCCCGAGGAGGAGCTCAACCCCTACGCCCGGCTGATCGCCGACGAGGCGCGTCGGCGTGGCATCAGCGTCCGCGTGCTCGACGGCGACTGGGGCGAGATGGCGCTCTCGCACGGGGGTCGCCAGATCGTCACGCGCGAGTCGCTGTCGGAGCTCACCCACGCGGTGGCGATGAGCCGCTGCGACGACAAGCGCGCCACCCGTCGGGTGCTCGGCGAGGCGGGGCTGTCGCTGCCCGACGGGCGCCTGGCCACCGGCGACGAGGCCGACGCCGCCTTCCTCGCGCGCCACGGCGAGATCGTGGTCAAGCCCGCCCGCGGCGAGCAGGGCCGCGGGGTGACGGTCGGCGTGGCCGACGAGCCGGCCCTGCGCAGCGCGATCGCCGAGGCCGAGCGCCACTGCCCCGACGTGCTGCTCGAGGAGGTCGCGCAGGGCCAGGACCTGCGGGTGATCGTCATCGACCATCACGTCGTCGCCGCCGCGGTGCGTCGCCCGGCCCGCGTGCGCGGTGACGGCACCCGCACGATCGCCGACCTGATCGCGGTGCAGAGCCGACGTCGGGCGCGCGCCACCGACGGCGAGTCGACCATCCCGGTCGACGACCACACGCGCGACACCGTCGCCGCCGCCGGCTGGGGCCTCGACGACGTGCTGCCGCAGGGCGTGGAGCTCGAGGTGCGCCGCACCGCCAACCTGCACACCGGCGGCACCATCCACGACGTCACCGACCGGCTGCACCCGGCGCTGGCGCGGGCCTGCGTGGCCGCGTCCCACGCGCTGGACATCCGCCTGGTCGGCATGGACCTGCTCGTGCCCGACGTGGCCGGCCCCGACTACGTGGTGGTCGAGGCCAACGAGCGCCCGGGCCTGGCCAACCACGAGCCCCAGCCCACGGCCGAGCGGTTCGTGGACATGCTGTTCCCCCAGACCCGGGCGCGCACCGGCCGCTGACCCGGCTCGGAGGCCAGGCAGAGGCGTGGCACGTCGATGATCCGGTCGTCGCTGGTGAAACCTCGTCGGGTGGCCCGGCGTCGTTTCGGGTGACAGCCGCCACGCTGCCGCGGCGGCCACGGAGGACCCAGGGAGGGCGCGTGACGCACGAGGCATCGGACCGCGAGCTCGCGGCGTTCTGCGCCGCCGAGCATCCGCGTCTGGTGGGCAGCCTCGTGCTCTACACCGGGGAGCGCGCGCTGGCCGAGGAGCTCGCCCAGGAGGCCCTGGCGCGCGTGTGTCGCGACTGGCCGCGGGTGCGCCGCGCCCAGCGCCCCGGCGCCTACGCGCAGCGCATCGCGCTCAACCTCGCCAACAGCCACTTCCGTCGCCTGCGGGTGCGACGCCGCACCCAGCCGCGGCTCGAGGCGCGCGCCGCGGCGGAGGACGACGCCGCCCGCGCGGGCGACGAGGCCGTCGCCCTCTCGGTGCGCCAGGCCGTCGCCAGCCTCCCGCGTCGCAAGCGCACCGCGCTGGTGCTGCGCTACTACCGCGACCTGCCGGTGGCCGACGTGGCCGAGGTCATGGGCGTGCCCGAGAACACCGTGAAGACGCTGACGCGCCGCGCGCTCGCCGACCTCCACGAGGCCCTGGAGGACGCTGCGGACCCGGCGGCGGTCGGCGCGGGGCTCGCGAGCGAGACGCAGGGGGCGGGGCGATGAGCGCGGATCCTCGCGAGCTGCTCGAGCGGGGCGCCGGCACCCCGTCGCGAGCGCCGGACCTCGCCCGCGCCCGCCGCGAGGGCGCGCGCCTGCGGCGCCAGCGCCACGCCGCCCGCGCCTCGGCGGCGCTGGTGGCCGTGCTGGCGGTCGTGGCGGCGACCGCGCTGGTGCCCGACGAGCAGACCGTCGAGCTCGGCACGGCCGACGACCCCGAGGACGCCCACCCGCTGTTCGCCCCCTTGGACGACGACGACCGCGTCGCCGCGCTCGCCGCCGACGATCCGATCGGCCTGGTCCGCGACCGCGGGCGCGCGCTGGAGCTCCCGCTCGCCGACAAGGCCGCGGACGCCGAGGTCACGGTGACCGCCGTGCCCGGCTGGGCGACCGAGCACGCCGACGCCATCGAGCCCGACGCCGTCGACCCTCACGTCAGCGCCCGCGGGCTGGACCCCGGTGACCCGGCGGTCGGGCTGGTCGTCGACGACGGTCACGGCGCC